>DHXK01000050.1:0-2953 GCA_002413665.1 Legionellales bacterium UBA5158 | reverse complement strand
AAAATAGCCATGGGCTTACAAGATAAATTATACCTGGGTAATTTAGATGCCCGTCGTGATTGGGGGCATGCAAAAGACTATGTTGAAGCAATGTATTTAATATTACAACAAGATACGGCAGAAGACTTTGTAATAGCCACAGGTATTACTACCCCCGTACGAGAATTTGTTAGATTAGCTTTTGCTGAAGTTGGTATAGATATTGAATTTACTGGCAATGGTGTAAATGAAAAAGGTATTGTTGTTAGTTGTAGTAATCCGGCTCATCAGTTAGAGATAGGTAAAGAGGTTGTTAATGTAGATAAGCAATATTTTAGGCCAACAGAAGTGGAACTTTTAATAGGTGACCCTACTAAGTGCAATCAGAAATTAGGATGGAAACCTAAATATAATTTGAAAGGATTAATTAGTGAAATGGTTGCAGCCGATTTGGATTTATTTGAAAAAGAAAAGCTTTTAAAAAATTCGGGGTATAGCATAAAAAATCAATTTGAATAATAGTATTTGGTGTAGTATCAACGGTTTTAAATTTTAATTAATGTTAATGGTTTTACTTACAGGTGCATCTGGTTTTTTAGGCACAACAATAAAAAATGTTTTAAATAATCATCAGCTAATAACCATTGGTAGAATCGGTGCAGATATCACAGCAGATATCTCAAAGGAAATACCTGTTTTACCCGCTTATAACATGGTTATCCATGTTGCTGGTAAGGCGCATAGTGTGCCAAAAACAGAAATGGAACGACAAGCATTTTTTACTGTAAATGTAAATGGAACGGCTAACCTGTTAAAAGCAATTGAAAAGGCAGGTTTACCTAAAGCATTTGTTTTTATTAGTAGTGTTTCTGTTTATGGTTTAGAAACAGGTAAATTAATAATGGAAGATTCTCCATTATTAGCTAAAGATCCATATGGTGAAAGTAAAATCGAAGCAGAGCAATTAGTGCAGGATTGGTGTAAAAAAAACAATGTAATATGCACAATCTTAAGGTTGCCGTTAATTGCAGGGCCTAATCCACCGGGCAATCTTAAATCTATGATAAACGGAATAAGAAAAGGATATTATTTTAATATAGCAGGCAGCAAAGCAAAAAAAAGCATAGTACTTGCAGAAGACATTGCTAAGATAATCCCTGTTGCTGCAAACATCGGAGGTATTTATAATTTAACAGACGGCTATCATCCAAGTTTTTCAGAACTATCTCAAGTAATTGCTAAGCAACTGGGTAAATCAAAACCTTTAAACATTCCAATGTGGATAGCAAAATTAATGGCTACAGTCGGCGATTTAATTGGTATCGAAGCATCAATTAATTCTGATAAATTAATGAAAATCACGTCTGATCTGACATTTGATGATTCTAAAGCTCGGAAATTATTGGGTTGGAAACCAGCACCTGTGTTAAGTGGTTTTAGAATAGTATAATTAAATATTTAGACATTAATCAACCACAATAGTTCACATCAGATGGATGTGAGTCAAACATAGCCTCTTTTTTCACCCAAAAATGGTAGTTAATGGTACTAAAATAGTAGTAAATTATACTTTTAACCCCATTTTTACCCCGAAAATGGAAGTAAAATGGAACCAAATGGTAGATAAATGATACTAAATGATAGTTTGGGAAGGGTTAAATAATGGTAAATTCATATATAAAATAAAACTTACTTTTGGGGCTATTATTGGTAAAGTATTTATGAATGAATTGATACTCTTAATTTTCTTTTTTCTGCTCTTCGTAATCGAACTTTTATATTTTAAAATAGCAGATAAATATAATATCATCGATCATCCTAATCATCGCAGCTCGCACACTAAAGTGACTATAAGAGGTGGGGGAATCATTTTTGGCATCGCATTATTATTAGGTGCGTTATATTTTGGATGCCAATATGGATATTTTCTTATGGGGTTATTTTTAATTAGCCTGATTAGTTTTATTGACGACATTAAACCAATCAGCAACAGGATCAGAATTATTTTTCATTTAATTGCCGTAATGCTATTGTTTTACCAGTTGAGAATGTATGATTTGCCATTTTATTGGATAGCACTGGGGTTTATTTTCGTTATCGGAACAATCAATGCCATAAATTTCATGGATGGTATTAATGGCATTACCGGAGGTTTTGGCTTGGTAACATTGTTTACTTTATATGGTATTAACAAATATAGCGTTTCCTTTACCGAAGGGAATTATTTAGCTATTTCTATCTTGTCTTTAATAGTTTTTAACTTTTTTAACTTTCGAATAAAGGCCAAATGCTTTGCAGGGGACGTTGGCAGCGTAAGCTTGGCATTTATTATACTTTTTTTTCTTTTGCAATTGATAATCAAAACAAGTAACCTTAATTATTTGCTTATATTATTGGTTTATGGTTTAGATACAGTAACCACAATTATATTTAGGGCATTAAGAAAAGAAGATATTTTTAAAGCCCATAGAAGTCATTTTTATCAATTTTTGGCAAATGAAAAAAAGATACCACACTTAATGGTCGCTGTGGCTTATATCGTTGTTCAGGGAATTATTGATTTTATTTTGGTCAAATTTAATCCTGCATCAGTTGTTAATTTAATCCTATCAGTGGTAATAACTGCGATAATATTTATTTTAATGCGTATACATTTTGAAGGTTCAAACAAACTTTTTAAAGTAAAAAAAACGTATTAAAACTGTATTTCAGTCGATATTAATTGTTTCACGAATGGTAAAACAATTAAAAACATGATGTGTTATTATGCTAATTATTGCTATTAAATTATTGATATGCTTTTTGTGTTAACATTTTTTCAATAGTAAGCTGCATTTAACTATAAAACACAGTATATTTACAGCGCTTAAATAATTGTAATTATTTATTTTTTGCTTATGAATACATCGCCTAACTTATTCAATCAAATAAACATAGTTCCTCGCTGGCTCATTTTTTCACTTGATTTAATAAT
>DHXK01000114.1:1959-3178 GCA_002413665.1 Legionellales bacterium UBA5158 | reverse complement strand
CCCATGTAGAAAAGGCGCTCAGCAAAGCAGAAGGAGTAACAAATGTTTCTGTGGATCTCGAAAAAGCAGAAGCAGTGATAGAGATGAAATCACACGTTCCCCTTGAAAAGTTGCAGCTGGCACTCAAAAACGCCGGTGGAAGTTATAACATCTCGCTTCCCGGGAAAACCAGTAATGCTCAACATAAAGAACACCCATCAACTCCGGCAAACGCTTCAAAGCAACCTATAAAAGGTTCAGGGGTATTTTATTGTCCTATGCATTGCGAAGGAGACAAAACCTATGACAAATCCGGCAATTGCCCGGTATGCGGGATGGACCTGGTGGAACAACCTTCCTCACAAAAATCAACACAGCAATATACTTGCCCGATGCATCCGGAAATCATACGTGATGAACCGGGCGCCTGCCCGATATGTGGAATGGAACTGGTTCCGCTGAAGGGAAACGTGCAAGAAGAAGATAAGACTTATGAAAAATTGCTGCATAAATTTATTATAGCATGCATTTTCACCATACCCATTTTTATCATTACTATGATGGAGATGCTGACCAATAACCCGCTATTCAAAATTATGGGGTTAAAATATTGGGACTGGTTGCAATTGGGATTGAGTATTCCCGTGGTATTTTATGCAACTTGGATGTTTTTTCAACGTGCGTGGCGCTCCATTGCAACCTGGAATTTAAACATGTTTACATTGATTGGTATTGGTTCCGGTGTAGCATGGACTTTTAGCGTAGTGGCATCGTTTTTCCCAGATATTTTTCCCGCCCAGTTTAAAACAGGACAGGGAACCGTGTATGTTTATTTTGAAGCTGCTACCGTCATTTTAACCCTTGTATTATTAGGACAGCTTTTAGAGGCCCGTGCACATGGAAGGACCAATAGTGCTATTAAAGAATTATTGAAGCTTGCTCCTAATAAAGCGACAAAAATTATTGATGGCAAAGAGCAGGTAGTATCAATAGATGCCATCATAAAAGGTGATTTGCTGAGGGTAAAACCGGGTGAAAAAATTCCAGTTGATGGAAGTATAAAAGAAGGGGAAGCCATTATTGACGAATCGATGATTTCCGGGGAGCCCATTCCCGTGGATAAGAAAACCGGGGATACCGTAAGCTCCGGCACCATCAATGGAAACAAATCCTTTGTGATGATTGCTGAAAAAGTGGGATCGGAAACCCTGCTTGCCAAAATTATTGAAATGGAAAATTA
>DHXK01000114.1:0-1846 GCA_002413665.1 Legionellales bacterium UBA5158 | reverse complement strand
TGGCCCCTATTCAAAAAATGGCCGATAAAATGTCAGGTTATTTTGTTCCGGTTGTCGTTGGTATTTCAATCCTTACTTTTATCATTTGGGCAATTTTTGGCCCGCAGCCTTCCTATGTATTTGCGTTTGTAAATGCCATAGCTGTTTTAATAATCGCCTGTCCATGTGCATTGGGCCTGGCCACTCCCATGTCGGTAATGGTAGGTGTCGGAAAGGGTGCGCAGTCGGGAGTGCTCATTAAAGATGCAGAGTCGCTTGAAAAAATGAACGACATTGAAATTGTGATCATTGATAAAACAGGAACGCTTACAGAAGGAAAACCATCTGTTGAAAAAGTGATCAGTGCAAATAGTAAATATCCTGAAGATGATATTCTTCAAAAAATAATTTCATTGAACAGTAGCAGCGAGCATCCACTGGCGCAGGCAACTTTGCGCTATGGAGATGAAAAGAAAATTGAAGTTAAACCTGTTTCAAATTTTGAGGCTGTAACAGGCAAAGGTGTGGTTGCTACTCTTGAAAGAGCATCATTGGCATTGGGCAACGAAAAATTAATGGAACAGGTGAAAGCGGTGATTGCACCCGATTTGGAGAAGCAGGTTAAAGCCGAACAAAAATTGGGTAAAACGGTCTCGTATTTATCACTGGGAAATGCAGCAATAGGTTTTGTAGTGATTTCAGATAAAATAAAAGCATCAAGCCAGGAAGCCATTCGCAAATTACAGGAAGAAGGTTTGAAAGTAATGATGTTTACAGGCGATAACGAAGACACGGCAAAGGCAGTAAGTGATGCATTGCATCTGGATGGATACAAAGCCCAGATGATGCCTGAGGATAAATTGAATGAGATAAAACGCCTTCAGTCGGAAGGAAAGAAAGTAGCCATGGCGGGTGATGGTATTAATGATGCTCCGGCATTGTCGCAGGCCGATATTGGAATTGCGATGGGCACCGGAACAGATGTTGCCATCGAAAGTGCATCCATCACCTTAGTAAAAGGTGACCTTAATGGTGTTGTAAAAGCACGGTCACTAAGCCAAAAAGTAATGAAGAACATTAAACAAAATCTCTTCTTCGCCCTTGGTTATAATACGATAGGAATCCCGATCGCTGCAGGTATTTTATATCCGTTCTTCGGACTATTACTTTCTCCTATGATTGCAGCACTGGCCATGAGTTTCAGCTCCGTTTCAGTTATTACTAACGCACTTAGGTTAAGAAGATTAAAATTATAAAACGAGATGGATCAAACAGACTGGCTGTCATTTTTTGATTTTTTAACAACAGGAACATTTGTATTATCATGGTATGTGAGTGGATTTATCCTGACACTATGGGTTATTTATGACATTCTTTATGTTAATACTTCCGCATCGAAACCTTTAAAAGTGGGCTGGCCAATTATTGTTTTCTTTTTCTCAATAATAGGATTGCTGTTATACCTATTGACATGCAGAGCGCCGGGAATTGCAAATTTGGAGGAGGATAAAAAAAAGAAAGTTCACCACAAGTATGTCACACCGGTATTTAATAAAGTTACCGGCTCGGTAATTCATTGTGTTGCAGGGGATGGCTTGGGAATAATGACCGCTATGGTTATTGGCAGATATATAGGTCTTAGTTTCTGGAGCGAATTTACGGGTGAATATATTTCGGGATTTTTCTTTGGATGGATACTGTTTCAATATCCCGCAATGAGAAGTATGGGAAATTCTTCAGCACAGTCTTTATGGAAAGGAGGAAGAGCCGATTTTTTTTCTATGATTACACTAATGACTGGTATGTTACTTACAATGAAATTAGTTCAACCACACATTGTAACATCAGCACCATTGCCAGGTACTTA
>DHXK01000151.1:10849-11100 GCA_002413665.1 Legionellales bacterium UBA5158 | reverse complement strand
AGAGAACTACTCGGGGATTGTTATGAAAGTGATGAAGATTTCGTTAAATGGTTAAGTTATCCTGATAAAGTATTTTTGTTTGATGAAGCTAACATGAAATTAGCTGGTAAGTTAGAGTACCTAAAAGCAATAGTACGTGGAAATAAACTATTTTCGTATAATGACAAAGAATATGCCATCACTGAGAAACATAAAATTATCGCAACAGGTAATCCAGAATATTATCCAAATCGATATTACCATAAACTATC
>DHXK01000151.1:3259-10701 GCA_002413665.1 Legionellales bacterium UBA5158 | reverse complement strand
GAACTATTTCAACATTATGCTGAAACCATTTATTTTCAAAAACCTGATGACGAGGCGTTAGAAGGCGTTATTTTAAAAAATATATTACCTGCTGACCTTTATAAACCTTATTATGTGAAAGGCATTATTGAAGCTTATCATCTTTTTGAAAAATCAAATCCATTTTTTGAAATGTCTATAAGAGATATAGAAAATCTTGCTCTAAGATTTATGTTTTTAGCACAGCAGATGCCTGATACGAAACTGGCTTTATTAAAAGCTTGTATGGGTGAATTTTCTCCTTCAATTAAAGACACGCTCTCACGTAAAGTTTTCGTTAATCAATTAGAAATTAAATTAGGTGTTTCATGTTCTAACCATATTGTTCAAGCACTTATAAAAGTAACGCCTAATTTTAGTATTCCACTAGAAAAACAATATCTTATTGATGCTCTAGATCAAGATTTGTTAATGCGTGAGTCTGCGTTGCAAAATAAATTATGTCCTAAATTTAAAAAAGGCATACTGACAGAAGGTGATTCAGGGTTAGGAAAATCAACACTACTAGAAGCTATTCTTGCTAAACATAAAATAACACCAAATGGGTTGGGCAGTAAAAAGTTAACTATTTTAACCGCGGGAACTGAAGAAGCTTCTAGAAAAGTTGTTTATGCAGCACTTCTTAAAGCTTTTCATGAAGGTGCTGTTGTAATGATTGATGAAATTGATTTAGATAAAGATTTAGAAAAACATCTCAATCAATATTTATCTGGCGTTGACCTTGAAGGAAAGTCTGCGAAGATTCCAGGTTTTATGATGTTAGCGTCTAAAAATGCAAGTTCAATGAAAGGTAGAAAAACAGTTTCTCCGGCTTTACTAAGTAGAACGCATTTTATGTATATGGATGCTTTTTCAGAAAAAGAAGTTGAAGCCATCTCTAGAAAAAAATTAATGTCACGTCCTAATCAATTAGCAAAAGCGTTTAATGAAGCATCAAGCTTATATCCTGACTTAGTTAATATTCGTACTCTATATCAAGTAATAGAGGAGAATGAAGTTTCTCATTTTCACGACTTATATTCAATTTTCGAAAGTAAGATTAAACTTTACAAATCTAGTAACGCTTTAAAATTAGCTTCAATTAATGCAATTTATGAATTGTTCAAGACCCTGCAGTATAAAAAATTGTCGGGACGTTGTGAAATACTTTTGGGTCATTTGTGTGATACGAAAAATAAGTCTATTCAACAACATGCTTCTCAATGGTTTAGACTCAGAAAAGATTCTAAATTATCTGTAATATTAAATGGGATTGTGATGGAGTTTGCAACTAAATTAGAACCTAATTTAAAGATAAACAAATGTTTTGTAAGTGAAAATGAATTGATTGATATTTACAAAGAGCATGTGGGTCAGGTAAATCGTATGACTAATAAAATTTGATTTTTTCTAATTGAGTACAAGAAGCAACTTTATTGAATTGAGTTAATGGATGCATCGACTGTTTGCAGAAATCATATTGAATTGTTACTCATGAATAAGCATTAATATCCGCCATCATGAACTCCAGCGTTCAAAATCATTAACCAACTTGAAGAGCTGTCATTCCAAAAATTTTTTGTATAGGCATCTGTGGCGCTTTCCCAAGATACATACGGGCTGTTTCAAATACAGGTTTCATAGAAAATTCTTCTACCAGCAGTTGAGCATCACTTTTGCAATTTGCATTAATTGTGTTAAAGAAAATTTAATGAACCCACGCTGGAAGTCTGACTATGTTAACTGAAAGTGTATCGTGAGCCTCAAGATTCCTCTTCTCACCAGCCTAGCTTCACAGTAAACCAATAATGTGCCAACATTCACTCCATAATGATTAAATAGAACCCAAATTTCAGTGTGTAGCTGAGGTTAGGGTCAATTTAGCTTGCAATACGGGCAGATTTTGGCTTAAATTCCGTCTGTCAATTATTGTATTAATTATTTGCTAGATTTATATTATTCAATTGAATAATAAGTTCCTAGAATATTTTTATAATCACATCCAATTCGAACTTTTTTCAAACATTAGGTTTGAATAGTAGAATATTTATATAAGAGTATATTATGACAAAAGCAGCTGATGTGCTTGAAGCGATTCGATACATTCGTGTTGAATTTTTAACGAATTATTTTAATATTACAAAAGTAGAGGACTATGAAAATCCTCTTTTAAATGAATCGCTCAAAGCTACTAAATTTCCCATCTATGTATGGGAAGATATCTCGAAAGTAACTAATCGCTATTTGCAACATGACGCTGACTATATTCTTAAAGAATCAGAATTAAGAGAATTTAAAACAGCGAGCGTTCAATTTGGTTCTCCTCAACTTGAGCCCATGTCACAGTTAGTTTCTATTGTTTATAATGCTCTAGCCAATAAAAAATATAATCTAGCAAACCCAAATTCAAAAAAAGAACTTGAGACGCTACTAACAAAGCATCTTGAAATGAGTCTTAAAAAAATTCGTAGTCACGCACCAGCAGCCAGTCAAATTGTTAAAGATTCTGGTATATCATCTTATTTTCCTTCGCCTTTAAAACGTTTCTTAGGGATGGGTAATAGCCACCCTGCGAACTATGTTGAAGAACCTCATCCCAAATCCCTGGCATTCGCTGCTTCAGCCTCTAGTAGTAATTCATCTCGCATGGACATAACAAATCAACAACAACATGAAATAGAAAATTTAAAGCAACAAATAGAACGACAAAAAAAAGAAAATACTCATGCTGAATCGAAAATACTAGCGGCACAGCAACAAGAAAAAGAAGCAAAAATAATAATTCTTGAATTGCAACAGCAAGATCAAAATGCAAAAAAAAAAATAGCAGAAGATCAGGAAAGTATTACGGAATTACTTGCTAAAGACAGTAAGACTCAGGCTAAGTTATCGTTATTACAAAGCTCACTTTCTCAATTAGAAGCCAGTACACTTGCGAGTAAGGTAGTGGATATCAATGCTATTAAGCAAAAATTAGATAAGATTCGAGAGAAATTTACTAATATTGATGCTGATCATGAAGGATTAAAGCAATTATTATCATTTTATGACAGCCAACTTGCGCTGGGTTTGGATCTTGCAAAACAAAATATTCTTTCAAAAGAAGCGTTGGTTAAATTGGTTTTATATAGCACTTCAAAAGAGCAAGATCGTGCAAAATTAATGCGTGACTATTTTCGTGTGTTGGGAGAAACACCCGCTGATAATGCATCAGCCGATTTTATTAAAAAAGGTGCGAAGGTAAGTAATGAAAAACAAGCAAGACAACAAGTATTGAGTGATCATGCACGACAAATTGAAGAGGCCGCTGGTACTAAAAAGACTTTAGAAACCTATAAAGGCTCACTGTATAAAGAAGCAAACTCAACGCTGATAAAATTAATTAATTACCACACTCAAATCTCAAGTTTTTATCAAGACGTAGAGCAATTGCAACAAGCAATTGCTGCATCACAACCAGTTGATGCACAGAAACCTTTACCGAATTTAACGAAAGATAAATTTAATACTCAAATTCAACGCTTAGAGCAAGAAAATGCATGGTTGAAAAAAGAATTGGCCCAAAAGGGGTCATTAAAAGCAGCAGTCTCCGTGAGTCAGCCTTCAATTGCATTAACTTCATCAGTGCCTACTGCGCCTACTCCTCTTGTAATGACACCAGCGCTAGCATCGGCATCATCAGCTCCTGCAGCGCCTCCTATGGCTCCATCATTGGCATCTTCACTTGCAAATGTACAATTGAAAAAAGCAAATCCCAAATTGCCAGATAAAAAACCGGTAGCAGTTGATATGATGACTGCTCTCCAAGATAGGCTTAAAGAGGGGGTTAAACTTCGTGCGCTTAAACCGAATGATGCGGATGCAAATAAGCCTGCTTCTTCTAACACTTCTGATATTATGTCTAGTATTAAAAATCGTAATCAAATTTTAGCAGCAGAGCCTACGAGTCAAGACGCTAGTCTATATGTTGATACGACCAAAGTATTATTTAAAAGAAAAAATGAATGGATAATTGCATTATATAAAAATAAACAAAAAAAGCAGGAAGATAATATTAAAAATTTCAAAGAGTTTTCTGTCATGTTGGCAAAAATACAAAACAAGTCTGCTGAGCAATTATCGGTTGACGAGCGTCAGCAAGCAATGATTGCAATTAATTTTTATCGAATCTTGCCGTTGAAATTAGCTGATGATAAAAATGCTGCTAGCTGTCCTGTTTCGACGCCAAAAAAATGTTTATCACTATGCGATGTGAAAGGATGTATAAGTAAGCCTACACAAGAAATTTATGAAAAATTTAATCATTACACTTACGTATTAACAAAAGTAAATAATCAGTGGGAACTTAATCGTTACTCTGCTTGCGAAAATAATAATAGTAAGGTTGTACCGATCTTAATTGCAGACATAAAGATTCTTAGCGATGAATTAGAGAAATTGCCAAAACGTAGCCTGGACTTGATTAGTGTGGGAGAGTTGTGGAATGTTTCAAGTCTTATAAAAGTTTTTCATAAAAAAGCATTTGAAAAAGGTGAGTTTAAGAAGGAAATTGAAGTCCAGAAAAAAGCGACAGAGGCAACTCCATTAGCATTACCGGTGACAAATTTAATGAGCTTATTAAGCAGTGCTTTGTCTGAAAGACGTAAAGCTGTAAAAGTAGATTCTAGTGTGAAGCCAGTTCGTTCGCCGTCACCAGGGTGGTAACTTACTCTCAACGGATAGTTTCCCTAGTTGCGGAAACTATCCTGCTTTTATTCATTCCTAATTTTAATCGAAATTAATCACTTTTCAAAAAAAATAAGCCTTTCAATTTATTAGACATATCGTCCAGCTTTCGCAGGAACAGGCTGGTATTTTAGCTCGTCTTCATTATCCATTTCTTCATATTTGTTTGATGCTTTAATAGTGGGTCTGGAACTTCTACATTTGTTTACAAAGAACTTTCCAGTGCCATGCACTAATCCACCCACAGTACCTAATAATGCTCCGGGAATACCTACAACAACTTCTGTCGTGCTTTCATATTTCTGAACGGCATTCATCCATTGTGAGCTGCCATTTTCTGCACCTTTTTTTAATTTTTGAAAAATTGAAGCATTCGATGAGGTGGGGGTTTTTAGCGCTTGAACGCCACCCACTAAATAACCTAATGCACCGCTAGTCAGTTTGGCTGCATTAACACTAAGAAACATAAATAACGAGGAAATAATTTTTGCATCTTGTTCGGTAGTATCTTTTAATTCTTCAATGTAATCTTTAACACGAACATTTCTTGCATCCATGATGTTAACTCCATTTTCGTTAGAGTGAAAATCTAAAGTAAGTTATTTGATTCACGTTGTAAACAGATTCGGAGCGAGCAAAGCTTACAAATCTGAAACTAAAAATTTGTAAGCTTTAATCCATGCTCAAGAGCTAAATATTTTTTTTTAATTAAGTGCTATCGTAACCCCAGCCACAGGTCCAAATAATTTCATATCCCACACAAAACGATTGGCGTTAGCGCCATTAACATAGTTTTGATGTAACAACCTATATCCAAGATAAAACAAGGCGTTTTTCATTCTGGTTTGAGGTTTATATCCAATTAATCCCATTATATTGTAACTAGTATGGTTCTTAAAATTCGTTCCACCGACATCGCCCGCAATTAATGCTGACCAAGCTTTGTTAGCAGTGTAACGCACTCGTGCACCGATAATCGGATCAGTCCAATTTTGGTTGTCAGTGACTGCAATCCCTGTGTCTTTTATTTTTATGCGAGTATCATTTAATGTATAACGGGCACCTAAATAAGGTTCGATTTCAATGTGACTAGCATTCGTGTAAGTTTTTTTAAAAACTTCATATGATGCTCCGGCACTAAAAATACCAAATTTGTTAGTTGCCTCCACAGTAAATGGACCCACGTCTTCATGTGCAGAGAGAACTGCATAAGTGGTATTCACAAATAAACCAAATTTATCTTTTTTCGCATCAACAAAAAGCATAATACCACCTCTAAAATGCTCCAGAATATCAGAAAAAGATTCTTTGACGTGTGCGTTCTGCGATCCTACACCAACTCTACCATCCATATTCATTGCCCAAAGATAAGGTGTACTTTCTACTTTCCATGGATGAGAAACGGTATCAGCATAGACGCTCACACTGCAAGCTATGAGGGTTGAAAACAGTAAAAAAGATTTAATCGTCTTATCATTTTTTCTATTTAAAAACATATCATTCTCCCATTAGTTTTCAGAGTAAGCGTCTTGCACGGTCTTACTTATTTGCTGGAAGAAATGTAAAAGGTGCCGCCTCAACAAATTGACTATTCGTTTCGCCTGAATAAATCTTACCGCCTGCCACTGTTAGTTTCATCACAGGTGTTTTTTCAGCGAAATCAAAGCTAGGTAATGTTACCCAAAAGGTATTAGGCATCATGGCTGAATCAAAAAAGTAAACCTTGTTTTTTTGATCGGCAAACGTACGCCACAAAGTTGATGAGATATTTGGTTGGCCTGGTGTAGTAATTCCTAAAGGAACACTAACGCTACGGATAACGCCCATAACACTAGCAATGGCTTGGTTGGCATAATCTTGTTTTGGGATGCCATTGATATAATTCTTATCGACAGTGGTAGGGATAGCATCGACTAAGAAAGAAGCTCGTGCAAAACGATCCGCAGCTCTATTTGTACCCGGTAAGAAAGTAAGCCCGCCAATTTTTTTCCAATACTCGTTAAGTGCTAATTGGTCATTGAATTGTGGGGAATTTGTCATGACTTGATATTGTTTACCATGATGAGTTACTAGTTTCCCACCTAGATATTCAAATATGGCAGAGTCGCCGGTGCTATCTGATATTGCAAGATGCAATTGTGCAGGTGAGCCATTTGGTAAGACAGGCGCAATGACTTGGAATGTTTCTTTAGATAATGCAGATACTGCTTCGGCTGTCGTTGCAAAGTTATCAAGGACATATTGGGCCCAAGCACTTATCGAGATATGTGGCTTTGATGCATTGGGTGTACCATAATCAGATTCGGCTAAGTAGAGTAAATTAGCAACTAAACCTTTTTCATTCATTCCATCAGCAGTACCAGACTCATAGCCGGACACTACGACGCTACCATACTTAGATGTCCACTTAACTGAGTTTGCGCCAGCAGCACCCTCTCGTTGCATTCCACGGGGGAATTTCCATAGGTTTGATTGCATGTCTTCGGCCCAATCCATAGAGCGGCCAGTAATAACAACATTATCAGTACCAAGGTAAACAACGCGTGTGCACGCAAACGCTGACTGCATGGTTAAGAGTGCGCCTGTGAGGATAATAAAATGGCCAAAAGATTGTTTTAAGCGAGTTAACTTCATTAGCAATTCCTTTTGCATTGAAAGATTCAAGTTTAAGTTTTCTGACTGACTATAACATCTTAAAG
>DHXK01000151.1:1839-3115 GCA_002413665.1 Legionellales bacterium UBA5158 | reverse complement strand
GACTATAACATCTTAAACGTAAAGTTAATTTTGCACAACTCTTAACCACAGCTATCTAATCTATCACCTAGCTTATGAAAGAAGAAACTTGAGGGTTTTTGTAGGCCGCATTTACCTAACTTAAATCAAATTTATATGTACTGCCATTATATGGCATAGCATATTATAATTCTTACCAGGTATTGATTGCATAGTTCACATTGCCGCATGGCATGGATATCATGAATTCGCAAAGAAAAAAAATGTTTATGATTTTTGGGATTTAAATGTTAATGGAACTTTTAATGTTTTCCAAGCTGCGTTAGCAGCGAATGTTAATAAATATCGTAACATTACGTCCGCGATCATTTATTCCTTATGGGAATAAAGAAGTGTATTCATCATTTTTTGAGTGGGCCAAATGGTATTGGAATGGTGCGGTGCATATTAACGATGTTGCGTCAGCCGTTCTACAATCAATTGACCTATTAAACGAAAGATCATTACATCAACATCTTGTTTTGCCAATTGATGGTGCATATGAATATACATTAAATGATTTACAAGAATGGGATCAGTCTGGTCCTGGAGCTACATTTAAAAAATATTATGCCAAATATTTTGATCTAGCCATTCCGTATGGTTTAAATCCTAACGCTAAACCTACTATTCAAGGTATTTCTGACACAAAAAAGTGGCTGCCTTACCAGCCACGTTATAGTTTGATGAGTTTGTTAGAAGGCTTATCGAAATATGGTGAAGCGGGACCGCCCTCGATAAAATTTGATTAAGCCCTTCGATCCTCTTGAAGTTACGAATGATAAGCGTAGCCATTGATTATGGTTTTGGTATTGGAATATTATTTGGCTCAGCATCTGGCGTTACAAAATATAATCCTTCGTCTTTACCGTAAGATTTTTTAACAAGTTTATTAAACGTATTGCTAATATTCTCTATTAATTCAGCACTCAGTGGATTTTCTTCTGGTATTAATACAAATGCTTCCCCATATTGCACAGGTTTATGCGAGCATCCATTCACTTTATCAGGGAAAAAAATTGCAACGTCTTCATAAAAGTCACCAGCAGAAGTTTTAACCTTAAGAAATAATCCTGGACGGTTGATTACGGCTAGCATCATCTTTGTCAGTGATGCCTCTTTGCCATTCGTCTTGCGACAATCAATGGACGTGATATGAAAAGCGCCTACACCAAAACCTTTTTCCGCATCAGTAAAAAACTCAATATGATCTTTCATGATGTATGCAGCGGGTAGAATTTTAGAGGCAAGCCACCCC
>DHXK01000151.1:0-1753 GCA_002413665.1 Legionellales bacterium UBA5158 | reverse complement strand
TTTAGAGGCAAGCCACCCCATGCAACTTTTAGGTTTTTTGTTTGTCATGATGGTTGCTAGTAAATTAAAACCATTCAAATCAGTGATATTCTCAGCTGCAAAGATAACGGGTTTTTGAAATCCATCTGCAGGTAGTTTAGGGTAAACAAAGGGTGCTTGGTACTTTTGTCCATTTGCAAATAATTTTATGATTTCATCACGATGCATGACGTAGTCATAAAAGTTTTCCGTTTCTATATTGAGGCCGATATAACCTGAATAGTTATTAGCTGCATGATTGTCATGTTCAACGTTCTTATTCTCGTTTGTTAATGAGCTAGCTTTGTTGATTGGAGTGGTGGGCTTCAAATGTAAACCTATATGTGAATGACTCATTCCTAAAGCCTCTTATTGTATCGCGTAGCTCGCATGTAGCCTAGTGGAATGCTGGGTTAATGGTAAGTTTGGTCGATATAATATAACTGCTTATCTCATAGTGTCCACAACGAAACCGACATAAATTATGGCTTTGAAAATGTAGAAGTTGTAGTCGCAACGGGTGCAGATATTTTTTGTAAATGAGCATCACGTCTAGCTATATGTTTTGCTGCATCTTCTAATGCATTTTCTTCAAATTTAAAAATTTCGATCATTACAATCTATTAATTTGCATTTTAAGGTAAGTAAGCAATGCGAAAAATTGCCTCAGGGTCAGGATTTTTTTTATATCTTTTAACAACGTCTATTAAGAGAACTTCTATTTCGCTGGTTTTATCAAGTTGGGCATTTATTTTGTCTTCCATGTTGTTTTGCTCCTCTGTAAGGAGGACTTGTAGCGTTTCGATTTTCTTAATATTTTCTTTAATTTCTTTCTCCTCTGAACTAGTCACAAAACTTTCCGCATCGCGAAACATGAGCTCGATTCTAGTAGAACTTGATTTTTGAGAGGAGGCAGAGGTTACAACATTGGTTTGAGCATTGTCTTCCAATGTTTTTTGATTTGCATCTTTAAGGATTTTTGCTAGATGTGAAGGGGAGAGCAAGGGCCTGATTGCAAGTGCTTCTTTTGAAACTTTTGCACGGGTGTCAAGAAAAATGGAATAAGCATTATCTACACGTTCTAATATTGAATCTTTGTTCTTTAATTCACTTATAAAAAAATGCAATATTGCTGGGAATTCTTCAAAAAATTTCGACAACTTATCAGTATTTCCTTCTTTTAAGGTTGGGCGCTTCCAGGGATTAGCCTCGAATTGTTTAAATGCTTCAAATAGATTCTTTCTAGGTGCACTCAGCGCCGCTTTATACTTTTCTAATCCGTTATTAGTATCATCAAGCAATTTTTTTAATCCCTCTGAGATAACATGGTATATATCGCTCATGTGAGAGTAGTGACTAAATTTAAATTTTGTAAATAACACAGCAAGTAATGATAAGTTTTCATTGCTTGCTGTGTTATTGCAATGTTACAAAATTCGCCAATTTTTTATTATTCGTTCTGGAGTGAAATGGGTAATATCATGTACTGAAGCACAGCAATTTTTTTTGAGCATTAATGCAAGTTTTTTTTGTCTAGCATTGTGAATTTTTTGATTTTCACTATATTTAATATCCGTGCAAGGTGTAATGTATTTGTTTAAAAGTGTAATCACAGCCTCTAAGCCTGCCAATAAGTTTTTTTCAAATTTTGAAGGTTTATATGGGGTCTTATACTCATACTTAATGGTTCCTGCTTTGATATCTCCTATCTTTGCGGAGTAGTATTTGGCATGCT
>DHXK01000037.1:70970-78720 GCA_002413665.1 Legionellales bacterium UBA5158 | reverse complement strand
CCATTATGTCCACCAGCGCCACCATCAAATTTCAATCGAATAATGCCAGTAGGTATGTCAATTTCATCATGTGCAATTAAAATTCCAGATGCGGGAATTTTAAAATAACTTGCAACAGCTTGCACAGATTGGCCGCTGAGATTCATGAAGGTTGAGGGGATAAGTAAATGACAATCGTGACCGTCGATTTTTATAACACCATGTGCGCCACGATATTTAGATTCGTGACGCAAGGTAATATGCGCTGAGTTTGCTAATTCCTTAACAAACCAAGCGCCAGCATTGTGTCGGGTGTGTTCGTATTCGGAACCCGGATTGCCTAATCCTACAATCAGAGTAATTCCACCGCCCGATGACAATGTTGAATCTCCTAAAAGAAATTATTCTTTGCTGTTATCTGATTTGCTTTCAGCTGTTGGAGATCCTACAGCAGTTTCGGTTTCTTCGGTTTCAAGAATTTCTTCAACTATAACGCGAGGTTTATGAACGGAAACAACCGGTAAGTCATTGCTTTCTTCGCCGTGGCTTAGCGCAACTAATTCAACACCATTAGGTAATGTTAATTGTGATAAGTGTAATGTGTCGTTCATGACTAAATTAGAAACATCAACTTCAATGAATTCAGGCAAGTCAGCAGGCAAACAAGATACTTCAACATCAGAAATAATATGAGAAAGAACACCACCTTCTTTTAGGCCTGGGGCTGCATCTTCACCTTTGAAATGCAATGGAACATGCATTTGAAGTTTTTGATCAGCTCTAATACGTAAAAAATCGATGTGCTGAATGCGAGGTTTTGCAGGATTACGCTGGATATCTTTTAAAATCACTGTTTCACTTTTATTATCGACTTTGAGGGTCAAAATATGTGAATAAAAAGCTTCGTGTGAAAGCGCTGTGATCACTTTATTATGATCTAAGGTAATCAATGATGCCGCTTCACCCGCGCCATAAACAACTGCTGGAACTTTGTTAGCGTGACGTAGGCGGCGGCTCGCACCTTTCCCAAGGTCTTCACGAACAGAAGCTTCCAGTTCGAATTTGATTGCAGACATATGTAACTCCAATATCAGATTATTTTGCACCCACCCCTGCGACCAGGGTAGGAAGAGGCCGTTATTCTACATGAAATTAAGCTAGAAGCCAGTGAAAATGCGGGCTGTGGAGGTTTTCAAAGCTGGTTATAAGCTAGGATATGCGCACTAGCTGAGACTTTTCAGTGTTTAAAATTTTTACATTCCGTTGGAGTGATAAATGAGTTTATGTTTAATGATTTTCCATACAAGCATGGATTGACAGTCTTTGATAAGTGCATTAATTCATGATTGCCATGAAAATCAAATTATCAGTAAGATTTATGGTTTAAAAATAAATCAAATATTGTAACTGTTAATCTAAAAACATTCGACTTAAAGACCCTGCTCCACTGATGCGTCGTATCGCTTCAGCAATCATGTGGCTCAAGCTGAGGCTACGTATGCGCTTACATTTTAGAGCGCTTTCATGCAAAGGGATGGTGTCTGTAACGATAATTTCATCTAATGCAGACGCTTCAATGTTGGCGATAGCTTGGCCTGAAAACACAGGATGGGTAACATAAGCTGCTACTTTGGCGGCACCATGTTCTTTCAATGCATCAACCGCTTTGCAAAGTGTGCCAGCCGTATCAATAATGTCGTCGACGATTAAGCAATCACGATCTTTAACATCACCAATGATGTGCATCACTTGAGCTTCATTGGGCTGAGGTCTACGTTTGTCAATAATAGCTAAATCAGCCCCAGGTATGCGTTTGGCTATTGCGCGAGCACGAATAACGCCACCTACGTCAGGCGAGACGACCATAATGTTTTTGTAATCATTTTTATAAATATCTTCAAGCATGATGGGGGTGCTGTATAAATTATCTACAGGCATGTAGAAGAAGCCCTGAATTTGATCGGCATGTAAATCTACTGTTACTAAGCGGCTAATTCCCACGGATGCCATCATATCTGCCACGATTTTAGCGGTGATGGGAACTCGTGCGGAGCGAACCCTTCTATCTTGACGCGCATAGCCAAAGTAGGGGACTACGGCAGTAATTTTTGCAGCAGAGGCGCGACGTAACGCATCGGCTATGATAATTAGTTCCATTAATGTGTCGTTGGAAGGTGCGCACGTGGATTGGATAATAAAAACGTCGCGACCCCGTACATTCTCTTGAATTTCAACCATGGTTTCACCGTCGCTGAAACGTCCTAGTAGGGCTTTGCCTAAAGGAAGATTCAAGTGTTCGACTATGTTCTGCGAGAGCTCTTGGCTGGCATTGCCACTAAATATCATTATTTCAGGCACGGTAGTGTTCCTAGTCTAATAGTATGTGTGATTACAATTAATCGATTCTGTGACGCTTGTTGGTGCGCAAGGCTCAGTACACGGTGAAACAATATAATTAGGTTGTTTATTATTCGAAAATAGTGGCTGGGGTGCTAGGATTCGAACCTAGGAATGCCGAGATCAAAACCCGGTGCCTTACCACTTGGCGACACCCCAATACCTTACATTTGAGACTAGAAGCAAGCGACTTATATTATTTAATGTATCGTCAAGCTCAGGGCGCTATTTTGCTGACTTGCATACAGGGTGTCAATGGGAAAAGTGACCAAATTACCATTCACTGATAATAATTTTTAAATTTAGGCCAGGATGATCCATGAATATCTTACTAGGAAGGTCCAGATTATGGGCAGTGGTATAACGTAAATATTGAATATGCCACCCTTTTTGTACAAGAACGGTTAAATGATGATAGGCATCCAGTTGTTTTTGGGCGGGAATATTGGGCACTGATAACCCGCGAACCCAATAATATAAATCAGAAACAGGAAGTTTCCAGCCGGTTTGTTGAGCTATTAATGCCTCTGGGCTGTTAGCAGTTATTTTTTTTCCATCTGAGGTTGCCAAAGTCACTAAACCAGGTCGACCCGTCATAATCAAAGAATAAGTTCCCAATGGCCCAAAAAGAGAGATGGTGTAGCTATTGAGTTTTTGATGCCATTGCAAGGTAGCGCTGAGATTATCCTTCTGGGTGCGAATCGCAATCTTGCCGCTCAAATTCCAATTTTTAAGATTCACCAAATTTTGCTGACGATCGGAATAAGGTACAGGCTTATTTTCAGGAGCAACTTGCATAGGCATAGTTGTGCAAGCGGTTAACCCTAAAGTGAGCAGTAGTGAAACAAGTTGGATTGTTGTTAGCAAAGGTTTCATCTTTAAATTGTAGCGGTAACTCATCCAAAAGACATCATTAATTTAAGAGATAGATGGTGTTATATATAAGCAGTAAGCTGTTAGAGGAATGAGAAAGATTCAAAACAAGAATTAGCGAATGCTTTATCGAGTTAAGGCTGGGTGTTTACTAGTTTATAGAATATTTATTGTACAGATTTAGGTGGGGCGACTGAACACGTTAAACAAACCTTTGGTTTTGACGCTAGTTAACATAAAATAGGTCTCCTTTGAAATCCCGGGTACTTTTATTCAGATGTCTATTATAGCTTGTGGGATAAATCATAAAACAGCCGCTCTTCCATTGCGCGAACAAGTTACATTTTCTCTTGATAAGTTGGCGCTGTATTTAAGTGATTTATTATCTTATGACTCGATTCGTGAAGCAGTGATTTTGTCGACTTGCAATCGTTCAGAAGTTTATTGTGACAGTGATGATGTAGAGCAGTTAATTGATTGGTTTTGTTTGCAGCATAATCTAACGCGTTCACAACTCGAACCGGCCTTATATATTTATCGGGACGAAGAGGCGGTAGCGCATATTATGCAAGTAGCCTGCGGCTTAGATTCTATGATATTGGGTGAGTCACAAATTTTGGGTCAAATGAAAGATGCATTTTCTGAAAGTTGTGCATCAGGTGCTGTGAGCGGGTTATTTAATCGCTTATTTCAACAAGTTTTTGCAGTGGCAAAAGAAGTACGTTCCAATACCGCAATTGGTGCATGTCCAGTCTCTGTTGCATCGACGGCAGTTGGCTTGGCTAAACAGTTAGTGCCGGATTTTAAACAAGCAACAGCTTTAGTGATTGGAGCAGGCGATACAGTTGATTTAGTTATTCGTCATCTTAAAGCAAATGCGATACAAAATATTATTGTAACAAACAGAAGTCTAGCGAATGCTAGAACTCTTGCAAAAAAGCACGATGTAAATGCAATGCCTTTTGCAGGCTTAGCTGATGTGTTAGGAACGGCAGATATTGTGATTTCAGCCACCAGTAGTGCTAGCCCCATAGTGACACAAAAGATGATGATGGATGTGATGCAGCATCGCGAAAATAAATCTATCACCATCATTGATATTGCAGTACCGCGAGATGTAGAGCCTGCTGTAGCAGAATTAGCGGGAGTTACTTTACAGTGCATTGATGATTTAAAAAATATTATCCAACATAATTTAAAAGGTCGTCAGCATGCAGCTGAAAAAGCGCATGATGTTGTTCAACAAAAAAGTCGTGACTTTATTGCTTGGCTTGCTTCGTTCGATATGGTTGCTGTAACCATTCGAAAATATCGCAATCAAATTGAAGAGATGGGAAGGTTAGAATTAATTAAAGCGGCTAAGCAATTAGAGCGTGGAGATGATCCTGTTCAAGTGCTAACAAGTTTTGCATATGCTTTTACTAATAAATTATTACACTCGCCTAGTGTTCAATTGCGTCAAGCAGGATTTGAAGGTCGACTGGATATTTTGCAATTTGCACAACAATTATTTGCTATTCCTCAATCGAAATCAGAGTTGATATGAAATCTTCTATTCAAAAAAAATTACAGTCATTAGTTGAGCGCCATGAAGAATTGAGTGCGTTACTTTCTGATGCTGGTGTGATTAACAAGCAAGACCAATTTCGTGATTATTCTCGTGAGTACTCTCATCTTGAACCAGTAGTGCAGGCGTATAAACGCCATGAAAACTGTTTGCTTGATATTGCAAGTGCTAAAGAATTATTAAATGAATCGGATACAGAGCTTCAGCAACTAGCCCAAGAAGAATTAAAAATTTCTGAAGAGCGACTACTAGAAATAGAAGAAGAATTACAGCTTTTACTATTGCCTCGAGATCCTTATGACGACAGCAATATCTTTTTAGAAATTCGAGCAGGCGCAGGTGGTGATGAGGCATCAATTTTTTCTGGCGATTTATATCGTATGTATAGTCGTTATGCTGAAGCGCAAAGATGGCAAGTTGAAATGATTACAGCAAGTCATGGCGAGCATGGAGGATACAAGGAAATTATTTTGCGTGTGATTGGACAGGGTGCCTATTCGCGTTTTAAATTTGAATCAGGCGTGCATCGTGTACAACGTGTGCCAGAAACCGAAGCCCAGGGCCGTATCCACACCTCTACATGTACAATCGCAGTTTTGCCAGAAGTAGATGAAGTGGAAGAGATTGAAATTAATCCTACTGATTTGCGCATAGATACTTTTAGGGCGTCAGGTGCAGGTGGTCAGCACGTTCAAAAAACTGATTCTGCAATTCGAATCACTCACCTTCCAACAGGGACTGTTATTGAATGCCAAGATGAGCGTTCACAACATAAAAATAAAGCACGAGCTATGTCAGTATTGAAGGCAAGACTGCTCGCGGCAGAGCGTTCTAAGCAGCAACAAGAGCAAGCAGAGACTAGGCGTAATTTAGTCGGAACTGGAGATCGTTCTGAAAGAATTCGCACCTATAATTTTCCACAAGGAAGATTAACAGATCACCGAATTAATCTTACATTGTATAAGCTCCCTGACATTATGGAAGGTCACTTAGAGCCTGTGATAACTGCTTTAACACAAGAGTATCAAGCCGATCTATTAGCTGAGATGGGAGACTAAAGTGGTTTCAAATGCCATCCAATCTCCTCAAACGATAGTATTTGCTTTGCAAAATGGTGCGCACAGGCTTGCGGAGTTGAGCGATAGTCCCTTAATTGATTCGGAAATTTTATTAGGGCATTGTTTGCAAGCAACCCGGAGTTATTTGCATGCTTGGCCAGAAAGATTGTTGAATGCGGAAGAACAGGATAATTTTGAACAATTATTAATGCGTCGCCTCCAAGGGGAACCCATTGCCTATATCATTGGGTACAAAGAGTTTTGGTCACTCAGATTAAAAGTGACACCCGTTACTTTAATTCCTAGGCCTGAAACCGAAATGTTAGTAGAGCGAGTTTTAGAATTATTTGCAGCAGATACCCCCCGTATTATTGCTGATCTGGGGACAGGCAGTGGGACGATTGCCTTAGCTATAGCTAAAGAAAGGCCTCTGTGGCAGGTTTTTGCGACAGATTTTTCTGCAGACATTTTAGCCGTAGCCCGAGAAAATGCGCAGAGTCTAGCTCTGCCTAATGTATTCTTTTTTCAAGGTTTTTGGTGCAATGCTTTACCGCGACAGGGTTTTGATGCCATCATTAGCAATCCGCCCTACATTGCGAAAGATGATATAGAATTAGAGAAATATGTTTCACAATTTGAACCACTAACAGCATTAATTGCTAAAAATGAGGGCATACAAGATATTCAACAGATACTCGATGAAGCAAAAGATTCATTGAAGTCAGGAGGATACCTTTTACTAGAGCATGGATATCAACAAGCACAAGCGGTACGAAATCGGCTAAGCCAGGCTGGCTATGAACAGATTAACTTGTATCAAGATTTAGCAGGCTTAGATCGAGTTACAGAAGGTCGATACGTCGGCTGCAAAGTTACCTCTGGATAGTGTTTTTGGCGTAAATGTCTTTTTTGTACTAAAATAAAAGTTAGGTTAGGAGAATGTCATGGCGATCAAAGATATATTAGAGCCGAGTTTAGAAGTATTGGGTATGAGTCCTTTCAAGCCAAAGAAAGGCGAGGAATATATGAGTGGGCTAATGCGCGCGCATTTTACCAAAATATTAACACTCTTGCGTCAACAGATCATGGAAGGTGCTGATAGAACCGTGACGCACATGAAGGATGATGCAATCAATTATCCTGACCCCAATGATAGGGCCAGTCAAGAAGAAGAATTCCGCTTAGAATTACGAACACGTGATCGTGAACGTAAGCTACTCAAAAAAATTGAAGAAGCTTTACAGCTACTCACAGACAAAGATTATGGGTATTGTGAAGTGTGCGGAGTGGAGATTGGTTTGCGTAGATTAGAAGCTCGCCCAACAGCTACTCTTTGTATCGATTGTAAAACGTTAGATGAAATAAAAGAAAAACAACAAGGATAGCGCACACGCCATTCTTTGTTAGTGCCTAAATTCAGGGATCCCTTCTTTTTATGGAATATAAACAGAAGGGAAGGGTTAGGATGCTATTCTAAAGGTATTAAATAATGGCCGGAGCACCACAGCAAGGTCAGGGTGAAAGTAACGCTGGAATCATCTGGGTTTCAGTTGCGTTTATGGGAACCATTGCTGTTCTTTGGTATGCTTTTAAAGGCGTTTTCATTAGTTATTATTTTAAACTTAAGTTATTAGAAATTAGTTTAATTAGTTTTTTCACGTCAAGTTTAGATGATGTCCGTTACACCATCATATCCTCAGATCCCAACAAGATTAGTTTCCAAGATGTCTTAAAAATAGGCGAAGCTGTGGGGGATTATTTAAGATATCCCTGTATTGTTATTATCGTAGTGTTAGCCATCGCCGTTTATTTCACAAATTCCGTTCGCACCTTCAAGCGTATTTACGATATGAGAGCTTTGGCCACTACTGAGCAG
>DHXK01000037.1:61188-70828 GCA_002413665.1 Legionellales bacterium UBA5158 | reverse complement strand
GAGCAGACAAATTGGCCCCAAATTTCGCCAATTGTGAAATTAGATTTAGTGAAAACAGATATAGACATAGGTCCGTGGGCGATGGCATTAGCCCCCATGCCCTTTTGTAAAAAGAATAATTTATTAATTGAGCATAAACGTCCCATAGTAGAAGGAATGGCACGTAAAGAATGGAATAAGATTGAAGTTACGCTCAAGCGAGGCCTTGCAAATAAATTATTTGCCACTCAACTAGGACCGTTATGGGGTGGAACAAGTCGATTACCTCCACACATGAAGGCACTCTTTGCAATTTTTGCTGCCCGTCTGAATGGTGACGGCAAAGCGATGGACTTACTTAAGCAATTAAATATATCTTGTACGACAAAATTAAATTTTAAAGGCATTGATGAGTTATGTAAGAAGCATGAATCCAGCAAATTAGTACAACAAATCATTAAATCACATGCCTATGTTTTAACAGTCATGGCTGCCATGTTAGTAGGTGCACGACAGGATGGTGTGCAAGCTTCAGCAGATTTCCTATGGTTAAAGCCAGTGGATCGCCGTCTTTGGTATGTGCTGAATACAGTTGGAAGACAAACTCCTTTTTGTGAAGTAGCCGGTGTATTTGCTCATTGGGTTGCAGAAAGAGAAATGGGTAAAGCGTTAATCGTTCCTATGATAGATGAAGCAACAAATGCACTGGAAAAAGCGCTAAGCGAAATTATCTATAAACCAGATGAAGTTTAATACGTGATTTTATACGTAATCGGAGGATAGTATGCAGCGTGGCTTAGACGAGCAACATGAGCTAGCCCCCCAGTTGTTATTACGGGATACTCGTACGACTGGGATGCGTATTGTTGATTTTTTTAAAGACCCAGTGAATAGTGCGACTCTTTTAATGAGTTTTGCTATTGCTGCATTCTTTCTTCCCGCTGCCACTGAAATGATTACATTGATTGCCATAGGCATTTTTTTCTATGCTTATACTCGACCCTCCAAATTACCTTTTCGCATGCCTTTGCGTTCCGGAGCGCCAGATTATAACGATCCTCTTCCTGGTACTGCTAAGCCGCGTATTGCACGTGGTATTGCTTTTTTTGGTAATCGAAAAATAACAAATGAAGAGCTCTGGTTTAACAATGATGATATGCGGACACACGTACTTATATTTGGTTCTACTGGTAGTGGTAAAACCGAAGCTTTAGCTTCAATAGCATTTAATGCCTTGGTTCAAGGAAGTGGTTTTTTATATGTTGATGGTAAGGGTGATAACAGTTTATTCGCAAAAGTTTTTTCGATGTGTCGTTTCATGGGTCGTGAAGATGATTTGCTTTTAATTAACTTTATGACGGGTGCTCGGGATATCATCGGGGCGCAAGAAAAACGTTTATCAAATACGATGAATCCCTTTTGTAATGGGTCATCCAGTATGTTAACGCAATTAGTGGTTAGCTTAATGGATACAGGCGGAGGAAGTGGCGACGGGGATATGTGGAAAGGTCGCGCAATTGTATTTGTTGAATCCATCATGAAAGTTTTAGTCTATATGCGTGATAATGGCCAGATTTTGCTAGATGCTAATACTATTCGTAATTACTTTGAGTTAACACGTTTAGAAGCCATGGCAATAGATAAAATGTTTATTCGTGACAATCAAGAGCCTGTTAGTTTAGCCAGTGCGCCTACTTTAATTCTTGAACCGATTGTTAACTATATTAAAAACTTACCAGGTTATGATCCTGCTAAGAAAGGTAAGCAAAGCTCTCAAGTATTAGAGCAACATGGTTTTATAACAATGCAATTAACTCGCGTATTCGGTACGTTAGCGGATACCTACGGTCATATTATTCGTACCAACCTTGCGGAAGTTGATTTAAAAGATGTCGTGTTAAATCGTCGAATACTTGTTGTGTTATTGCCCGCATTAGAAAAATCGCCTGATGAATTATCTGCATTAGGGAAAGTCATTATTGCATCATTGAAAGCAATGATGGCAGCAGGTTTGGGTGAATCGGTTGAAGGAACTTACAAAGAAGTTATCACTCGTAAGCCAACCAACGCAGCAACGCCGTATATGTGTATTTTAGATGAGTATGGTTATTATGCGGTAAAAGGTTTTGCGGTAGTGCCTGCACAAGCGCGATCTCTAGGATTCTCAGTTATTTTTGCAGGACAAGATTTGCCTGCCTTCCAAAAAGCTTCGAAAGAAGAAGCTGCATCTATTGGTGCAAACACTAACATTAAAATTTGTATGAAGTTAGAAGATCCTCAAGAAACATGGGAGTTTTTCTCTAAAACTGCTGGTGAATCTTATGTGACAAAAGTGGATTCTTTTCAAACTAACGCTTCTAGTATTTTAAATAATTATATGGATAGTCGTAGCGCCTCAACAGAAAAACGCGCTCGTATCGATTTGCAAGATTTAAAAGATCAGCGTGAAGGTGAGGCGCATATTTTTTTCAAGTCTAAAATTATTCGAGCTCGGATGTTCTATGCCAATCCTCAACCTGTTGAGCGCATTAGAATAAATCATTTCTTACGAGTTGAGCCTCCTATCGGTCGATTACTGATAGATTTAGAAACTCGTTTAGATCGATTTGAAAAAATGATAGAGGGCAATGAAATTGTTTTTGCTGAGGATTTACGTGATGAAGCAGAAGAATTAAAAATTATTGCCGCTGCCATGAATGAAAATCCAGATGCCAATCCAATTGAGCGAGGCGTTTCCGCGTTGTTAGCATTTCATAATCGCAACAATATTGCGGATGAAGCAGAAGGTGAAATTATACCTTTCGAAGAAGAGCCTACAGCAGAGCCAGGCCGTTTAAATATTTTTGTGAAAGTGGGATTACCCGATGACGTGAAAAGATTAATTGGTGATCACAACTTAGAAACGTTCTCGGCACCTCTCATACTAAAATCTTTAGTCAAAGATAAAGTGGAGTTGCTAGAAAGAGTTATGGGGAAACCTGGCTCTCAAGCTCAAGTCATAACTTCAGAGATTATAAAAGATATGCAGATGGCAACAGACTATCCTCCCGATGTAGAGGGTTTATTACGAAGTGAAGACGATATTATTTCTGCTGCAAAAGAGTTGTGTGATTTTGTTGAAACGTTAGAAGGTTCTGGTGAAGAAAGCTGATAAATTTTTTTCAGGATGATATAAATATTAATTGCAGAGTGGATTAGGCTAATTCACCCTATTGACAAGGAAGAGTTTTAGTAATGAAATTAGCGCCGCGTTCTCTCTCATTGTGTCTACTCCTTTTGATTTCAGCTGTTCTACAAGGTTGTGCATCTTCTGATGTATCTCGCAATGCAGCTATGAGCGTAGACTCAGCTTATAAACGAAGTGACTTGCTAAGCTCCGGTGCTGGCGATGCTTCACCTGTAAATTCTTATAAAAACTCTTCAGAAATTGCCCAAGGCGCTACAGAAGGTGGTTTAGCGGGGGCAGTTATAGGTGGTGCGACATCAGGTACGATAGGAATTTTACCCGGCGCTGTGGGAGGTGCGGTAGTCGGTGGTGTGTTAGGAGCTTTAGTTGAGCATCATAGCAATATCATCGATCAAATAGAAAATCGTGGTGGCCAAGTTTTTGTTTTAGGCGATCAAATAATGATAGTGTTACCTTCAGTACAAATTTTCCGTGGCATTTCTCCTAGTATACGTCCTCAGGCTTATCCTACCCTGGATTTGGTTGCCCAAATGATTAGAGGGTATGCGACTATCTCTGTAAAAGTAGCAGCCTATACCTACGGAGATGGTACGCCCGAGATCGATTTATCTGTTTCACAACAGCAAGCAGATAATGTTGTTAAGTATTTAGGATCGCGTGCTGACACACGTTTGATTCATGCGGTGGGATATGGTGGTGCACACCTAATCGATAAGATAGGAGCAGAGGCTAATTACCGGTTGGAAATTACTTTTGAGAAGCTTCCTGTGTAAAAAAGGATGACTGAGACAATGATGGGGTTCTAGTATGCTGGGTCCACGCAGTGATATAGCAAGATTACAAAGTGATTTTTATCGCGATTGTTATCACATGGTTTTAAAATGGCTAATTGTAGAAAGCATTATCATTTTATTGTTGATAGTGGGGATCATTTTTTTTGTGGTTGCTCAACCAGTACCTCAATATTATGCAACAACAAGTGCCGGTCTGATCATTCCTATGCTTCCTGCACGCTAATTAAGGGATAATTATGACGAGCCCTAGAACAGATATAACAGAAAATAAAAATATTTTTTACCGTAATTATTTTGAGTGGATTATTATTGTCTTAATTGTTTCTATAGTAATAGCTTTATTTAGTTCAAGCTTAGTGCTTTATCAAGTCTTTCATCGGCCATTGCCACGGTTTAATGCAGTGGCAGCCAATGAACAGCGTATGGGGCTAACACCCTACAATGAGCCTAATTTGTTGCCCACCACAATATTAACCTGGGCCAGCAAAGCTGCTGTGGCAGCCTATACTTTTGATTTTGTTAATTATGATAAAGAAATTCTTTTAGCTAAACCTTATTTTACCACTGCGGGTTGGGAAGCCTATCAAGCAGCGATAGCTAATGTTATTAGTCGTATCACGAAAAATCAATTATTTGTAAATGGTGTTGTAGCAGGTCCGCCAGTTATTTCTAATCAAGGCCCAATGGCAAGTGGAGTCTATACTTGGCGTGTGCAAATTCCATTTTTAGTCACTTATCAAAGTGCTGAAGAAGTTAAAACAACCAATTTTTTAGTTGTATTGCAGATTGTAAAAGTTCCTACTGAAATAAATCCTGATGGAATTGGTATTGATAAGTTTGAAATGTTGTAATAGCAATTAGATTAGTTCAAGGAATTTTTTATGTTGCCTGACCCTTTGATAAAAAAATATGATGCATTGCCACAGATTTTTTTACGTAATGAATTTTATAGAAGAAAATATCATTGGGTATTAGGTGTTTTTATTCTAGGATTATTTGTAATTGGTGTTCTTGCTTGGATGTTAAATTATCTTATCAAGCATCCACCGCATCCATTGTATTTTGTGACTGACAATGCGGGTAGATTAATTCAGGAAATCCCAGCTCAGCAGCCTAATATGACAACTTTAGATGTAGAGAAATGGACTGTTGCAGCAGTTGAAGCTGCTTATTCATACGACTTTATTAATTTTCGTTCTCAGATGCAAGATGCACAAAAATATTTTACGGATTATGGATGGCGTAATTATATGAAAGGGTTGCAGGATTCAAATAACTTAGTTGCTCTTGCTCAGCGAAAAATGATAGTGACTGCTAAGGTAGTGGGTGCGCCAAAACTTCTTGCTGAAGGACCCATAGGCAAATCAAAAACATATGCATGGAAATTTGAAATGCCACTATTGGTGACATATAGTTTACCGCCGTATAACGATAAATCTAAATTTCAAAATCCACATGTTATTACCGCTATCGTACAACGACAAGATGCTTTATCAAGTTACAAAGGATTAGGGATTGTGCAGATGGTAGATAGTTTAGCGGGAGCAGCTCCTCCAGGATTAGGTGCAACAAGTTAATTTGCAAAGTCAGCAATCGTCAACACTATACAATTGTAGGTGGCTGTTATATAGTTCAGAGCTATTCGCAACAGAAAAGTTAGGATAACGATCTGCATACGTGCGCGAGGTGGGAATGGCTGAGAATGAGCTGCACATAGTCCGCCTAAGAAATGATTTCTATCGGGATGGCTTTTACAAAGTAATTACCGCCTTGCTGTTAATCGCTTCGGCTATTATTTTATTAGTAATCACCTCGTTATATTTATTTTTTCTAAAGCCATCACCTGTCACATTTGCTACAGATAATGAGTGGCGCGTTTTACCGCCTGTGCCATTGAATCAACCTTATTTAAAAACTGCGGATTTGTTACAGTGGGTCAGTGATGTTCTACCATTATCATTTACTTTTAGATTTACGGATTATGCTGTTCAGTTAAAGGCGTTGGAGCCTTATTATACCCCTAATGGCTGGGCTAAGTTACAAGGTCTCTTAAGTGTTTATGCCAATCTGCCAGTGTTAGAAAGCGCAAAGCTTTTTGCAAATGCGAGTGCCTCAGGTGCTCCAGTTATTGTTAATCAAGGATTGATAGATGGTAAGTATAGCTGGTGGGTGCAAATGCCCCTTAAGATTAATTACAGTAGCGCTGAGAAATCATATAATTCGTCAATAGTGTTACAAGCGCTAGTAGTAAGAGCGCCTACATTAAATAATTTATCAGGAATTATTATTGATAATGTAATTGTAACAAAAGATCTAGGAGGTAAGACCCGCGCTAATGGATAAGGCACGAATTAAAAATATAGCTGCTGTCAGCATGATTTTTTTGTCAGCGAGTTGGCAAACAGCTCAAGCAGACCCATCTGATTTCTCAGAAGCAAATGATGGGCCCGGACCCGCACGTTACCAACAATGGGTTAACGATGAGACGCCTTCATCGCCTCCACCGTTGGCAGCTGTAGTATCGGATAATGCTTCGCGAATTGTAACCTCATCTCAGCAACAGCAAGCACCACAAATTCAGCTGTCAGATTCAGGCATCTCTCCAATAGTCAAATCACCACCGCTTTCTTATCGTCGCTCACAAAAAATTATGCTTAACTCGGCACCACCTAGTGCACCGGCAGGACCGGAAGCAGATGAAGCTTTCAATGCATTGATGAAGCAAAATATTCCTCTGACATCAAAGCAGGTCGTCAGACTTCGCCAGTTAATTGATAATTCTCAGCGTGCAGCAGCTATTACACCTACTGTTCCTCCTAAGCCTGTTTCTACGACTATCATGATGAATTTGGCCCCTGGTGCTACACCACCTGCGATACGATTAGCGCAAGGTTATGTGACGTCTTTAGTTTTTGTAGATTCTACTGGCGCAGGTTGGCCTATTGCTTCTTATGACACAGGTGATCCTAAGGCCACCAACATACAATGGGATGGTAAAAGTAACGTGTTATTAGTGCAGGCAGTTTCTCCTTATGGTGAAAGCAATATAGTGTTGAGGTTAGTTGGATTAATGACGCCCATCACTTTAGAGCTAGTTGCAGGCCAAAGAGTTGTGGATTTTAGATCTGACATTCATGTTCCTGGAATAGGTCCTAATGCAAAAGAATTACCTGCTGGAACGGGCTTACCTAATAGTGCAAATCAATTATTATTAAATGTTCTTGATGGAGTTGCACCCTCTGGAAGTAAGCTTTTAACGGTAACGGGTGGAGATTGTCAGGCATGGTTGTTCGGCGATAAAATGTATCTTCGTTCTCGTCTTACAGTTCTTTCTCCAGGATGGGTTGGTAGGATGGTTAGTCCCGATGGAATGATGGCATATGAAATACAAAAAAGTTCAACGGTCTTGGTATCGCAATACGGGAATCCTATTGAACTTAAGATTGAGGGATTCTGATGGCCTTTAAGCTACCCGCTATTTTTTCAAAAACTGATGCTAAATCTCGAGTGATTATTATTGTTGTTGCTGTTTTAGCACTGGTAGGAGCGGTCATTGTTGGTTCCCGTTACTTAGGCGATAATGCTAATCTCACAGGTCAAGCTAAAGTAGCTAACGCACCTGCTAATTTACAGTCAGTTCCTGGCGGCCAACTTTCTCCAGAATACTATCGCGCTTTAATGCAAGCAAATGCGCAAGCCACTAAACAAGCGCAAATTAGCGGGACCAGCGCTGTGGCAACACTAGTCAATTCATCCGGACAGCCTGATGCTGCAGCCCCTACAGGTAATTGTACAGTGCTGTGTCCAGGTGGGGACAATGTGGATGCGGCTGATGATATTAATAATTTAGTTAAATTAGGCAAGCTTTCACAAGATGATGCAAATACTTTACTTAATTTAGCCAAGAATGATGTAACTGCGACAGAATACGCATCTGCGTTGGATGATCTTGTTAGAAAAGGGAAGCTAACGCCAGAGCAAGCGCGAAAATTATTGGAAAGTTATAAAAAACAGCATGAAAATAATAGTGTTTCTGAAGGCGCAAAAACGATGGATGCGCTTATTAAGTCTGGTAAATTATCTTTAAGTGTTGCAAACGATTTACTTGCTTTACAGAAAAAACAAGTTACTCCTGCTGAGTATGCTGCAGAATTAAATCGCTTAGTTCGAGAAGGTAAAATATCTCCCGCTGTCGCTGCACAATTGCTAGCGCAATATACTCAACAAAATGCAAAAAAAATAACAGATGAAGCTGCAGCTCAGATAAATTCAATGGCTAAATCGGGTCAGATCACAGCGGAAGTAGCTAAGGATCTTGTTGGCATGCAACAAAAAAACGTTCCTGTTGACCAATACAAAGCAGAGCTAGATAGATTAGTGGCGGCTGGAAAGTTAACACCTGCTCAAGCCGCTCAAATGCTAATGCAGTATAAAAAACAGCGCACTTCTGGTGGTGCGGCTTCTTCAGTTAATAAATTATTGTTGGGTCCCAATGCGACTCCTGCGATGCAAGCTGAGGCGAAAAAATTATTAGCTATGCAGGCTAATAATATATCTTTAAAAGACTATGAAGCAGAATTAAAGCGCGCAGTTGCGGCTGGAGAAATCACTCCTGAAGCTGCGGCTCAGTTGATGCAAGAATACCAGGCAGCTATTGCACCACAGATAACAACTGTAGTAGGTCCAGAAACAGATGTTCCAAGTAGTGATGATTTAACTAAGCTGCAACAGCGTTTACAAGAACAACAAGAGCAGGCTGCTATTCCTACTGAAGGGCCAGGAGGGACTACCGCCCAACAATTTGCCGATGCTCGAGCGCAAGCGGCAGCTGAGGCAGAACGTTTAAGACGGCAAAGAATTCAAGACTTAATGGCCGGTATGTCTACCCAAGCACAATCTCTGATTGCTGCATGGCAACCCCAAACTATGCAACATAAAGGTGGAACTGATCTCTCTAAAAAACCTTTGGGCGGCGCTTCTGAGGGTTCAGGCAGCACGATCATTACCAAAAAGACCGAGACCACAACAGGAAGCAAAATACCGACGACTGCTCCTTTGATAAAAGCAGGCACCATTTTATTTGCTGTGTTAGATACGGCGGTAGACAGTGATTATCCTGACACCCCTGTTATGGCTACAGTTGTTCAAGGGAAATTTAAAGGTGCTAAGTTGCTAGGCAAGTTAGCTCTGGCTAAGGATCAAGACCGTGTTAGCCTCAACTTTACTATGCTCGACAAAGATGATTGGCTCACAACAAAGCCCGTCACAGCCTTTGCCATGGATCCTGATACAGCGCGAACCGTATTGGCGAGCAATGTGAATTATCATTATATGTTGCGCTATGGATCAATGTTCGCATCGTCTTTTGTAACAGGTTACGCAAGTGCAATTACTTCCTCTGGTGGAACATCGACAACAGGAATATTCGGTACCAGCAGTACTAATCCACAGCTTAGCCCAGCGGCCAAGCTAGCAGTGGGTTTAGGCCAAGTAGGAACAACTCTGGGAACCGCGATGTCTTCCTATTTTAATACACCAGCTACAGTAAAAGTAAACGCAGGGGTGGGTCTTGGTATATTATTTATGGCAGATGTGCCTACATAACAGTCAGAAAGGAAGCAAGGCAAGTAGTCATTTTTTTTGAGTAGCTAAGTAAACTGAAAAGCCAGAACTTATAACC
>DHXK01000037.1:52441-61024 GCA_002413665.1 Legionellales bacterium UBA5158 | reverse complement strand
TTTGAGTAGCTAAGTAAACTGCAAAGCCAGAACTTATAACAGGGGCGAGATAAACATGGTGCATGAAAGAGAAGATAAATACGAAGTTCAGGAAGATGGTGAGTATCATTTTTCAGACGATCAAGCGAATTACGAAGTAGAGCCTGAAACAGCGAAAACAGCAGCCCCCTCTACAGATCTGAAAAAAACCGCCCAAGATTTGTTTTTAAAATTTAAAAAACCACTGTTAGGATTGGGTGGATTTTTGATATTAATATTCGTGGTATATAAAATTTTGGCACCAGCCAGTACGGCACCATCTACTGAATTTGGACAAAGTGCGCCCGTTACGCAAGTGACTGCAAGAAAGCAGCCTGTTACCGCACCTGCGCCTGTTGCCCAGCCGGCCGCACCAAACATAACTCCTCAAGTACAACAGGCGGCAGCGCCTGAAGTAGCTGTTCCTGAGTCGCCTCCTGTAGCCCCACCTAGTGTAATAGGTTCTGCTCCATCTCCCGGCGTGATAGCAGAAGCGCCTCTTGCTCCAGTGACGACTGCTCCTGTTTCGCCTGCAGTCACCATAGTTCCTGCTGGTGCCGAGGTTGTTCAAGCTGAAGCTATACCACCACCTCCCATCAGTGGTGCAGTGCCTGGACAGCAGCAGCCGGTTAATAAAATCACAGAATATGAAGCTCAGACCAATGCTATGCAAGGTCGCATCCAAGATATGACTATGCGTTTAGCTAGTATGGAATCCGCTATTGCACGCTTAGGTCAAGTAATACAGGAGTTAAAAAATTCAAAATCGGGCGTAGTAGAAGCGTCCCCTCGTCCGGTCGCTAAATCGTTTATACCTAAAATAACCTACACCGTTCAAGCTATTATTCCAGGCCGTGCATGGTTAAAGTCAGAAAATGGGGAAACAGTGACAGTGACTGAAGGTGATACATTGCAAGGCTACGGCAGAATTATGAAAATTGATCCTTACGATGGTGTTGTTCAGATTGCTGTCGGTGGCAGAATCATTTCTCTTTCTTATGGTGCGGGCAATGAATAGCAATCAATGAGTTACAAGAAAAATTAAGAAATAAAACAGTCGTTAGACTAACTTTCTTAGGTTACTTGATCTAAACTTAAATAAAGGTAGGGAATAAGATTAGCGACTGAGGTGGTAATCATGGTATCCGATAAAGTATCGATATACACAAAAGCATTGGCGCCTAAATCTTTTTTTGCACCTATCTTAGCTGTCACTTTTTATGCCCCTTCTGCTTATGCAGCTGTTGCGCCTGATGTAGGCACAATGTTAGCAAATTTTGCCACAACAATTCCCCAGCTCATGAAATTAGTGACAGCATTAGCGTATGTTATGGGCATGTTTCTTATTGTGAAAGGTGTTGCCGGTTTGAAAGAGGCGGGCGAAGCGCGGACTCAGATGTCTGCTCATCATGGGTTGAAAGGACCTCTTATCTTAGTAGGCATAGGGACAATGCTTTTATATTTGCCTACCTCCGTAGGAGTAGGCTTAGATACTTTTTGGACTTCCCCAAATCCTTATGGCTATGAAACACCTGGTGACGATCAATGGTCAGCACTAATACAAGATGCCTATTTAGTGGTTCAGTTGATAGGTACTATATCGTTTGTACGAGGACTCATTATCCTGACTCAATTGGGCGGCCAAGGTGGGCAGCCTGGTACATTAAGCAAGGGATTGATGCATATAATAGCCGGCGCATTATGTATCAATATGCATGACTTTCTAATTGCTATACAAGCCACTCTCGGTATCACTGGGATCGGACCCTAATCAATATAATTCGTTTTTTTTGAGTAGCATACGACTAGATTTTATGAGATCCTAGTGGTAGTGCTAGGCTTTGCAAAGCTGTTTTTGTAGGTATAGCCTGAGCGTAATTTAGTTACTTTCATTCTAGAAAGGAGCGTCTGTGATGAATAAAAATGTAAAGAAAAGCATAATCTTATTTGTAGGTGCCTTGGCGTGTTTCAGTGTTGGAACAGCAGCCTTTGCAGTATCAGGAATTGGTTCCATTGCTACAAATGTAACAGGAAATTTGACCGCTATTGCTAAGCTGATTACAGCTCTTGCCTATGTAATGGGTATGGCTATGGCAGTTGCAGCGGTAGTTAAGTTCAAAGCGCATAAAGATAACCCTACCCAAGTTCCAATTGGTACACCCATTGCGTTGTTATTTGTTGCAGCTGCATTGATTTTCATTCCTAACATATTTAAAAGCTCAGGTGCAACATTGTTTGGTGCAAGTGGCCAGGTTGCTGGCGCTTCAGGTGTTGCAAGCTTTGGTGCAACGAAGGCAGGTAGTTAATCTTAGCGTTGTACTATTATGCATGAGCTACGACTGGCAGTTAATTTAACAGGATGGCGTATTTTTATAAGACGCCGCAGTGATAAAGCTTTTTTGCCAGTCGCAAAGCGAGTTTATGAGCGTGATAATTTCACGTGTCAATTTTGTGGATTTCAAGCCAAAGAATATCAAGAAATTGTCAATGTTGATGGTAAGTACAACAATAATAAATTGAGCAATCTGATAACCGCCTGTTGTTTTTGTTCGCAATGTCTGTTTTTAGAATCTGTAGGATTAGATGATGATGGTGGTGGCCAACTTATTTACGCGCCAGAAATTTCTCAGGCTGATTTAAATAGTTTTTGTCATGTATTGTTTTGTGCGATGGGTAATGGCACAGGATACCAAGATAGCGCCCAAGCCATTTATCGAGGTTTAAAATTTCGTAGTCAAGTCATAGAAAATAAATTTGGTGCAGGCACAAGTGCCCCGGCTGTTTTAGGGCAGTTAATTCTTGAATTTTCAGTTCGTCAGCCAGAAGTTAAAGTCGATATTTTAAAAGATTTAAGGATGTTACCTTCTTATCCAAAATTTAAAGTTCAATTGGAAGCTTGGGCTGCTGCTGCATTAGAAGAACTAGCAGCCGAATCGCAGTAAGAGAAAATAATAAGTCTAACAAATGTCTAAGGATTGACGATGCGAAATTTTGTTGACCCTGTATTGGAAAGTATTGATTCTGTTTTGGCTTGGTTTAGCACGGAATTAAAACAAACTGCAGAATCGTATTGTGATTTAGAAACCGCTGATGACACGCATACTTTGGTTGCGCGTGATGGTTCACTTATTTCTGTTATCCGTGTACATGGTGTGACGAAGCTGGTTGGAACCGAAGAATTCGAAGCTATTCATCGTGGTCTCACTCAAAGTTTGCAACCTACTCTTAAAAGAGCAGGACATGTTGTTCAGGTTCAATTCAGTTATGACAAAGCCGCTGTAAAACCTGAGTTGGAAGAGATCTTATCTCCAGCCCGTGCAACTGCCACGCGTCTTAAATTAAAATTAGATGATCTATTCAAAGAACGTGTTGATTATATTTCCAAATATTGTGCCCATGAAGAATTGTATTATGTGTTATGGACTAGACCTTCATCTCTGACAGGCGAGCAGCTGTCACGTGCAAGCAAAGAAAAACTTAATGTCATTCGTGAAAATAAAGTTCCTCCTTTTAGAAATGGACAAAATCTTCTTGCTGCTGTGCCGGATTTGCGTGAATCACACGGTTCCTTCGTACGTTCTTTAGTGACTGATTTATCTGCATTAAGTGTGTATTGTCAGCTCTTAGAAGTGCATGATGCCGTCTATGCAACACGCTATTCAGTAGATCCTGATTTCACAGATGGAGCCTGGCGCGCAGTTTTACCAGGCGACAAGGTTCCTCTGCGTGAAATTAAACCGGGCGCAGGAGAGCTGTCTGGATTAATGTATCCTCCACTGGCACGACAAGTTTTTCCACGCGATGCTGAGGCTATAGACTTAAGAACAATACGTGTAGGCGATAGAATTTATACGCCTTTATTCATTGATTTATTTCCTCAAGATTTAAAATCTTTTATCAGTCTTTTTGCTCGCACGTTACCGACCCAAGTGCCTTGGAGAATTTCATTTTTATTTGAGAGCGGTGGACTCGCGGTTATTCGTTTTAAATCCATGATGGCTTCTTTATTAAGTTGGACAGCGTCTCATAATAAGTTAGTTCATGACGCTTCTCTGTTACTAGGTAATATGGAAGTGAATACCGATGATGCTATAGTAAAATTACAAGTGAGTTTGGCAACTTGGGCTCCAGAAGGCAATATTCGCTTGCTACGTACGCGTGCAGCAGAGTTAGCTAAAGCAGTTGAAGGCTGGGGGACATGTGAAGTCTCAGAAGTTTGCGGAGATGTCTTCGCAGGCATCGCATCTAGTCTTGTTGGATTTAGTGCTAATAGCGTAGCGACACCATCAGTAGCACCCTTAACTGATGTGGTTTATATGTTGCCGTTTACCCGGCCGGCATCTTCTTGGGAACATGGTGCTTTATTGTTGAGGTCCCCAGATGGAAAGCCATGGCCCTATCAACCGGGATCATCACAACAGACCACATGGATAGATCTGATGTATGCGCGCCCTGGGTCTGGTAAATCTGTATTGTCGAATGCTATCAATTTAGCGCTTTGCTTGTCTGGTGGTATACAACGTTTGCCCCGTATTGCAATCGTCGACATTGGACCTTCTAGTAGTGGATTAATTTCCTTGTTAAAAGAAGCGTTACCGCCAGAAGATCGTCATCTAGTTGCATATCATCGCTTACGTATGACTCCGGATTATGCAATTAACCCTTTTGATACTCAGTTAGGTTGCCGCTTTCCTACTGCCCAAGAGCGCGGTTTTTTAGTTAATTTTATAACCCTTTTGTCCACGCCAATTGGTGCAGAACGTCCTTATGACGGTATTTCTGATATGGCAGGTTTAGTCATTGATGAGCTATATAAATATCTTGCCGATGATGCAAAGCCACATCCCTACACCAAAGGTATGGAGCCTTTAGTGGATGACATCATAGGGGAAATAGGTTTTGTTTTAGATGATAGAACAACGTGGTGGGAAGTGACAGATGCATTGTTTTTAGCAGGTTTTGCTCATGAAGCTTTATTGGCGCAGCGTTTTACTACCCCTTTATTAGCTGATGCTTCAGCAATATGTCGTACACAGGTCATTGAAGATTTGTATGGCCAAGTAAAAGCACCAACAGGTGAGCCTCTAATCCAATCTTTTAGTCGTATGATTTCTAGTGCAATTCGCGAATATCCTATTTTATCGAATGTATCCCAATTTGACATTGGTGATGCTCGTGTTGTTTCTCTAGATTTGGATGAAGTAGCAAAAAGTGGTGGAGATGCAGCAGATCGACAAACCGCTGTGATGTATATGTTGGCGCGATACACAATGGCTAGGCATTATTATTTAACGGAAGATGTATTGGTAGACATGCCAGAAGTATATCGAGAACATCATCGTAAACGTATTTCTGAAATTCGTGAAGATGCTAAACGAATCGTTTTCGATGAATTTCATCGTACATCAAAAGCCCGTGCGGTACGTGATCAAGTTGTATTAGACATGCGAGAAGGCCGAAAATGGAACGTACAAATAGCACTTATTTCGCAGTCTCTCGAGGATTTTGATTCAGTCATGGTAGAATTTGCTACGTCCATTTTTATTATGGATGCGGGTCCCGAACAAGCAATTAAAAGATCTACAGAAATATTTGGTTTATCCGAAACTGCACGCATTGCATTAAAAACCCGTGTCCATGGGCCTCGAGCAGGTGGTGCTACTTTCTTAGCTCAATTTGCAACAAAAAGTGGAATGAATACGCAGTTATTAACAAGTACATTGGGCCCCATTGAGTTATGGTCTTTTAGTACTACAGCTGAAGATGCCAGAATTCGTAATAAACTTTATGTAAAATTAGGCCCGGCAGAAGCGCGTCGTGTCCTCGCTAATTTATTTCCATCAGGCTCGGTTAAATCACTTGTAGAAGCCAGGCTTTCAACATTGAAAGAACAGCAAGGAATGATAGAAGAAGCTAATAATTTAAGTATTTCAGATCAGCTATTGCAAGAAATTTTAGATGCTTATTCTAAAAATCCTGACGTCAAAAGTCTGCCGAGATAATTTAATACCCTATTATGATAGATGTAGGTGTCATCTCGTTTTTGTTTCAGTCTTAAATACATAGCATTTTTTTATTGATTTCAAAAAAATTCTGATAAAAGAAATTAACTGTCTTACTAAAATCCTTCAACCCTGGATTGCTAGGCTCAAGTTATACTAACCTAGACTAATCTAGGCAGTGACATTTTTTTATGTAATACATGTCTATAACTGTTCCGGCAATTGAAAGTTTAATAAAAATGGATTTTCATTGCCTTGAGTGAAAAGTAAATAATTTGCTTTGTGACCCTCTACTTCAAAACTCAACAGCAACTCTTTTGGGTTAATTATTTTCTTTTGTGATTTTTCTACTAATCTAAACCAGCCCCAATCACCTTTAAACGTGCTGCTGATTGTTTGATTTTTTGAAGTCAATAAATTTAATGCTGTCATAGCTTTATCTTTATTGCCAGGCCAGTTAAGAGTCTCGGCGATAGGTGGTAAGGTACGATTGTACCGAAACGTTTGACCATTAACGTCCAGGTGTATACTTTTAGTGTTTCGTTGAATGGCAACTGGCTGCAAGACAAATTTGATAGAGAGCGCATTATTGTCAGGGGTAAAAAAAGCATGCTGAACTTTATCTATATTTTGTAATTGTAGGATTGATGAATTAGAAAAAAATATTTTTTCATTATCTATTGTTTTCCATTTCCATTCGGCTGCACTGACGTCCACAAAGGGCAGTAAAAAAGATTTGTAAAAAGTAGAATAAGACCCTTGTATCCCTAACAACTGTGAAAATTCATTTAATCCTACTTCTTGGTTAGATTCTAAATAAAAAGGAAATCGGTTAGAAAGATTAGCTTTGTAATTTTTAATGATTTTGTTTTGCCATTGGGTTTCTACGTAATGACTTGCTGCTTCTAAAGAGTAGTGCCAACTCTTGGTTGCAATCATAGAAAGCCAAGCATGGATAGGCTCTGGGCTGAGAGCTGCGAGTTTGAAAAGCTGGGTAAGTGCATCAGTATTGTTATTAGCCATGTGAGCGGAGGAGGCTTCCCACGCAGATTTATTCGTATCATTTGCAATTAAAATAGTTTGCAAATAATTATGTAGCTGACCTAAGGCAACAACAGTACCAGTAAGTGAAGTGTTATGTTGTTTGTCAGGCATCATGAAAGCATTTAATGCTGCTAATTTCGGACTTGCGGTGAGTATAGGAGAAAAAGCAGTATTTTGGTTTATCGTTTTTAATAATTCAGCTAAAGGTGAGTTGTTACGTGATAAGACTTTAACTAAAGCGTCTGTTTCATCAAGATTTTTTGGAGTTAACAGCTGAACACCCGACAATATATTTTCCCAGCTCGCCACATAATTTGTTAGATATAAAGTACGAGCTTGTTCTGCAAGTAATGCACTATTAGGGCTTGAAAAAGTAGCTGCAAAACTACCTAGTATCCAATTTCCTTGAGAGGCTTCTGTGGCCGCAGTTTCAATTTGTTGAGTGATAATTGTTTGGAAAGAATCAGCGGTAAACATATTTCGAACATGAGTTAAAGTTTCTGTGCTTGAANNGGGCTGCAGGGTTACCAATGTTAGTTCCTAATGAAACTGTTTGAATAAGATTATTGTTGCCCATATTTTTTAATATGACATAACTTAAATCTACAGCAGGTAAGTTAGTTAGTTGCTTTCGCGCATTATTGATTAAGTCAGGATCTAATTCAGCAGGTTGCCACGCAATGTTAAAAGCAGCGCGAATGTGGCCAATGATATTTTCAGCATATTGATTATTAAATAATTCAGGCGCAACTTGTTTTAAAGTGTTTGCAATGAAGTCGGCTTGTAAATGTTCTTTGTCACCCAGCATAAGATAAGCTTCTAATGCTGCGTAAACATTTACATTATTTTTATTGATAGGGTGTTGAAGGAATTTTTCTAAATTACTTTTTACTTGAGTTAGTACTATGGTTTGTAAAGCTTGTTGATAAGCAGCATGAGCGCTCTGCTGTGCTTTGTCAGAGTAAAGCAATAGAGAGTGAGACGAGCTGACTGCGGCTTGTTGTAATGCATTTAAAAGCGGTAAGGCTTTATCGATACGCACGCCTTGTTGGCTTGCTTGTTGGCTGTCTGTGCGGTATTGAGCTAGGCCATCCTGTATTGCATAGGTTTGGCTAATACTATGACGAATGTCTTTAGCAAAAAACAGCGTCGCTAATACAACTACGCCTGCAAATAAAGCAAAAGCCAAAGGACGACGCGCTTTCTGAGTGGCAGGCTGCGCGTGATGATCAGTGTGGGTTAATAAGCCTTGCAATAAAAACTGACGAACAAAATAAGTTTTGCATGGCATGACCGGATTACGCAATATTTGTAATGCGGTAGTACTTTGAAGTGTGGCCGTTTTTTCAGTTTCAGGATGTTGAATTGCGCTAGTAAGATAAACGCCTTGTAATTTAAAATTAGATTCTGCAAGCGTTAGATTTTTTATAAATGTCACTATATTTTCTTTGAGTCTTTCTATCTGGAGAGGAAAATCTTTTATTTGTGGTCGAGTGGCGTTACTGCGTTCTTGATGTAG
>DHXK01000037.1:49673-52285 GCA_002413665.1 Legionellales bacterium UBA5158 | reverse complement strand
GTTTAATTAAAGCATTAAAGCGATTGGTAAAGACATCAATTAAGGATTCATTTTCTTTTAAGGAAGGAAGTGTGACACCCCATGCTTGAGCTAATTCATCTACGCCGCTGTCGCTAAAAAAATCTAAAAAACCTGGCAATTGATCGCATTTGGTAATTGCAAAATAAAAAATTATATCCTGACCAAATTGATTCCGCAGTTCGCTGATGCGTTGCTTTAAGTCATGATAATTTTGTTGTTGAGGATTTAATAAATCGGGTAATGATAATGTAATGATTGCACCACGCAATGCATTCTTGCCACGGTATTTTTTTAAAAAACTTAAAAAGCTATGCCAAAGCATATAATGAAAAGGGGCAGGGCGATGAGCTGTGTTGTTGGATTTGGAATTTAAATAAGAGCCTGGCACATCAATTAATACGGTTTCGCGAGTTACCCACCAGTCACATGTATCCGAAGCTGGGATGGCTTTGATATTATTATTTTTAAATTGTTTGGAAAGGATAAAATTAATTCCAGCATTTGCCATTAAAGTTGTTTTGCCAGATCCGCTCACGCCTAGTAATAAATACCAGGGCAAGTTATTTAGGCTAGATTCTTTGCCATGTTTATTAATTAAAGTTTTTTTCAAAAAAGAGACAGCACCTGCAAAACGACCTTCTAAAGTTTGTAATTTTTTAGTGAATTCAGGATTATTAATTTTTGCGACAGGTGCGGCTTGTGCAGTGTGAGTCAGAAAGTTAACTTTTAAAAACCAAACCAGATAGATTAACAGAATAAGATAGAAGCGTTTTTCAGGTTGAGCAAAAGGAGTAAAGTCTGCGAGAGTAAAAAAAGGCCCGCCGTACCAAATGATCACAGAGATAAATGAGATAAGTATTAAAGGGGCTATTTGCTTTCCGTAGGCGCTATTGCTCAACTGTCTGATCATGTGTTTCATAAGATACCGTTTTTCCCATTCGCGTTAAGTCTTGATAGGCTTGGTTAGATGTAACATTTAGCATGTAACGTATTCCGGCGAACAATACCAAGCTAAAGCCTACGGCTAATAAAATAATGACCCAAGTAGGCCAAGGATTCGCAGCGGCTTTGGCCGTAGAAGGTGGTTTAATCGGAAAAGGTGATAAGATTTTGCTGAAGTCCCCACGATAGGCGCGGATTCTTTTGTAAAGTGCATTGGTGATTTGTTCAAGCTGATTATTATTAAATTCTGTGGAGCGATAAAGCCCTTTAAATCCTAAGCTTAAGCAAATATACATAAATTCCATTATGTCGATATATAAGCTAGGATCTTTAACTAATCTTTCAAGAATAACAAAAAATCGCTCTTGATTAACAGACTCTTGGTTAAAGGCTGACATGAGATTATGACTCTCCCATTGGCCTTGAGCACCCCATGGCGTATTCGAAATAATATCATCCAAAGTGGCACACAGTGCGTAGCGAGTCACTAATATATATTCAGAGCTATAACCTAATGATTTGGCCGCATCTTGAAAAAGACTTATTTCTTGTGTGAGCTCATTACGTAATTTACTTAAGTGGCGATATGACTTTAATAATTTTAATTTACCCATGATCGAAAACAAATAAGCTGCAGCATCCACTAAAGGATTTAAGCCTGATTTCGGTGTGTGAGTGACAAATTTATGGGGTAAAAGTAATTGCGTGTCTGATGCTGATTTTGCATGAGCAATTGCAAACTTGCCGTTAAGAGGTGCATCCTCGGCAGAGTAGAAGTCGTCCGGTAATTCATTCTCATGAATTGAAAGCTGTTCGTTAATGACTGTAATCATTGCTGATACTTCTTCCCTAAATTGCTTCTGAGCATTATACATAAATGCGCAGAGAAGATCAGCAGCAATAACTCATTGTGTAGAAATAAAAAATTGTAGAAATAAAAACGCCGACTATAAAGTCGGCGTTAGATATAACATCAACATGCAATTAGTCTAGCATGTTATAAATTTTTAGCTTCTTACGTAATGTTCCACGGCTAATACCTAACAAAATAGCAGCGCGAGATTGATTTTCTTTGGTGTAGTCCATGACGGCTTCCATCAAAGGCATTTCAACTTCAGCTAAAACCATTTCATACAAATTAGTAGGTGCTTGACCTTTTAACTGTAAGAAATAATTTTCAAGCGCTTGACGCACGCTATCGTGCAACGGTTGGTTTTTGTGGGTTACGGTGAAAGCGTTGTTCACTTTTGCTAATGTTTCTGTTTGTTCAGGTGTATTGTTTATAGACATTGTATTTCTCTCAAATAAAGTACTTAACTAATAATTATTCAAATTGCATCTTATTTCACCAAAGACTGATTATAACAGCTGTTCTTTGTTCGATCAAACGTTAATGATCAATATTGCATCTAAATCAGGTTATGCCAAAAAATACACTACTTTTGGAGTGTATACCAGCTAATTTTACAGATTTAGCTGAAATACTAGCCAGTATGTTGGTCTCATTAATACTGAGTTGATATATGAATATTGAATTAAATGAAGCATTTAATTGCATTTTTAAGTCTGATTTTCGTAAGTTTCTATTTTATTAAGCAAACGCTTTGGAAAAGCACTTTAGCTAAGTATCTTGATTGGGATCAGAGACA
>DHXK01000037.1:30760-49466 GCA_002413665.1 Legionellales bacterium UBA5158 | reverse complement strand
AAGAGATGGAATGCTAAATGCTTTAATATCGAATTTAATTGCATAATTTTTTTACAAAAAAATTGCTTGCGAAATAAATTAATTATTATTAATCAGCAGGTTATATATATTTTTTTATTTTTGGCATGTCTAGAAAAAAGCAGAATCGTTGCTATAATTTAATCAGTACAGGGTTGCATTAGATTGTGGGTGTTTATATGACTGATGCTAGAAAAATACGAGCTGATGAAATAAGGTTAGAACTACTTGAACAGAAAAAGTTTGAGGATATGAGGCGTTTTTCTGAAGAGCAAAAAAAACAAGCATCAGTGGCAAAATCAACATCAACACCTGTTGCGCCAAAACAACCGAGTGTCGTAAGTAGTGAAGCTATAAAAGAAGCACAATTGAAAGCAGCTATAATGGCTAGGCCATCTATAATGCACACTCGCGCCCCTCGACCTCCAGTGTATACTCCCACTCCGCCCCCAATGCGCTCTCCTTATGCGCGACGAAGTGCTGTAATTAACCCTACTGGAGCTAAAACAGGTAGGACTAAGCAGGCTGTAAAAGCAAAAGTAATAAAGCATGGTAAGCAAGCAATAGCTGAATCAGGATTTGCTACTCCATTTGTTGCGGCGCTAGTAAGCAAAACTAAAGAAATACATTGTAGTATTGCACTTCGCGCAGGCCAGGCCCCTAACATAGATGCTCCTTGTGAAGTTGCGCCTAAACCAATGGCTGTAAAAACCAAGACCTCTTCAGATCAACAGGGGTTACCCTGTGTTGCTGGCTGGATACCTATTGATCAAGCAACGTTTGGACGTTCAGGAAGTAAGGATGTGCCTCCAGAGTTCGGAGGTTCTAACCCTGAAAAAAATGCCTTCCATTCACAAACAAGTTTAAGGTCCATTTTGACCGACGCCAAAGCAGGGAAATATGAAATAGTTAGAAATGGTGATTTTTTAGAATTTAAATCATTATTGCCAGACACAACTAAATATACTGACTACGATAGGGAGCACGGTAAAGGGCTCGTAGATAAAAACCAAATATGTATTAGAATAAATTTAGCAGAAGAGTTTAAACCAGCTGTCATTAGTCTTGAAAAAGCTAAAGAGTTAAGGCCTGAAGTCGATAGAGATCCAGGGGGCATGCTGGCAAGTCTTGGTATAACTCAAGCTGCACTTGAAAAATATGACAAACAAGCATTTTCAATGGATTACAAACTTCCAGGAAGTGATAATTTCAATCCGCTTTATGTTGCTGCTCAGCGCGGTGTCGGGATCAATCATATGGAATCTTCAATGGAACCAATTGAAAAGCTTAGGCCTATCACAGGTGATGCAGATAAATTATGGGTAGCTCCTCCAGTAGAGATTGTTCGTAGATGTAAAGCGATGGCAAATGTGAAATATAATGCTGGGCTTCCATCTCAGTTACAAGCATTAATTGAAAATTATATAGAATTAAAATCTATATTGTCTCAGACAAAGATTGATCGTAATAGTGCAAAGTGGGAAGAGGAGTATAAAAAGATAGCTGATTATGCAGCAACGGCGGGTATCATTTCACCATTTGAGTTGTTATCGAATAAAGTAATAAATGATGAATTTATTAAATCTATGCCTTATGCCGCTTTTCTTTTACAACATGGTCCAGAAACCAATAACCCTGGTGATCCTTCAGATTTGGATGGGGAAATGCTTCATGTGCATGAAGGGCAAGAATATTTGACCGAAACAGAAGAGGAGCTTGTTAGTTTTGTTTTAAATAAAGATATCGAGTATTTAGAGAATCAGTTCGTGATGGTGCACCCTGGCTGGAAAATGGAACACTGGGCGCCGGTAGTGGAAAAACAAATCCAATTAGGGCAATCTGATATAATAAACGAAGCAACAATAAAAAGTTATATAGACTACCAAAAGAAGATTTTTCCAGGCTTCCCTGATACTGTGGAAAAATGTATGGACTACTTATTAGGGAAGGATGGGATGGCTCCGTCTGACCGCCGAGGAAGTGTTATACCTGAGGATGTTGCTAGGCAAGGTAGTCTCCATAGAGAGTCTTCTCGTCATGAAGTAGATGACGTAATATTGCATATTGATCGTCGTTTAAGTGAGGAAAACTTATCGGCAGATTCAGCGAAGGGTGTGACAATACATTTGTCTGCTGTAAATGAAAGTCATTCATCAGAAGAAGAAGAAGAAGCAGAAGTTGAAGAAGAAGTTGATAATACAAGCAGACCTGGACCACGCTAAGAGGAGGAAAGTTATGTTTTCAAAACCATCGACAACACTGTCAAATCCACCACAGGATGTGATTTATTTAATTTTAGTAAATTATAAATATGAAAAATCTCAGATTGATGAGTTCCGCAAAAGAAGTGCGTTATATGGTGCACTTACAAATCCTAAGACGCAGCAGTTTTTGACAAAGGAAACGCCTGAAGAGCACAATCACTTAAGTAACCTATATGAAGTAGAGTTGGGAAAAGCAAAGGCTTTTTTATTACAGCAATCTTTGACTGCTACTGAAAAACAAGATGCAGAAAAAGCGTTTGAAACAATAGCAGCAGAAATAAATGAAAAAAAAAATAACTTAGGTCTAGGTCGGCCTTAGTATCATAATTATTTTCTTATCCCTTTCAATTTAATTCACTCATTTTTCTGCGTGAGTTTTTTTATTTCAAACCAAGGCCTATCCACTGACTAACTAAAGTTTTTTTGTGCCTTTTAAACGTATCCACTCATTTTTCTGTGTGGGTTTTTCCATCTTGAACCAAGGCGTATAAGCTGCAGCTACAGACTCTGCTTGTTCCGCTAAAATTCCTGATAATAAAATTTTCCCATTGGGTTCCACTAGCGTTGCCAATTTTGATGCAAGCGAAATAAGCGGTTGTGCTAAAATATTAGCGATTAATAAATCCACTTGAGGAGCTGGTGCATCGTCTGGAAAATATATTTCAAGCTGTTTTTCATTCACATCATTTCGTTCTGCATTAGTGCGTGTGACTTCTAATGCTCGTAGATCATGATCGATAGCAATAGCATGGTGTGCACCTAATTTAATAGCAGCAAGCGCTAAAATGCCAGAGCCACAACCATAGTCAATTACACTTTCACCACCTTTTATATTTTCATCCAACCACTCTAAACATAAAGATGTCGTGGCATGAGTGCCTGTGCCAAACGCTAATCCAGGATCTAAAATAATATTAATGGCAGAAGGGTCTTTAGGTTTTTTCCAACTGGGGCAAATCCAAAGACGTAGTCCAAAACACATAGGTTCTAGTTCATCCAGACAGGTACGTTCCCAATCTTGGTCAGCTAAATGATGTTGTGTTACTTCATGGAGAAACCCATGAGAGCGTTGATTTTCTAAATAATTTAACACAGGCGTTAAATTTTGTTCTGCATCAAATAACGCTATTAAAATAGTATCCGGCCAACTGGGAGTGGCATCAAATGCAGGTTCATAAATGGGTGCGTTTCCTGCATCGCGAGAAGTTAGCGCTTGCACGCCAAGCGCTTCTAATTCGTCACTGATTTTTGTCGCAGATTCAGCCGTCGTTGTAATATGTAATTCAATCCAGGGCATTATGTACTCAGCCATTGTTCGAGATAATGAATGTTTGTGCCACCACGTTGGAAAGTCGCATTCCGTAAAATATCTTGATGCAAGGATAAATTAGTTTTGATGCCGTCAATAACTGTTTCATCTAATGCGTTGCGCATACGTGCTAATGCAATTTCACGTGTCTCGCCATAAGCAATGACTTTTGCGATAAGTGAATCATAGTAAGGCGGTACTTTGTAACTGCTATAAATATGTGAATCTAAACGAATGCCAGGACCTCCTGGCGCATGGAAATGTGTAATTGTTCCAGGGCAGGGCATGAAAGTGCGAGGATCTTCTGCATTAATTCTGCATTCAATAGCATGACCTTGAATTTTTATATCGGCTTGTGTGAAAGAAAGTGGATTACCAGCTGCAATACTTAATTGCTCTTTCACAATATCAATACCCGTAATCATTTCAGTAACAGGATGTTCCACTTGGATGCGTGTATTCATTTCTATGAAAAAGAACTCATTATTCTCATATAAAAATTCGAACGTTCCTGCGCCTCGATAACTCATATCACGACAGGCTTGCGCGCAACGCTCGCCTATTTTGTTACGCTGTTCTATGGAGATGCCTGGAGCAGGTGCTTCTTCAATTATTTTTTGGTGACGACGCTGCATAGAGCAATCACGTTCTCCTAAATGCACCGCATTTCCTTGACCATCGCCAATCACTTGAATCTCAATATGCCTAGGCGTTTGTAAATATTTTTCCATATACACTTTATCATTATTAAAAGCAGCAAGAGCTTCTGTTTTGGTCATCGCAATGGCATTTAATAAATGTGATTCAGTGTGCACAACTCGCATGCCGCGACCACCACCGCCGCCCGCTGCTTTAATAATGATGGGGTAACCTATGTCACGTGCCATTTGAATAGTGGCAGCATCATCATCGTTAATAGGCTCACTAGAGCCTGGAACACAAGGGATGCCCAAGCGTTTCATCGCATTAATGGCTGCCACTTTGTCGCCCATTTCACGTATGGTGTCAGGGCGAGGGCCAATAAAAATAAATCCACTTTTTTCAACTTGTTCAGCAAAGTCTGCATTTTCAGCAAGAAAGCCATAGCCGGGATGAATCGCAACTGCGTCGGTAATTTCTGCAGCGCTGACGATAGCTGGAATACTTAAGTAACTTTCTTGGGGGGAGGCAGGCCCAATGCAAACAGATTCATCTGCAAGTCGAACATGCATTAAATCTCGATCTGCAGTGGAGTGTACAGCAACAGTTTTAATTCCCAGTTCCTTGCACGCCCGCAATATGCGCAGAGCGATTTCGCCCCGATTGGCGATGACAATTTTATTTAGCATAATTTTTTTCTCACCCTGTTAATGGAAGCAGAATTTTATTCAATGGCAAATAAAGGCTGACTAAATTCAACAGGAACGCCCGTATCAACAAGGATAGCGGTAACTGTGCCTGACTTATCAGCTTCAATTTGATTAAACATTTTCATGGCCTCGATTAAGCATAATGTATCGCCTGCTTGAACAGTTTGACCTAATTCTACAAATTTTTTGGCGCCTGGTGACGGAGACAAATAAACAGTTCCAACCATAGGGGCTTTTACAAAATGCTTGTTTTCAGCGGGAGCAGGGGTTGTTACTGGCTCAGCAGGCGCCGCTCGGGGCGCTTCTGGTGCAGTTGTGTAATGTATTTGAGGTGCTGTATGAATTGCAGCGCGTCCACTATCACGACTAATTCGGACAGATTCTTCACCTTCGTGAATCTCAATTTCAGCAATGCCAGTTTCTTGAATCAATTCTATCAGTTTTCGGATTTTTCGCAGGTCCATAACGGTGCATTAGCTCCTATCGAGTCATGGTTGTTAGAAAGTAAGTAAGAGTGCGCATAACGTAAAGCCAGTAAATAACCTTCGCAGCCTAAGCCACTAATCGTGCCTTGAGCAATATCGGAAAAGTAAGATTGTGTGCGGAAAGATTCGCGTTTATGAATATTAGAAATGTGAACTTCCACAAAGGGTATAGCAATTGCTAGCAAAGTATCACGCAACACAATGCTGGTATGAGTGTAGGCAGCAGGATTAAATAAGATAAAATCGATTTTATCATCAACACAAAGTTGAAGGCGATCAACTAACGCGCCTTCGTGATTACTTTGCGCTGTTAAAAGAATGTGCCCTAATTGAGACGCTAAATTATGCAAAGAGTCATTGATAGTAGACAAAGTCTCTGTGCCATAATGTTGGGGTTCACGTGAACCTAAAAGATTCAAGTTGGGCCCATGTAAAACCAGAATAGTTGCCATATTTTTTGTCTTTATACCCATATGGGACTCAGCCGAGCATTTTGCATGAACTCGAGTATTTTGTCCAGATCTCAGCACGATCTTAGCACATTAGCCGTAGTTAAACACAACATGCTGATTTAGGGATCTCTTGTGATAAGCCTAGGGTTGTATATATAATGCATTCTTTAAAAATAAGGTCTTATGATTTCATGAAGCATTTTCCCAAAAATTTGACGCTTTTGATCGCTTTAGGGTTTTTTATTCCCGCCATAGCGCTTGCAAATTGCCCACCCCTTGAACAAGTTACTTTTAAATGCGTAGCCCAAGATGCCGCTCGTCATTGCAATTGGATGGCCCCTTGGTGGGACGGTTATCACGGCGATGTTGAGCCCGGTGAGCATCCTGTCAGCTTTAGGGCGGCCTTTTGGGGAGCATCGCAAGATCCCATGGTAGGTTCAACTAATTGTTTTTACGGTGATAGTAAAGGAAATTGGGTGGAGCTAAGTCAGAATAGTTGGGGTGGTGTTCCTCAACCTACAGCGAGTGCTTGGCGAGATGGCGGTTGGCCCATGCCCGCAAATCTTAAAGAAGGTAAAATATGCACAGAGAGTTTAGAGGCTTGCACATTTGCATATGGCCCCTGAATAAGATGTGATTAAGCGTCCCTAGCAGGGGCTATTGAACTGCTAGGGAGTTGTCATTATGCTCTTTTCAAGTATAGGTGCCTGGACATTTCAATCAGGGGTGGCAATAGAGAGATGCCAATAATAACTAAAATAACGGTAGAAAAATGCTCTTTCACAAATGCCAAGTTGCTGAATAAATAGCTGGTATACAATAAACTACCTACCCAAAGCACTGCTCCCAATACGTTATAGGCCATGAAGCGCTTAAAATTCATGGAAGCTATGCCTGCTACAAAAGGAGCAAAGCTACGAATGATAGGCATGAATCGCGCTAAAACTAAGGCTTTACCGCCATATTTTTTATAGAAAGTATTGGCTCGCACCAAATGCTGTTTATTAAAAAAGCGTGAGGAGGGCGAGTGAAAAACTTTGGGCCCTATAAACCTTCCAATTAAATAATTTAAACTATTTCCTATAATAGAGGCTGTCACTAATAAAATAAAAAGTATATGAATATTGAGTGAGTTACTTGTGTTAGCAGCGATAGTTCCTGCTGCAAATAACAAAGAATCTCCTGGCAAAAATGGTGCTACGACTAAACCTGTCTCAATAAAAATAATTAAAAACAACAAGGCGTAGGTCCATGAACCGTATTGGGAAACAAAAGTGAATAAATGTTGATCCAGGTTCAAAAGAAAGTCGAATAAGGTATGTAATATGTCCATATGGTTACCTAGCTAAATAAATATCGAAACGGCTACTGCTTCCAGTGTGAGAAAACGCAGGTTCTAAGTCTGCTAAAAAGCCAGCAAGACGGGGTCTTTTTATCACAACCCGCTGGGTGGCACAAGCTAGGGCTGTGTTTAAAAGCAGCTCTGCATCACTATCAGCGCCTACAATATCATGAAAAATTTGCATATCTTTTTTAGAAAGTGCTGACTTTGAGCGTTCTGGAAACATAGGGTCTATATAAATAATATCCGGTCGATTATCTGGGCCCAGTTGCTGTAACCATTCAATTGCATTGGCATAATGCAGCGTCAAGCGTTCGACTATAGGTGCAACTTTAGGGTCTTGTTTAGCCCTTACTAGTCCGTCTTCTAATAAAGCATGAATAATAGGTGAGCGCTCTAGCAGTTGAACTTCAAATCCTAATGAAGCCAAAATAAAGCTATCTCTGCCCAGTCCACCAGTAGCATCAACAATTTTTAAAGGAGATTTGTTTTTTAAGCCTAAAGCTCGCGCTAAAATTTCTTTTCGTAAACTAGCATGCTGGCGACGATAGGTCATTCTACCTGAGAGGAAATCGATCATCAAAGGCAGTATTTTAGTGCCAGTCTTAACTAAGCCCAAGCCCTCTGGAGTGATTATAAGTAGATAATCATACTCGTTTTTATTTTTCGCAATAGGTAGACTTAAGTGCTCTGACAGCAGTTGGGCTTTTGTGGTTAAATTTTCTTTTGTAGCATAAATACCGATCTGATGTGTTTTCATAAAGTTCAATTTTTAATAATGTATTGGGCGCGCAGTATAACTCAATTAGAATAAATCGCGTATAATACGCAATAGTTTTTGAAAGCTTAGCTTCTTTAATGGTGTTTAGATGACAGGTCAATTTTCTCGATCTTTTCCAGCAACGCGGATGCGGCGCATGCGATTTAAGAAGTTCGCGCGCGGGCTGATGGCTGAAACTCGGCTAAGTGTTACTGATTTAATTTATCCTTTATTCATCACGGAAGGTGAAAATCAACGCCTGGCGATTAGTTCTATGCCTGGAATAGAGCGCTTGAGTATAGATTTATTGTTACAAGAAGCAGAAGTGTTAGTTAAGTTGGGTATACCCGCTATTGCTTTGTTCCCCGTTATTGATGTTGCACAAAAAACAGTATTGGCAGAAGAGTCCTACCATGCTAATGGTTTAGTACAGCGAGCTGTGCGTCAATTGAAGAAATCATTTCCTGATTTGGGGGTGATAACGGATGTTGCATTAGATCCTTATACGTCACATGGGCAAGATGGTTTGACCGATAATAATAATTATGTAGTGAATGATGCTACGATCGCGATTTTAATTCAGCAAGCATTGTCACATGCAGAAGCTGGCGCAGATATAGTTGCGCCTTCTGATATGATGGATGGAAGGATAGGCTTAATACGCTCTGCATTAGAAAAAGCAGGATACACAAACACTGGCATTCTTGCTTACTCTGCTAAATATGCATCCAGTTTTTATGGACCTTTTCGAGAAGCAGTCGGTTCAGCTACAGCATTAGGTAAAGCGGATAAATCACAATATCAAATAGAGCCATGCAATGTGAATGAAGCTCTTCATGAAGTGGCTTTAGATGTTGCAGAAGGCGCAGATATTGTCATGATAAAACCTGGGATGCCGTATTTAGATATTGTAAATCAGGTGAAAAAACAATTTCAGATGCCAACATTTGTTTATCAAGTGAGCGGAGAATATGCCATGCTAAAAGCTGCTGCAGAAAAAGGGTGGTTGAATGAGCAGGCTGCTGTAATGGAATCATTAATTTGTATGAAGCGTGCTGGTGCAGATGCAATACTCACGTATTATGCTAAGCAAGTAGCTATTTGGTTGCAGGATATAAAGGTATAAATATGTTTGAAGAATTCAGTACACAAATGTTCGCAACACAGCGAGGTAAACAACTGGGTTTAGCCGTATCCATTGTGCTAAGCGTGATACTTTTAGCGACGTTACTCAATATTTTATTCACCTGGCATTCAGACTTTATGTTAACGCATAAAAAAGTTATCACAACTGCAATTCCTATTTCCAACGAAGCTTCACAATTGATTTTACAACTCCCTTCATTACATTTGTTTGGACAGTCTAATGAAGAAGATGCTGCATTTTTGCCTATTACTAGTTTGCAATTGCATTTGACAGGTATAGTCAAAGTCGATCAGGATAATTTATCCAAAGCCATCATCTCAGAATCAGGACAGCCTGGTAAAGTGTACGCAGTGGGCGATGTGCTGACAGCGGGTATAAAAATTAATGCCGTGAATGATAGCGGTGTTGTGTTAGAGCATGGAGGTCGATTGGAAAAATTACCTTTGGCAAGGCCAGCCTTGTCTTTTCATGATTTGCCACCATCAACTTTAAAAGCAAGTTAAGGAGATTTATGTTTAAAAAAATAATGATTGTTATTTTATTTTGTAGTTTGCAAGCTTGTGCTTCTGCTCGTATTTCGCAAGAATTACAAAAAGGAAAAATGAGTTTCGCTTCTGGTGAATATCGTCAAGCATTTCATGAATTATTACCATTAGCATGTGAAGGAAATGTCGATGCACAATACGCGGTAGGGTATATGTATTACTACGGTTATGGTGTGACTCGTGATTGTGAATCAGGTATTTTTTGGATGACAAAAGCTGCATCAAGGAATAATCAAGCAGCAATTAAGGCCTTGAGTATGATTAAATAATAAAGAAAGCGATGGTGTTTAAGCGCTTTGTAATTGCAACTCAGCTTCAACCATGCCCGGTGTTTCACTGGCGATCACCGTCATTTGATTGATCGAAATTTTTTGTTGTGATAATGAGGTTAACCATTTCATCAAATTATCGAAATCCACTTTTTGCAAATGTAATTTGACTGAATTATTTTCACCTTGTTGCAATTGAGTTGCGTTACTAGCAAAAGAAGTCTTTTTTAGTTCATTTTGGATAGTCGTTAACAGAGATGACTTTGTTATTGCAGGAATGGTTTGCGTGTTCTCTAGTACTTGAATACGCTGATCGCTAACTTGCATCCAACTCAGCAAAATTTGATTGTGTAAAACTTTTTTGCGTAACTGTTGCGTGCTATTGGTCATCGGTATCCACAGGAATTGGTAGACTAAAAAAATTCCCACAACGATGCTGCCAATAGAAACTGTTTGTTTTTCTTTAATCGATAAATTTATCCACCAGTCTTTCATGATTCGTGATTCTCTGTAATGACAATGGTTCCTTTAACATTTGCGCCAATGACAGCAACTTCTTGTTGTCTGACGTACAAGCCTTGTAGGTGTAAAGATTGTGTGAAGGCATCTAAATTATCTGAGCTCGGCGCTGTTAATTGTAGATTGAGTTGGTTGTTATGAAAATCTATTTGCGCTAATCGTACATTAGACGTTTGTTGTAAACTTTTTCCAACAAATGCTAGCCATAATAATAAACTATTTTCACTATTTTGGTTGCTGAGCTTATTGAGCTTTTCAGTCATGCGTTCTTTAGGCGAAGTCATGACAGACGCTTGAGGATAATTATGTTTGTAAATTTTTAAGATGGCGTTATCTAAAGTGCTCACCTGGTTGTGTAAAATAAAAAATGAAACGAGATTACTAATAAATAACAAACTAATAACAGCTGCTCCAAGGTAACTACTGATACGCCATATTTTTTTATTCTGAGTGGTTGACAGCCTGGGTTGGTATTGTTGTTGTAATAAGTTAATAGCGGGATTTTCAGTTGAAATGATATCTTCTAAAAAATGCTTAGACGAGATTTTTTTCTCTAGGATAGGCACAGTATCTATTATGAGATTAACAGCATCCTCATCGTAATTAAGTATATTAATCTGAGAGGGTGTGGAGATAGATTCATTTAATTTTAGCGAGATCATTTCAGTCAAATTATTTTTATCACAGGCAAAGCCGTTATAAAAATCTGTGCGTATGATAGCAATATTATCATGAACTAGGACGTGCCATTGATCGGGAGTATAAGGAATCACTAACGTTTCAGGAAGCATCAACGAAGGCTTTATTCCTAATTCGTTTAGAATGTTGAGCCATGTACTCATTTTTTCTTTTGTAACGATCGCGACAGGGAAATGGTCTGTTTGGTATGGTCCCATTGCAAAATGCAAATCATTCACTTCTGTTAATAATTGCTCTTCTAAAGCATAGGGCAATGCTTGGAGTATGCGATGGCGATTTAATTTGGGTAGCTTAGCACCAATAAGCAAAACAGATTGAGCAGGCACTATCACCCGAATATCATAAAGATTGGGAGTATTTTTCAAATCAGACAAAGAGATAGAAGGATAAGTTTGTATCTGATCGTCATGATTTAAATAAAGAGTGATTTTTTGCATTACAGTGTGCCTTTAGTTTGCCATAACACTATTACATTGGGCTGATTGTCTTTGATATTTCTAACTAGTAAAGTATAAAGCATCAAATTTTGCTGTCCAACTCTAACGTTGGTTTGTAGTAAAAAGTACGCACTTAGGGTGGTAATTTTGTCTGCTGGAACAGGATTGTTTTTAATAACATCGAATTCAAGAAATTGTTGTGTGGTGTTGAAGGGTGATTCTTTTCGATGAGCTATAATAGTTTTCACACCTTCGGCTGTTAAGGTAGGACTAAGGCTCATCAATACGGCTGCCTCAGCACTGGCAATGTTAATTTTGGTGATAACGGGTAAGGCAATAATATAGGGTGATAATTTAGAAAATAACGATGCACTCATACCTTTTACTAATCTGATTTCGCTTGCACTTGCCATAAAATGATGAGGCGCGCGATATGAAGGATTTTTTTGTAAATAGTCATTATCAAAGCCTTGAGTTTTAGCATCAGGCTGAGATACCCAATCATGAGTTGCAAGAGCGATATCTGTTGCCACTACGGAATCTATTTTAGGATCTACTGCTTTTAATAAATTTAAAAAACTCATTTGATTGTCAGTCACGCTAAGATTATTTAAATTTAAAAAACTCTGCGCATCATATAGCGTGCTATCTATTTTGTATTCTTCAATGGTATCGGTTTTAGAATGAATAGGCATGTGGTCTACGAGTTGATTTGGACGTTGTGTTTTCCAATTAACAATGAGTAGATCAATCGCCCAAGCTACTGAGCCTTGAGCTATTAAGTTAGCTCTATCCGTATTTAATAATAAATGAGTACGTTGGATATCTGTATTCAGGCGTGACAACATAGCCACTGCAATAGCTGCAACTAAGCTCATAATAAACAATGCAATGATGATCGCAGAACCGCGCTGAGAATGTTTAAGAGGGTATTGCATCTAGGCTATGTCCTGAAGTGATATACAATTGGCTAAGCTTGCCCCATTTTGGAAGTGTCAACGTAACACGAATAGCTTTTGGTAGCGCAGAGATTTTAGATGAGCTGGGAGGTGGCCAACTTGAATAAGAATTACCGTCATCATCTAAATACATGAAATGCAGTTCGCGCACTGATCCAGCTAATTCGCGTTGTTGCGGATGAGTATTTGCCGTCTGATCGAGAACGTCCCAAGTCGTGCGAATAATATTTTCTTTTAGCAAAGAGTATTGCGTGCGCTGCAATGTACTTCGAAGAATTTCTCCTTGAGGATTTGCAAGGCCAGAATGCGTGAAAGTGATATTGTCAGCAGAGCCTAATAAAGAAGCTTCTGGCGATTGAAGTGCATTAATTACAGGACGATCGATAATTTGCTCAAAATCACGTGAGAACATTAGCAGAGTCATTTGTAAATCACGCATTCTTGCTGCGCTTTTTTCAGTGCCTGAAAGGCTAGTCAATGCTATATGTAAAGCTTGTGTCATGATGATAGAGATAATTGTAAAGATAAATAGAGCGATAAGAATTTCTAATAAAGTAAAACCCATTTGCTTAAATTTATTATTCATTGAGCGACATACTTATAACTTGTTAAGGTTGATATTTTCATATCATCATTTTTACGAAAAACAGTGACTGTTATTTTTTTTATATGAGGGTTAGGCGTTTCTATTAAGCTTTCTTTCCATCGCCATTTTTTTCCAAGCATATCTGTCTCGTTAGATTGATTTGATTTTATAATATCAGCACGCACTTCGTTAATAACTTGTAGACCGACCCAGTGAGCAATCATTTTATCTTCTAAATAAGATGTGTCACGAATATCTTGAGAAGTGGCTTTTATCATGGCGGTTAATGCAATACTGATTATAGCTAAGGCGATTAATACTTCAATTAAAGTAAATCCTACTACTTTTTTTTGAAACCTCATGGGAGTTCCGCTTGTTTAGCTAAATTAATTTTATGCATTTTAATATTACCGTTTGCATCTCCTTTAATTTCATAAGTTGGAGGCTTTTTGGGAGAGCCGATTAATAAAGAAAAAGGCGTGAGATCGCCACTGCTGGAAAAAATAATATGAGGTTCAGGGTGTTTCTTTTCGGGATCTTCATCTTGCATTTTTAATGTGAGATGAATGTTCTCGGGGATACGATACAGGCCTAAAGTTGAGTCACTGGATTTAGTAAATCTCGATGTAGCTTCTTGATATTGATAAAATTGTAATGTTTCATCAGTGATCACCAATTTAAAAACCATAGGCAGTAACATTGCGCGCTGTTCGGCTAAGATTAATCTGTTGGTCAGTTGGTTGGTGTAAGTTCCCAGCTGTGTATTGCGATTATGGCTCACCGCTAATAATGTTATGCCCCCCACTATACTAATGATGAGCATAACAATTAAAATTTCTATTAGCGTGAAACCGTAGCTTTTTGAAGACTGCATTTAGGACTTATCATCCATGTTCCAATTACCAATTTCGCTATTTCCCTCTTTACCTTTTGGGCCGTAACTAAAAATACGTAATTTTTCATTTTCATTTAAATATTGATACGATTCACCCCAAGGATCAGTTGGGAGTTTTTGGATATAACCATCTGATTTCCAATTGGATGGAACGGGTGATGAGGTAGGCTTGCTCACTAAGGCTTGAAGATTTTGATCTGTAGAAGGGTAAAAGCCATTGTCTAATTTATAAAGATCTAAAGCGCTCTCAATGGCTAAAATGTCTTGTTTAGCTTTCACAATACGTGCTTGCTCAGGCCGGCTCATAATTTTTGGTACAATGATAGCGGCTAGAATGCCTAAAATAACAACAACCACCATAACTTCGACCAAAGTAAATCCAGCTCTTTTTCTCAGGCTGGAATTTATTTTTTTCTGTATTTTCATGTAGTTACATCCATTTAATAGTATTTTAAGTTTGAGAGGGTATAATTTAATAAAAGTGTCTATCTGCACAGTCACAAAAATTGATAATATATAAAAAAAACTGCCCTGGATAGAAATAAATAATAGTTAGAATAGTGTATAATTGAGTAAAACATAGACACAAAACCTGGGTGGGGGTATTACAAATGGCTTTAGATAAAAAACAAGTAAAAGCTCTAGTTGCAGCTGACTGTGTAGTTCCTACCCATTCTGAGTTGTTAGGTGGCTTACCTCCAAAGATAAAGGATGCGGTAGCAAAAGGCATGAGCACTGAAATAAGTGATGGTTTAAAAGAAAATAATGATTTAAATAAGGGTCAAGCTCCAGAAGATCCTAAAGCTAAAAATGGTTATAGTCCAGGATGATAAATTTTTTACTAACATGTTCAACCCTAAGAGAGTAAAGTACAATGAGTAGTCAATTACGTTTAGTTACAGCCGGTCATAAATCTAACTTAAGTGCTGATGTGCTAGAAACGGCAGGAGCAGGTTTAGATAAAATCATATCAAAGCATAATCAAAAAAATTACCAAAAGGCAATACCCGTGGTGGCTGTACCTGAGCAACGCGCCCCATCACACCGCATGGGATGATTCTCTAACTAGGAGACCGATATGTTTGATCGGTTGCAGAAACCTTTTTTAACCGTTGAAACCGGTGAAGCTTACCAACCACTACGTTTAACGTATGTTATCTTTCAAAAAGAAAAACTTTTTGAAATGTTAAATAAACAAGAGTGTTTAACCAAACTTCCGAATGGTGACTCTTGGAGCTGGTTTTGGAAAGCTGAATGCAACGACGTACATTTCGAGTCGTTAGAATCTTTTCGTAGAAATTCTGAGCAGCCTGTACGATTAGGCACATTAATGGTAAAGGGTGATGCGCTTTATATCAATCTTCCTTCTTTTAAACGTGCTTGTTTAGCTGTTCCTTTCTTTCATCGTCTTATAGATCCTGAAGTGGCATGTGTGAATCATGTTGATTTTATCAATAAAGTGTTTGCGATTGATGAACGATTACCACATGGATTTACAGAATTATTTAAAGAAGACGAGTTAGATCGGATTTTGCAACAACGTGTCTCAGATTATCATACTGTCCAAGAACAATGTGAAAATGCAGAGACAGCTGAAGAAGCGTTGAGTCTTTTGCAAGATTACACCCAGACTGAAGCTAAGAAACGACTGCCTTATGCAGAACGTTACATTTTTGAACTTCATTCTGAAGTTGAGTCCGATATTGTATTTTTAAGTTTTTATATTTTTCTACGCGGTCGTGAATTAGTGGCTATCAAACGCTGGTTTGGAAATGCTGGTTATTCATTGGCTGATGCAGTAGATGAAACGGTAGAGCAAGTGTTTGGCGGAATGGATATCGATATTCTTGAGTAATGGAGTTTAAGACTTCCATATTAAGAACAAATTGTCGTTTCAGAGAACCGATACATGCTAAGGATGGCGATCACAAAATTCAAATTACCCATTACGTTTTCTCAATTATCGGCTAATGCCATTGCCGGAATTGTTATCGGATTAAATGCTACTATCAGTGCCGTTTCTTATGCCTTACCCTGTTGTGGGTGGCTTTCTGGCTGGTATTGGTTGGTTCTTGTTTCATGGATCATTTGCAGTAATGATCCCTTCGTTTGATAGCTTAGCCTTATCCTCTCTTTTTTTGGATCCTTTGATTTTGGTGCATTGGCTGCCAGCACTTTTGTATGCCATTTTATTAATACAATTAACGAAAGAGTCACGTCATCCTTTGCAATGGCCACTATTCGCAAGCAGGTAATATGTTAGCGATTACATTATTGAGCACCATTGCAATCTTATTTAATGCGACCGGATTAGAGGTTTTGCTTAAAAAAGATATTAATTTTAATCGTGAATTATGCGTTGCTGGCGTTGGCAATGTATTATCAAGTTTAGTAGGTGGAATAACAGGTTACGTTACAATAACTGATACTATGCTAAACCATAAAACGCAACATAGTGCGGCTACTCATTCAAGGTTAGCAGGTTTATTTGCCATTGGATTTTTTATTGTTAAATATAGTCATGTCAGTGTGATTAAAGCAACTTTGAAAGGAGATTATTTACAGAGTAACAAGCAACGGGATCCACATACTCAAGAATTATTACAGCAATATGGAAATGAAATATTGTATTTTCAATTGCAGATTTTTTTGTTTTTTGGAAATGCTGATGCTTTGCTAAAAGAGCTTAGCAATCGCTTATCGAAATCAAAGGAAGTGCACTATGTTATTTATGATTTTAGTCATTTAACTGGATTAGATCGTTCTGCGACTGTCAGCTTCGAAAAAATAAAACAACTTGCTGAGAAGAAAAATATTTTAATTATGTTAACTGATGTAGATCCTAAGGTTTATGATTTACTTGAAAAAAGTAATGTGATTGCGGGAAGCGCTCATCAGTTTATTGACGTTTTGAAACAGATTTGTTGACAGAAGCATCTTCAGGCTGGATTTCCGGCGTTACCTTATACTCTTCATTAGCATTAGCTGAACTAATGACAGGTGTGGTGTTATCCACTTCAATTATGGCCTGAGCCACATTAGGTTTAAGCGAATCTATAGGTGCGTTCATTTTTTTAATTGCAGATAATGTAGAGCTTGATGATGCAGCTGACGCTGATGCAGCTTCTAACGCATCTATATTTTTTGGTTGAAGCTGCCTGGCCTCTTCTAATGTAAAAGGTCCAATAAGGGGATTATCTGTAGTGTTTGCATCGTAACTAAAGAAATTTAATGGATAACCTTTTATTTCCATTTTTTCTTGAAAATTTTTAGCTTGTTCCCAGAGCTCATCACTCATCGGTACACTAAATTGAATACCCAAAATATCATCATAACTGGGTGTTGCAATACATTCTGTTACTACTAGTTCACGATATCCTGGTTTGTTTGAATTGGTATGTTGAGGGTTAGAATAGATGGGGCGAGTATTTTCTTTTTTTACTTCCGCTGTCAGTTTGTCGCAGCACTGTTCTATTTGTTCATAAGAAATCATCTCGCCATGATCAGGAAATAATTTACTGAAAGTTTCGCGAAAAAGATTACTACTGCCTTCTGATTTTAGGTAGTTATCAACTTCTAACAAATTAATACTCCCTTGCTTTTTCCCAAAAATTAATCCTCTTGCGGGGTCAAATTGCATATCTTCTTTATCCGCGCGGATATCGGTTTTTACCATGGACCAATTTTGGCTTTTCAAAAGTTGGTGACGATTAATATTATGAATAATACCTTTAATGCTTTTGTTCTCAGCTTTTTCAAAGTAACTTTCAAACTTTTTTTTAATTTGTCCTTTTAAATAATCTGGGTAACGGTTCGAATCTTGATGATCGACAAAAACTTTAAAATCTACTTTGGTTAAAGGTTTGCTTGGAACATCCATGACACTTTGCTCTTCAAGTTTTTCAAGTAAATTTTTTACATGGATCTTAGTGTCTATATCATCAATGATGCCCGCAGCTCTGTCATGAAATTCTCTCTGTTTATAATGTAATTGCTCTATGGTTAGATTTCTTAGACTAGCTTTATCTCTATTTCCACCGCCATCTTTTTTGTTGAGTTCTTTGATAAGAAAATCTATTAACTTTTCATCTTGCGCTTTTTCTTCATCATATCTCTTGATTATAGAATCAGCATGATTGGAAAAAGTCATTCTTTTGTAAGCCCCTTGAGACGCTGAAGGCTTGATAAATATCCCTAAACCGCCACTTCCGTAAAGTTGGGATTTAAAATCTCTATGAATTAATGAGCTAGGCCTTATCATCAATCCACCTGATGCATTCGTTTGAAGAGCTTTGAGTTCCTTTTCAGATGATTCAATCATTCTTATTAAGCACCCTTTGTCTTTAAAATGATGGAGTAATTCTTCGCTTTTAGGGTTTGCTAAGGGCATAAAATATGTCTCCACGCAGGACATCTATTTAGTAATTATAGTCTATAAATCCAGATATTCATGGTCAACCGAGCCGCGACCGTTAGGGAGTGATTACGGCAATGTCCGGTGACGCTTCCTGACAGTCGCGGCTCGGTAATAAAGTATGGCTCACAACGAATATTTACAAAATTATATTATAATCACTTGATTTATTTCAGGATAAAAATTGAATTGGATGTAAACAAGAAATTACAGTCACTCGTCTTTGCGAGCGAAAGCGCGGCAATCCAGGCTTTAAC
>DHXK01000037.1:21038-30620 GCA_002413665.1 Legionellales bacterium UBA5158 | reverse complement strand
CGTTAAAGCCTGGATTGCCGCGCTTTCGCTCGCAAAGACGGGTTATTGTCCTACAACTTTTTGCGGGCTAAATTACAAATTATTTTACGAAATTTTTTAGTGAGGTGTGTGTAAATGTAAGAAAGGTATTTTTGCAAAAAACTACGAATTCACCCAGCCATCTGATCCAACTGAAATATAGGCAACAGGATTGCTAACACAATAAATAAAACAATTGCACCCATAATCAAAATAATCGCTGGTTCAAATAATGTTAATGCGGTCTCTATTAATTGCTTAATATCATTATCTTGATTGTTGGCAGATCTCTCTAACATATTTTCCAATTGACCACTGGCCTCACCGCTCGCAATTAAATGTATGCTCATAGGCGGAAAAAATTGAGTTTGTTTCAATGCTAAATGAATATTTGCGCCTTCACGAATTCGACTCGCTGCTACTTCTACTGCTTTGCGAATAGGGATGTTGGTAATGAGTTGAGCTGAGATATTCATCGCTTCTAAAACAGAAACACCTGCTGAAGATAAAATAGCAAATGTCCGTGAAAATCTCGCAGTGTTAATTATTTTTGTCGCATTACCAATGATAGGAACACGCAATCCGGTACGTTGTACACGTTCTTTAAATTTAGCATTGTTCTTTAACCGACGACGAAAGAAAAATATTCCTATCGCCATCAGTACTAAAAAAATAAAGCCATAACTTTGAATTCCGCTACTCACTGCAATCAGCACTTTAGTCATGCCAGGAAGATCCTGACCAATGTTACTGTAAACAGCTACCATTTTAGGGACGACATATTCTAATAGAAATCCCACGATACCTATCGAAACACAAACCATGAGACAAGGATAAATTAATGCATTCTTAATTTTTTGACGCATGTGAAATTGTTGTTCGGTGTAATCTGCTAAACGTTGTAATACAACATCTAAATGTCCTGATTTTTCACCTGCAGCCACAGTGGAGCAGAATAAAGCAGAAAATGCGCGGGGAAAATCACGTAATGCATTGGCAAGCGAATGGCCCTCAGTCACGCGACTTCGCACAGAGGAGATTAAACTTTTAGTGCGTTGTTTTTCTGTTTGCTCAGCGACAGCAGATAAAACTTCTTCGACTGGCATCCCTGCTGCAAATAAAGTTGAAAGCTGACGGCTAATTAATGCGAGCTCTTTATTATTTAATGTGTAGTTGAATGCAGATTTACCCGTGAATTTGTTATCACCAAGCTTTGGTTTAGCCTGACGTGCAGCAGTTGTTTCTAGAGGAACAAATCCTTTGTTGCGCAATAGCTGACGACAATGCTTCAAACCTTCTGCTTCTATAATTCCTTTTTCTTTAAGGCCTTTCTGATTGAGTGCAACGTAATGAAATATAGGCATGGCTTAATCCTCACTCGTGACGCGCAATATTTCTTCTAGCGAGGTATCACCCCTTAACACTCTAGTAAAACCATCTTTGCGTATGCTGGGATATGAGGTGCGCGTATAATTTTTCATATCTTGTTCTGAGGCTTTGCTATGTATCATTGTACGAAGTTTTTCGTCAACAGCGATTAATTCATTGATACAACTACGTCCGCTATAGCCCGTATTTTTGCAAAGTGCACAACCCACAGGACGATAAAGTTCAGCGTCATTAACATGTAAAATATCTTTTTCAGCTTGGGTGGCCGGACTGGATTGTTTGCAGTGCACGCAAAGTAGACGCACTAAACGCTGAGCTAATACACCAATCAAGCTTGATGCTAATAAAAAAGGTTCTACACCCATATCATCAAGTCGTGTGATAGCACCTATGGCAGTGTTGGTGTGTAATGTTGATAACACTAAATGCCCGGTAAGACTGGCTTGAATCGCAATTTGCGCAGTATCCACGTCACGAATTTCACCTACCATAACGATGTCAGGATCTTGTCGTAAAATAGCACGCAAGCCCTTAGCAAAAGACATATTCACTTTGTGATTAACTTGCGTTTGACCTATGCCTTGTAAATCATATTCAATCGGATCTTCAACTGTCAGTATGTTGCGAGTTTGATTATTTAGCGTGCTCAATGCAGCATATAACGTGGTGGTTTTGCCAGAGCCTGTAGGTCCAGTCACCAACATGATGCCATGAGGGATAGCAATTATTTTTTGAAGTAAGGTTAAGGTGTCTGGAGCCATGCCTAGCTCAGCTAAATCTAAACGCGCACTTTGTTTGTCTAGTAAGCGCAACACAACACGTTCACCATGACTGGTCGGCATAGTTGAAACTCGAACGTCAACTACATGTCCACCCACACGCAATGTAATGCGTCCATCTTGAGGCAAACGTTTTTCTGCGATATCTAATTTTGCCATAACTTTTATTCGTGAAACGATGAGTGGTGCTAATACTCGCTGAGGCTCTAATATTTCTCGCAAAATACCATCAACACGAAAGCGTACCATGACACGACTTTCAAATGTTTCAATATGCACATCCGAGGCACCTTCTTTAATTGCTTCACTTAGTAATGCGTTAAGCAACCGAATGATGGGTGCATCATCTTGGCTTTCTAATAAATCTTCTGGTTTCGGTAATTCTTGCATTAGATGAAAAAGATCAAACTCTTCACCCATATCTTTTGCCATTAACATAGCGGTGTTGGAATCGGTTTCATATGTTTTAACTAATAGTTTACTAAAAGCTTCCTCATCTACTTTTTGAATATCTAAGGGTAAGCCTAAATAGCGTCTTAATTCTGTAAGGATCATGCTGTTAGGATTGTCACGATAACAAACTTTCGCAATACCATTTTCAATTTCAGCCAGTAATACGCCATAACGTTTCGCAAAAGAAAATGGAATGACTGGGAGTGATGAGGTAATGGTTGTCATGTTAAGTCACATCTGTAAAAGGTTTTGGTAATGCAACAGGGTTATTCCATAGCGGTAAAATATTTTCTTGTTTCTGATCGCCGGGCTGAGATAAATTGACGGGCCAATCAATTTGATGTTGTCGTATATTATCGTATTTGGTATTCGTTATCATTGAAGCATCAATCGCATCATGCATGATCACAGGCTTGATGAAAGCGACTAACATTTTTTTCTCAAGCTTACGTACTTTATGTTGAAACAAGATTCCGACAATTGGAATATCAGCAAAAAAGGGAATCTTGTCCATGCTTTCAGTCATGTTGTTGCTGATCAATCCACCTATCACTAAAATATCTTCGCTATTAATAATAACAGTGTTAGCAATCTGGCTGGTTTTGATGATCGGATTTAAAGTGGGATTTTCTGGATTTTGTAAGGTGTCATTTTTTAAATTAATTTGTAAGCGAACAGCATTACCTAAATTAATTTGCGGTCTTACATCTAATTGTAATACGACAGGCTTGGTTGAGATCGTATTGAAAGGTGTGACTGTTCCAGTGTTTCCGGTAGTAGCATAGGTGCCGTTTTGGTAAGGAACATCTTCACCGACTTTCAGGGTTGCTTTTTGATTATCTAAAACCACTACTGAGGGAGTAGAAAGAATATTCACGCCGGTTTTATTTTCCAACAGACTTAACACAGCTTTAATCTGTGTGTGAGGGATAATTCCTAGTGTGCCCTCACCCAGCGGAGGAAAGCTGACTGAAGTTGAGGCGCCTTGAGCACTTTGATCAGGATTAGTAAGAGATCGAGATCCCCACTGAATACCTATATTTTTTAAATCATCTTGATTGATTTCTACAATCACACCTTCTACTAAAACCTGTGCGGGACGAAGATCTAATTTGCACACGATTGCTTTGAGTGCTTTCAATAATGTAGGCGGTGCAGTGATGATAAGAGCATTGGTGCTGTTTTCAGCTTGAATGTTGGTAAGGTTTTCTACATCTTGTGGTTTTCTTGAGCCTGCGTGCATAGCATTTATTGGCTGAGATGCTGGCATATCACTGCCAGTCTTTAAGATATTTTGCGCAATTTTTCCTAATACTGGTGCTAAATTTTTAGCTTGGAGGTAACGTAAATAAACCACTTCAGTGTTGCCTTGAGCGCCTGTCATGGGTGCGTCAAGTTGGGTAATCAAAGATTGAATATGCAAGCGTGATGATTTATTTCCACCCAGTAAAATACTATTACTGCGTTCATCTGCCACAATAGAGACAGAGGAATTGTCACCATTCGCGCGACTTGCGCTTTGTAAATTATTTAAGACAGTGGCGATTTGTGCAGCTGAAGCTTGATGTAAAGGTATGACTTGAATGGAATTAGTGGATGCATTATCTAGATTTTTAATGACGTTTACAATTCGCGTCAAGTTGGCAGCATGTCCTACTAAAATTAACACGTTACCAGGTGCGTAAGCAGATATGTTGCTCCATTGTGGCAGCATAGGCCGTATGACAGGCAGCACTTGAACAGCTGAAACATTTGCCAGGGGTATGACGCGCACAACAACTTCATTTCCATGCCCTGGCTTAGAGCTAGTCGCTACACGGCTAGCCATCTCTGTGCTTTCCATGTTAGGGATGACTTTTACGACATGGTCCGACTCGATGGCGGAGTAACCCAATAATTCTAAAATAGAGAGGAAGACTGCATAAACTTCTTTGGTGTCTATAGGCTTACTGGAGATAAGGGTAATTTTCCCGGTCACTCGAGGATCGACGACGAAGTTTTTACCAGTTTCTAATGAAACCTCGTTGATGACACTTAAAATATCTGCGTCTTGTAAATTCCAAAGCCGACCACCAGGGTGTGCAGCTACTCCATTGGTTTCACTTGTAGTGACTTGCGTCTGCGTCAGTGTGGTTGTATGAACAGCAGGAATTACCTTTTTTTCCGCAATACTATTGGAAGTCACTAATAGTGCAAGCGTAGTAACTAACGTGACGAGTCCGTGGCAAGCTTGTTTCATGAATAACCTACTTGAATTAAATGGGTATGACAGTCGTGGGAAGATAGCACGTTGTGGCGTTCCTCGCTGTTGATGTGTGGGGCATGTTTCTGGAGAGCTATTGTATTTTTTGTGTGGGGAATATGCAATGGAAAGAGTCCTGGGTCGGAATTTATAGGATAAAGCTCTAGATGGCGTAATTGAGTGATATTTAATCACATCAAGAGCTCAATAGTTATTTATGGGGTAGATCTTTGGTCAGTTAGATGATGGGCTCATTTTACCAATCCGATTTTGTCGCTGAAAATAGAATAAATAAAAGCTCTATCAATAAGACGATAAATAAGATGATTTTTCATGAAGGGTACAGACATGCATTCAATTTAAATGTATGTCTTTCATTGAAATATGATATGGATCTTTTCTTTTGTTCAGAAAATTAAAACTCATTCTAACATTTGCTTTGATTCCAATATGATGATAATTTTAGATTCGGCATTTTAAAAGCCATTTATTAAGGATGATAAAAAATATGAAATTAAAGATGAAAGGATTTCCCTGCCTTCTGCTTTGCAGTTTAGCTTTAAGTGGTTCTGGATTCGCATCCACTTATCAGTATCCACACAAGTATGTAAATAAACATGCACACAAATGTAAAGTTAATTATAAGCATGATTATAAAGGCGATTACAAAGGTGACTATAAAGCTGAAGCGTTTGTGCCACGTACAGCAGAAAAAGCGCGTGATCATTTCGAAATTATTGGTGCCCTCGGTGCTGCAAAATTAAATGCAGGTAATAGTCAGTTAGGTATAACGAGTAGTGAAACAGATACGCTCGTACAAACTAATGCTAATAACTGGACCTCATACGCTGGTCAGTTAGGCGCAGGCTATGTTCATTATTTTCGTGACGCTCAGCAATACTCTGATCACGTCCAGTGGTTTCCATCCATAGAACCCCAATTAAATTTTTATCCTTTAATCAGTAACAGTATTGACGGTAATGTTTGGCGTTTTGATAGTCCTGACTTTATTCAGCTTACCTATGATATTCCTGTACGCAGTTTTCGATTAATGGTTGATGGTGCGTTAACAGTTGCATCCTATAAGCAGCTTTCACTTTATGCAAAAGGTGGTATAGGTAATGCCTGGAATCGTATTGGTTACAGCGATAAGGACAATGATCCTAGTGCCCCTTGTCAGGATCAGCGTTTAAACTTAAATACAAAGACTAATTCACATTTTGCTTGGGAAGCGGGCGCTGGTTTGACGTTCGCTGTAAATGAGCGTGTTGGAATTTCTGTAGAATACTTGTATGCAGATTTGGGTAAAGTGCGAACTTCCGGAAGTGGAGATGTAGGGACTATATCCTTACCTATCATTGCTCCGGCTCAATTTAAGTTAAAGACGCAAACAGCATTAATTGGATTGCATATAGCGCTATAACAACATAGCAATATAAAAAATAGGGTTAAAAGGGAGATACAAGATGTTTAAGTACGTTCGATATGGATTGTTAATTTTAGGTTTATTGCTTCCAGCAATAATACAAGCACAACCGATAATACAGGCACAAAAGGTAGGAGTAACACAACCCTGTAGCAGCTCACATGTAAATAAATCAGGCCTACGAGTATGTGACGTTACGTTAACTGCACCCAGTTTTACAAGCACCCAATGTACTGCTACAACTCAGACTGGAATATATACCCTTACAAATAACACGCCGGTTACTTTAATTATAAATTATATTCGGATTGTAAGTAGTGATGCTTTTCCACCTCCACCTTCAACCACACCAATTGTTCCAGCGCCCACAAAAAATTGCGGTACCTCCTTAGCAGCTGGTGATTTTTGTAATATCGCAGTGAGTCTCATACCGCTACAATACGGGACTTTCAATCGGGTACTTCAGGTTGGGATTGATAGTCGTCAAGTTCAGGTAAGTGCACCCGCTATCACAACAGCAGTCTTCTGCGGTCCGCCCAGTCCTCCTGTTCCCGTCACAGTTTCTGATTCATTCCTTTGCGCTTTGGGCACAACTTCTACTTTCGCAACGCTAGCTGGCTCGACGATAACGAGTACAGGAGCCACCTTGCTCAATGGAAACCTCGGTCTCTCACCAGGAACTTCGGTAACCGGTTTTCCTCCTGGAGTTGTTAATGGGATACAACACATTACTGATGGAGTTGCTGCTGCTGCGCAGGTTGACCTCACGACTTTATACACTTGTCTTGCCGCCCAGACTTGTCCCCTCGGCCCAGTACATACTATTGAAACTACTAACCAGGCAGGCGTCACGCTTTCATCAGACTTCCCAGGAGCGCAAACCGTCTTTTGCTCCGGCTCAACTATCAATATCAATAATGGGACATTAACGCTAAGTGGAAATGCTAATTCAGTATTTATCTTCCAGGCAGGATCCGGACTCAACCTGTCTAATGCGAATATTGTGCTCACCGGTGGCGTTAAGGCAGCGAATGTCTTCTGGCAGGTTGGCAGTTCAGCGGTACTCGGTCCTAATGTTACATTTGATGGAACCATAGCGGCCTTGAGCAGCATTTCCTTGGGCTTGGGCGATACAATTTCAGGCAGAGCATTAGCACGGAATGCTGCAGTGACATTTATCGGCAATACCGTTACTGTCCCTTAAGCAAAAACTGTTCGGTTGAAAGGAGGTCTAAGAACTAGACCTCCTTTTTTTTGGCACGCTCTCCAGTATCAAGGTTGCTTCGACCCCTGCAAGTTAGAAAGGCATGCTATGAGACTTAAAATAGTTATTTATCTTTTCTCTTTTTTTATTCCCAGCATTACACTAGCTTGTTCATTATGCACAACCAAAACTGGAACAGAAGTTCGAGCTGCTATATTTAATCATAATTTTCTATTAAACCTCTTTAGTTTATTTTTACCCTTTATTTTTTTTATAGTAATTGCCTTTGTGATTTATTACGGATTACCTAGCCGATCTTGCAAATCATCCAAACTATCTGATGAACCACTGGAAGGAAAATAAATTGAAAACACAATGTTCTTCATGTCCATTAATGACGGCAGGATTTGTACTTGGAGTAGGAATGGGAGGTTTTATCGATGGAATTTTATTTCATCAAATTTTGCAAATTCATAATATGCTTTCCAATATAATTTTTCCAGACACCTTAGTTAAAGCGGATATTAATATGTTTTGGGATGGTATGTTTGATGCTTTTGCTTGGATAATGACTCTGGCTGGCATTATACTTTTATGGAAAGCAATAAAAAATGAAAGCGTTCCCAAATTAACCAAGGTGTTGGTGGGTTCAATGATCACAGGCTTTGGCGCCTTCAATCTTATTGAGGGCACCCTTGATCATCACATTCTTAAGTTGCATCATGTTGTTCAGCGTGCTCTTTATCCAGTTCAGTTTTATTGGGATGTAGCATTTTTAGTTTCTGGCGTGGTTTTAATAATTTTCGGATGCTATTTAATGCTAAGATCTCTCAAAGTCGAAATTTAAGAAAGAAAGACTCTTTCGGTTCTATTATTTATTGTCATATTCAGAATGAAAAATTTACCTCTTCGCTATATACATTTTATATACTATTTAGTATACTGGTAAGTATATCATGAGTTAGGAGACAAATATGGGTATCCCTTTAATGATTCAAGCAAAAGACCACTTAAGAATTGAGCATTTAAAAAAAGATTTTGGAATCCATAAAAAAATTGATGTGATTAGAGCCGGATTAGATTTGCTGGAAAAAGAAGCTTTACGCATAAAAAAGGTTAAGCGCTGGAAGCATGCTGCTAAACTTGTTGCAAAAAGCAGTAGCGAAGTTAATAAAGAATTTCAGCCCTATGCTAGGATTAAATCATAATGATTCCAAAATGCTGGCATATTTATACTGTTGATTTGGAGCCACGAGTTGGGACCAAACCCGGCAAACAACGTCCATGCTTAGTCGTTCAGCCTACAGAATTTTCTGAAGGTGGGCTTAAAAGTACAGTGGTACTTCCATTAACATCAAAGATTATTGAAGCAGATGCTTTTCCTTTACGCATAAACATTCCTAAAGGTATTGCGGGTCTTCAGAAAACTAGCGACATTTTGGTTGATCAAGTGCTTGCGTGGGATAATAGTTTATTTCATCAAGAGCTCGGAGTGCTGCCAGAAAGCCTGATTGAAGATGTTAAGGCAGCATTGAAAGATTTTCTTGACTTGTAAAATTAAAAATTCTCCAGCAGGTAATTTTCCAGCTCATTCAATAATTTATGCTGAGTCATAGTAAGTTCCTGTTTGCGCAATTCTAAAATATCTTGAATAGCTGCAGCAGGTGTTAATCGCTTATTACCGCGAAAATCAATTATTTCTTCGCTAGCTTTTATTTTTTCAAAATAGTGTGAAAATTCTTGAGATTGTTTTTTCGTGAGTACACTTGGAAAATTTCGGCCTAAAATACGAATCGCAAGCGTGCGTAAATTTCCAGTCTTTAAGCTTTCAGTGAGCGATGATTTTTCTTGAGAGCTCACTTGCTGGAAACGACGGCAAGAATTGTCTTCTTCTGATGACCAAAAACCATTGAGATATAATCCAGCTTGAATATCTGTATTAGGATGCTCTGGATAAATAAAATTACGATGATAAGAAATAATTTTTTTCATGAGTTCAGGATGTTGTTGTAGCCATGCTCTATTGTCAGTGACTTGTGTTTGACGCTCTACACTTAGTGCATTCATAAGT
>DHXK01000037.1:18223-21026 GCA_002413665.1 Legionellales bacterium UBA5158 | reverse complement strand
ATATTCCTTCAACCATTAAGGCTTCTTTATACATGCCATTCGCGCTTTTAAAGTTGTCAGGTAATTGTGAAAATCTTTCTTTATCTATTTTTTTATTAAAATAACTCGTCACATATTTCCACATGTCTTGTGATTTGAAAAAAATACGTGCTAGTGCTAATGTCACTTCAACATCGACCATGGCATCGTGAGCCCGGCCATCAAACAAGTTGTTTTCTAAATTAATATTTTCAAGTTTTAAGCTCGTTTGTCCTTCTCGAATAGGCCATTTTAGTAATTCATTTTTATAAAGATAAAACATAGCCGTGATGGGGTATAAATCCATACGATTACAGTCTTTGGCGTATTGATGCGTATAGGGTGGTAATAAATTTCGATAAAAAGAAAATCGTAAAAACTCATCGTCGAAACCTAAAGTATTATAACCTACACTGATGGTGCCAGGCTCGTTGAGTAATTCATGTATGCGTTGAATGGCTTCGAATTCGGTTAAGTCATCGGGTGTTTCTTTTACACTAATGTGATGAGTGATAAGTGCATAGGGTGAGGGAATAGTATCGGGGCACAGTTTTATTTTTAATTCATGACGTTCAATTTCTTTTAAATTAAGATCGGTGCGAATTGCAGCAAATTGTAAAACTTGATCGAAACATTTATTTAAGCCTGTCGTTTCGATGTCATAAAATAAATAGGTTTGCATTATTTAATGTCCACTTTCCAGGCTTGATAAGCTGGTATTTCGTAGGGGTGCGTATTTTTTAGTGCGCTAATTGCTTCATGTATGAGCTCATCATCGCAAACCATTTCAACTTTGTATTCGGCAATTTTTTCTAACTCGCCTTCGGCTCCAATATATGCCTGGCTATTCACCATAGGCATGAACTGACCTTCTCCTAATGTTTGCCACGCACAACAGCTGTAGGCTCCAATTTTACCAGCCCCTACAGCAAAAAGCGCATTTTTAACCATATCTAAGTGTGATTCAGGAACGTAAAAACAAATTTTATACATATGAGTGTCCAAGTGAGTGAGGCTTGCAAAAGATTTTCAGAAGGATACTATGGAAATAATGAAATGCGAAACGTTTGCTTGTAAGCCTGTCTTATAAATAGCAGTTAAATTCCTTCACAACATAAAATTATTTTTTACCGTATGTTTTGCCACCTGCAAAATCAAGGAGCACGCATGTCTCTTTGCTGATGACCCATGCATCACGGCCTGGTTGAATCTCAGCAAAATCGCCTGGGCCCATTTCTTTTTCAGTACCTATGGTTGTCATAAAGTTGTCTCCTTTTTCTTTATTATGTTAAAAAATAACATTTAATGTTGAGGGGAATAAATGCTATTTTTTTAGTAATACACCTATATTGCAGTGTTAAAAAAAGTGTGAAGTATTGCCACCGAGCGGCGACCTTCAGGGGGCGTTACCTCACATTGCTGTGATCACTCCCTAACGGTCGCGTCTCGGTTGACAGTTTGTCATTCTAAGTTCAATTAGTTTTTTATTTGACTATCGCTCTGTTCAGTTTGCAATTATAAAAATGAAGAGTTAACATTATTTTCGCGCGAATAGGCTGCATGGCAAAACTTTACATTAATATATAAACACGGAAGGTTAATACAGCAGGACCACTTGTAAAAAGGTTTATTATTTTGTTGCTTAGTTAATGTGATCAATGCTAAAGTCCTCGCTCACTTCTAGTATTATCTCCTTATTTTTTTCAATACAAATCTTAATTCTGCGCGATCTTCTGCGTTGTCGATTTTTTTATATTTCAAAATTCTATTATTTTTTTTGGAGAGAAATTTATGCATCTAAATAATTTTAAATTAATTTTTTCAACCACGACTTTGTTGAGTTTATCATTGTTGACAACAGAGGGTTTTGCAGCAAAACCAATCGATTTGAAGCATGCACAGGGAGAGCTAGTGCAGAAGTTTTTTACGTCAGCATCTAATCTGAAGCAAGTGAGTAGCAACACTGATATTAATGGGACTACGCATTTACGCATACAACAAATGTATTCTGGATTCCCTGTTTGGGGCGCAGATTTTGTGGCGCATATTCCACGAGGATTGAATATAAAATCAGTAAAAGATTTACAAGCGCTCACTATTCAAAATAATGTGACCTACAATGGAATTATATATGAAGGATTGCAAACTGAATTAGATACAGTACCTAATGTTATTTTAAGTGATGCATATGTCAATAAAACACTTCAAACCGTGACTCAGTTATATCAAAAGAAAACCGGCTCAAAGAAAAGTATATCGGATGCCAAGGCTGCATTAATTGTGTTTGTTGATAAAAATAATGTGTCGCATTGGGCTTACAAGGTGAGCTTTACTAGCACTGATAAAAATGATTTTCCTGTGAAACCTATTTACATCGTTGATGCTTCCACGTTCACTCTTTATAAAATGTGGAATAACTTACAAACTTTAGAGGACACGCAAGGCGGCGGATTGGGTGGAAATCCTAAATCAGGAAAAATTTCATATGATAATCTCAGCAAAAATCCTAGTTTAAATATGATGCGTGATCCGTCTTTGCATGACTGTTATTTAGAAAATGCTGATGTCACTGTTAAAGATGCGCGCACGAAAAATGAAATTTCTCATTTTAATTGCCTTAAACCTTCTGCACAGCATAACAATATTTATTGGGATGCCGACTTCGATACAGTTAATGGAGCCTACTCTCCAAGTAATGATGCTTTGTACGATGGTAAGATCATTAAAGATATGTATCAAAAATGGTATGGCATTCCAGTTTTGGTAAAAAATGGCAAGCCTATGA
>DHXK01000037.1:15470-18003 GCA_002413665.1 Legionellales bacterium UBA5158 | reverse complement strand
TTTTGGAAAAAAATGAAAAGCCTATGATGTTGAACATGGTAGTGCATGCCAATATGGAGAATGCTTATTGGGATGGGTCTGACATGACTTTTGGCGATGGGGGTAGTATGTTTTATCCACTGGTCTCGTTAGGAGTCGGTGCGCATGAAATTAGCCATGGATTTACTGAGCAGCATTCTAATCTTGTTTATGATGGTCAATCTGGCGGTTTGAATGAATCATTTTCCGACATGGCAGCTCAAGCAGCGGAATATTATTCCACTGGAAAAAGTAGTTGGCAAATTGGTGCGGAAATCATGAAAGCTAATAATCAATCATTACGTTATATGGATGAACCCACAAAAGATTGTGAAGCAGACGAGCAACCTGGTGGTGAATGCTCAATTAGTAATGTTAAAGATTATGGTGAGTATGTTGATGTTCACTATAGCAGCGGGATTTTTAATAAGGCATTTTATTTGCTCGCAACATCGGATGGTTGGAATACTAAGAAGGCATTTGATGTTATGGTTCAAGCAAATACTAACTACTGGACATCACATACTAGCTTTGCAGAAGCAGCTTGTGGAGTGGTAAAAGCAGCGCAGGATTATAAATATCCTATAACCTCTATAAAGCAAGCTATGTTAACAGTAGGAATAAAAATAGATAAATGTTAAGCACACGTTTTTTCATTTTAGGGATGCTTTCTCACAGTGTCCCTTCTGAATTTATATTTTTAAAAAAATAAAAAAATATAAATTACATTTTAAATAATAAAAAGTGTCATAATCAAACTTAAGGAAATTTTTTTCAATCGAAATGGAGATAAACTATGTCGAAAGATCAAAACACGTTCCTATTATCGCGCAGCATTATATTCGGACTCTCACTAGCTTGCTTAACTCCTGGATGGGCAGCTACCCCGGTAAACTTACAACATCAACCTCTTCCTTTTCTACAATCTCTCGTGTCAGGTCAGGTCGGATTAACCTCTTTAAGTGCTAATGTAGACTTTAATCAAACTAAGCATATTCGATTAAAACAAACCTTTAAGGGTTATAAAGTTTGGGGTGGAGATGTTATTGCGCATATTCCTCACGGAGTTAACAGTCAAAATTTAACAAATTTAAATGCGCAACAAAGTCATGACACCACATTAAATGGCGTGGTTTATCAAGGATTAGATGCTGATCTTGCTAATGCTCCACCCTTTATTTTTACTTCAGCGCAAGCAGATAAAGCTTTGCAGCAATCTATCCAACATTTTCAAAAAATATCAGGCTTCAAGAGTGAGATCAAAGATACAAAAACTGAATTGATGGTGTATGTAGATACTAACAACAAAGCTCACTGGGTATTTCTAGTAAGTTTCTTGACTGCCAAAGATGTGATGCCTGTTAAGCCAATTTATATCATAGATGCTCAATCATTTACTGTTTACAAAGAGTGGAACAATCTTCAAACAGAAGGTAGCGTGGATGGCGGTGGCTTTGGTGGTAATTTAAAAATGGGCAAGCTGGTTTATGATGGCTTAAAAGGTAACTTAGCCACTTTAAAAATGCAGCAAGATAAGAGTAAGATTTGTTCTTTAGTGAATGACGATGTCACGGTAAAAGATCGTCGTAGTCGTGATGAAGTAATTCATTTTAATTGTGATAAAGCAAACGCCGATCATAATAATATTTTTTGGGATGCAGATTTGGATGCTGTAAATGGTGGTTATTCACCTAGTAACGATGCATTGTATGCAGGGAAAGTCATCAAAGAAATGTATCGAAATTGGTATGATCTGTCTGTTTTAGAAAGAAATGGTAAGCCTATGCAGCTCGTGATGCGTGTTCATGAAAATATGGATAATGCTTATTGGGATGGCGAACAAATGACGTTTGGTGATGGTATTAGTATGTTCTATCCATTAACGTCTTTAGGCGTAGCAGCTCATGAAATTAGTCATGGCTTTACTGAGCAGCATTCTAATTTGTCTTATGAGAGTCAATCGGGTGGATTAAATGAATCGTTCTCAGACATGGCAGCCCAAGCAGCGGAATTTTATTCCGTAGGACATAATAGTTGGCAAATCGGGCCAGAAATTTTTAAAGCAAATGATGAAGCTTTGCGTTATATGGACAATCCTTCACGTGATTGTAATGGTCGCACGCCAGGGAGCTGGTGTTCTATCAGTAATTTAAGTGAATACAGAGATGGGCTTGATGTGCATTACAGTAGCGGTGTGTTTAATAAAGCGTTTTATCTCATGGGTACTGCTAAGGATTGGGATACCAAAAAAGCATTTGATGTCATGGTAAAAGCAAATGCAAATTATTGGACTCCTAATACATCATTTACCGATGCGGCATGCGGAGTAATGAAGGCTACGCAAGATTATAAATATGATGCTAAAGCTGTAGAAAAGGCTATGAGTCAAGTTGGAATAGATGTAAGTCACTGCTAAGATCTGGTTTAAATGTTCGTTTTGGTAGCAACCGAGCCGCGACCGTCAGGAAGCGATCACTGCATGTTGAGTGATCACTCCCTAACGGTCGCGGCTCGG
>DHXK01000037.1:10407-15293 GCA_002413665.1 Legionellales bacterium UBA5158 | reverse complement strand
GTGTAGTTCAATGGTAGAACTTTAGCTTCCCAAGCTGATAGCGTGGGTTCGATTCCCATCACCCGCTTAATCTTTCAGAAAAATCAATCTATTAAGGGTTTGCCGCATGGGAAAATTTTTAAAAATTACCAGCATTACATTAGGATTAATTCTGCTCTTTGTTTTTTTACTGATGAGTATATTAGTTACTTTTGTGAGCCCCAATAGGTTCAAGCCCATCATAGCGGCTCAAATGTATGATAATACAGGTCGGAAATTGACTATTGATGGAGATTTGTCTTGGTCTATTTTCCCTTACTTAGGGATTAAAGTGGGTCACATGACCTTGAGTAATTCACCTGACTTTAAAGAGAAAATCTTTGCAGAAATAACGCATGCGACAGTTGGTATTAAGTTATTACCTTTATTAAAAAAGAAAATTGAATCTAACGGAATCGAGCTAGCTGGCGTGACCGTTAATCTCATAAAAAATAGTGAAGGGAAAGCTAACTGGGATTTTATATCTCAAGGTAGTTCAGATAATTCCAATACTCCAAATACGATACCAACAGAAAAAAATAAAACGATTCTTGTTCCTTCTGACGATAATAAAAAAATGTTAATTAGCTTAACTATTCCTATAGTGGATATAACGGATGCACACATAACCTGGCAAAACGATGTAACGAAACAGCATGCAGACATAGATAAATTTGAGCTTCATGCAAAAAATATAAATTTAGATCAAGCTTTTCCTGTGAGTAGTGCATTTAATTTTGTTGCACAAAATCCTAATCTTTCTGGCGAAGCAACATTAGATGCAGACGTAAAAATAGCGTTAGACAAACAACTTTACAATGCCCGCAATATTTATTTTGTCATTAAAACACGTCAAGGAACAAAAAAAATAACACTAGCGTTAAGTGGAGAAATAGCTGTTGATGTTACGCAAGAGACGCTGAACATCTCAAATTTAGTGGGACATTTTTCAAACTTATCAGTGAAAGGGAAGGTAAACGTAGTAAAGATAAAAACAAATCCACAAGTGACTGGTCACCTTGAGTCTAGCCCTTTTGATTTGAAAGAGTTACTTCAGAACATAGGTCAGGATGCTCCAGCCTTAAGTGTTGCAAAAAATGTTGTATTTAATATGGATTTTGCACTTGCTACTGATAGCGCGAATCAAAAAGCTGCTTTGCAAAGTGTGAGCATGCATGCCAATTTAAAAATTGAAGAATTAATTGCAGCAAATTTAAAGCTGAATAAGGTTACGTCTGTAGCAACTTTAAAAAATGGACTATTAGAAATATCCCCTATGTCGGCTTTGTTATATGCTGGAACACTACAAAGCACGATAAAAATTGATTTTAATTCCACTACACCTCAAATCACATCACATGTCACTTTAGCAAATGTTCAAGCTGAACCTTTGTTAAAAGACATGCAGGGTTCAGACAGTAAGCTAAAAGTGAAAGGTGCAGGTGATATAGATTTGCAAGTGACAACAATAGGGTTTGCTGGTAATTCTTTGGTGCAAAATTTAAATGGTAATGCCCAATTTAGTTTCAAGAATGGCGTAGTAGAAGGCGTTAACATTGGATATTTAGTCACTTCAGCTTTTGCATTGGCCAGACATGAAGCTCTGCCTGTTCAAGGCGGAGAAAATACAGAGTTTGGTAATCTGACTGCAACAACTGTGATTCATAATGGTGTATTCAGCAATAATGATTTATTACTGGACTCACCAAAATTTGTGACCAAAGGACAAGGAACAGTTGATTTAGTGAATCAGAAAATAGATTTCAAGTTACAAACAACATCCAAAGAAGCCGCGCAAGATAAAGGAAAAAATATTTTAAATATTTATAATTTAACAATTCCAATTCAAATTATCGGGAGTTTAAAAAGCCCTAGCATACGTATTGACTCAGAAGATATTCTTAAACAAGTGGCTCAACAACAAATTCAACATGTAGAAGATAAAGTAAAAGTTAAAATGAATGATCAGTTAAAAAATGTCATTAAAGATAAGCTACCCGGGAAAGCCGGCGAAATGTTACAAAATTTTCTAGGCCGATAAGCATGCGAATTATTACTGCAAATTTAAATGGAATACGGGCTGCTGCAAAAAAAGGTTTTTTTACCTGGCTCTTGGACCAAGATGCTGATGTTATATGCGTGCAGGAAATAAAAGCACAAGAAGCTGACATAACCTTGCCTTTATTTCATCCTGAAGGGTATCACTGCTCTTTTCATTACGCTGAAAAAAAAGGTTACAGTGGGGTAGGGATTTATTCAAAAAGTAAACCTAAGCAGTTAATAACAGGATTGGGATGGGAGACTGCTGATCAAGAAGGACGCTATATAGAAGCGGATTTTGGAGATTTTTGTGTAGCCTCTCTTTATCTACCTTCAGGCAGCAGTGGAGATATCCGACAAACGGTTAAGTTTGATTTTTTAGATCGTTACGCTAAACATCTACAAAAGCTACAGGCCTTAGGGAAAGACTACATTATCTGTGGTGATTGGAATATCGCGCATCAGAAAATCGACCTAAAAAATTGGCGTGGGAATCAAAAAACTTCGGGATTCTTGCCAGAAGAAAGGGCTTGGATGGATGAATTATTAGGCCCGCTGGGCTTTGTCGATGCTTTTCGTCAAATAAATCAGGAGATTGATCAATATACATGGTGGTCGAATCGAGGTCAGGCCTGGGATAAAAATGTAGGTTGGCGCATTGATTATCAGATTGTCACAACTGGATTAGCGGACAAGATAAAATCTGCAACTATCTATAAAGACAGTCGTTTTTCAGATCATGCCCCGCTTGTAATGGATTATAATTACGATTTCCCGAGTTGATATGTTTAGCTGCTAGTGTGATAATATATTGAGCAAATTTATAGCNNTTTATAGTGTTGTGTGGTTAAGAGTATCTTAAGCTTAATTTATTATAATGGAAGAAAATAGATCAATTGCTAATTCGAGAGGGAATTTATAATGGCTGATAGCATTACCACAGGGTTAGATGAATTTAAAGATTATCTGCAAGAATTAGATAAAACTAATCTGAAAATTCATTATGTTTATTATCAATTAGGCACTCAAAAAATATTATTGAAAATAGACTTGAAAGAACAAGCTGTGATTTATGATGATGCTTTTGGTCGTAAAATGAATCCATTAATGGTAGGACTTATTCAAGAAAGCTTACCGGGTATACAAATAGTTGATGTACGAAAAGATGAACGTGACATCATGGCCTTTAGCGCAAATCAAACGATAGAACCATATGATGTAAAGTGGAAAGAACATACAGAAGAAAAATTAGATAAATATTCATTAGTAAAACCGAATAAAGCAAAAGAATTTGCAGAGCGACAAGTGGTACCTTTAAATATTTTTGATAAAAGATCTTTAGCGACTCCACAGCAAAATGCTGAGAGTAAGCAAGATTTAGGTTATAAAAAATAATATATAAATACACATTGCGAGGAATAGAATGTCATTTACTTATAAGTTTGTTAAAGCTGAAGGCGATGGTGAATGTGCATTCAATGCGTTCATTCTCGGTTTAAAACAAGTTGCCTTATCAGGAAAGCTTGATGCGCATGCTGATGAAACTTATAAAAGCTTTTTTCAATTTAGTAAGGAGATAACTCTTTTTAGTAAAGAGATAGCTCTTCAAAGTAAAGATCCCAGTAAAGAGATAACTCTTCCTGCAACATGGGCAGAATTCAAAAAATTCCTTATCAATACTCCAACAATAGAATTACAAAAAAAATTAGCCTTTCCTCTTTTTCGCCCTTTTGCTATTTCGCTCATTGAAAATCAAGCGGGATATACTGGTGCAGCGCATCAGTCTAATACGTTACCTGTGTTAACTTCTGTATTTCGCAATTATGTTTTAACGCAGCTAAAACAAGCACAAAATATACAGGTTGTTAATGAAGATGATTTATTTAATATACCGCACATAGAGGCAAAGTTTGATGAGCTAAGTGTAAAGATATTAACTCATGTTGAATTTGTTAAATTTGCTGCACGTTATAAGGCTTTAATGAAAAAACAAAAAAACTCAAAAGAACAAATCGAATTAGATAACTTAACTGAGCAATTAGAAAGAATTATTGAAAGCGTCCAAAAAGATGCATTAGCGCCATGGTGGAAGACATCAGGTCATACTGATTTTCTTAATGTGATGAAGCAACAAGAAAAGTGGGCTGGTGATTTGGAGCTTGCGCCTTTAGCTGAGTTTTTTGGTGTTAACCTTAACATTAAGCGTCGCGAAATGACTTATGTCATGCATTTTGATTATGGCATGCTGGATGCGGCGGAACTAAAATTATCAGAAAACTCTATCAATCGAATGATAAAATTGGACTTGATTGATAAATCTTCTGTGAAGCCAGGTGTTTATCGTTGGCTTAATATTCCTTCTGAGCAAGAATTAGATCATCGTTTGGATGCTGTGCCAGATAGTGATAACGTCATTAACTATTTGGATTCTGTTGCAAAAGCTAAAGAATTTATAGGTACAAAAATAGAAACACCTTTCTTTGAAGCTGTTAGTCAGCAGTTGGTGGACAATAACATTATTGCTAAAGATGGTTCAAACAATTTTGTTTTTATTGCCGATGAAGCAGCTACACGTCTGGCAATCAATAATCTTCCTGCACACAAAAGAATTGCAACGGATGCAGTGGATAGACATATCGATAAAGTTCGAGATTCATCTGTACCTCAGTTTGGCGATGCATGTCTTGCAAGATTAAAAGATCATAATATAATTAAAGCTGATTTAAGTGGTAAAGGAATTTTCATAGTTCCAGAAAGTGAAGTACGATTACGTTTGCAGGAAGTTGTTAACAAGGAAACCAGAGAAAAGATAGTCGCCTCTTGGAAGA
>DHXK01000037.1:9615-10272 GCA_002413665.1 Legionellales bacterium UBA5158 | reverse complement strand
AGATAGTCGCCTCTTGGAAGTTGGCTCATAGAAATCCTGAAACTATTTTGTTACAAAATAAAGATGCAAGACATTGGGATTATTTAGAAGCTGTTCCTAGTAACACAAAACAAAATGCTGATCCTGTTGATGAAGAGAATGTGTCTTCCAAAGAACTTTACGAAGAATTAAAGGCTCATAAAGATTTGCAAGTTAGCTTTGATGGGATTTTTGCACAGCAATTACAGAATCTTTTTGACAAGCATCCAGAAGAGCCAGAGAAACAGTTATTCAAGCAAGCATTTAATATTGCATTGCAAGAGTATGGAATATTTAAAGCTAAGCAAAATGCTTCACCTGGTGCGCCTAATCCTTCACCTGAATTAAAAAGGCCGACAAAATAAATTGTTATTTAAACAATGTCAGTTAAATAGTTGTTAATATTTATAGGTGATGGAAGTTTATTAAAATAATTAAAGTGGTTCCCATCGTCCAGTGAACTATCATGGCTGGATAAATTGATTTAGTGTTAAGTGTAATAAGGTTAAAAACAACACTTGCGAACATGGATAAAAGAATTTCCATTCCCGGTTTTCCTAAATGAGCAAACGCAAAAAATAAATCTGTAATCCAAAAACTATGCCATTTTACTCTTCTCCAAAGCCCAAGAAATAGAAA
>DHXK01000037.1:0-9471 GCA_002413665.1 Legionellales bacterium UBA5158 | reverse complement strand
GGCAAGAAATAGAAACCCTCGATAAAAAAATTCTTCTGAAAAATAATAACATGGGAATAAAAATACATTAAGAAAAGCTAACTCTGCAAGGCTAGGTTGCTTAAGTGAATAATACAGTTGGAATTCTGGACGTTTTGTAAGGGAAATAAGAAGAGGCACTAACAGTAATAATGCAACCACGATGAGAAAAGAAGCCTTTGTTTTATTTTCAGGCAAGCTTAACCCTAAATCTTTTAAGTCTTCTCTCAAAACAAATTTACTTGCCACTGCAGGAAGTATAAAACAAACTAGAAATGCAAAAATGATAATAAAAATAATGGAAACAATTTTCTGCCCATCAAATTCACCTAGATAGGTTGGAAAAAAATGAGCGGTATTAAATGCAAGATATAAAAAAAGAAAAGCAAATCCTAACAATACAAGAGACGATTTAAAAAATTTAGAAATGTAGTTTATAATAGACGGTGTATAGGCAGCATAATTTTTTTCATCTATTTCTATAGTCTGATCAGGGTTTTCTGAGAAGCTCATATGTTTACCTTGCTTGCATTTTTCTTGACTAAAAATGAAAAAAACTCCACCAACTTTCTGAGAAGTACATTATCATCCAAAAGTAAAAGTATAAATTTCAAGACCAGGCGAGGAGGAAATCATTTGCAGAATGCCGTCACCAGATTTATCTAAAGTAACAACTTCATAAAGCGTATGACTGTTGACGTTGATGCTGCTATTAATAATGTCTTTGCCTTTTTCAGTTATAATATTCTTATCATTCAAGAGTAACTTAACATTAATAGTTTTCTTGTTATCATTTCCCATGACAACAAAAACATTGCGTGCATGAAAATAAATTTTAATGCTTGCGTTTGCTTCGCCCGAAACAATTCTATCTGACATAATTTTCCAGTTGCCTTGCAAAGCCCAGTCATCTTGGGTTAACTTTTGTGGAAAGGTGTAGTGAGATGAATTATCTTTTACAACAGATTCAGGGCTTGTTAAATGCTCAGCTCTAGCATAACCCAGATAGGTTTCTGGTGTATTTAATTCTGACGTATCTTCGTTGTTATTTATTTTTGTTTCTGTGGGTTTTTTTATATTTAACAAGTAGCGAATATTATTTTCAGTGGCCTCGTAATCACCCTCACCAAAATGTGTGTAGACAACATAGCCATTTTTATCTATTAAATAATGTGCTGGCCAATAGCGATTTTTAAAATTCTGCCAAGTAGTGAATTTGCTATCTAGCAAAACAGGATATTGTATGTTGTATTGAGTAACGGCATTTTTTACATTATTTATGTCTTTTTCAAAATCAAATTCAGGTGTGTGTACGCCAATAATCACTAATCCTTTGTCGTGATATTTATTATACCAACCTTTTAAATAGGGTAATGTGCGCACGCAGTTAATGCAGGAGTAAGTCCAGAAATCTATTAATACAACTTTTCCTTTTAAGTCTTTTAATTGTAGTGGTGCTGAGTTTATCCAAGGATCGCTCATTCCAAGAGAGGGAGCCAGATAAGGATTGGATAAACCATTTTGTAAACTAAAATTTGTATTATTATCTAAGTATGTTACGGGAACAGTATTGATTCCTCGTTCGAGATAAAACATATAAACGACACTGAGAATAATGATGATGCCTAGCGCTTTTCGGAATAATGTTGTATGAGACTTAAGATAATGAAATTTTTCTAAAATAGTTCTTCCAAGTAGCGCAATGATTAGCATAGGCACTGCAGCACCTATTGCGAATGCAGTTAACGTTAAAAAGCTCATGACATTATTTTCTTGTATAACGGTCTGAACAATCACCGCCGCCAAAATCGGTCCAGCACAAGGTGTCCAGATTATCGCGATTAATCCCCCGAAGAAAATACCACTGATCAATCCACCTTGAGGATTGTTGACTTCAGTAAATGTTCCACCGACATTTGTTAGCTTTCTTGTTAGTTGACTAAATTTTTCAGTCAAGAATGTAGATAACATGATGATAGCGAGTAGTAGAAGAATGCAAAAAGAAATGTGTCGAATTAAATTTAAATCAATACCTGAGTACTGAACAAGCATTCGTGAAAAAAATGTAAATATTGCAAAAATTGAAATGAACCCAATGATGATACCTATGGGGCGACGTTTGCTTCCAGTCAATGAGCCAGCAAGTAGTATCGGCAAAATAGGTAAAATACAAGGAGAAAGGATTAAAGCAAGTCCTTCAATAAACCCTAAACCAATATTCACAATATCTGTTTGCACTCAAGAAGCTCCTGATAAACTTTCTTTTTGTTTTTTAAATAATTCTTGCATGCCATTTTTAGCCAAAATGAGCAATTCATCTAGCTCTGTTTGTTGAAAAACACCTTGTTCTGCTGTTCCTTGAATCTCTATGAAGCCACCTTGATCTGTCATGACTACATTCATATCGGTTTCGGCTTTGGAATCTTCTGCATAATCTAAATCAAGAACTGGCTGTCCTTTAAAAATACCTACCGAGACAGCAGCGACAAATTGTTTTATAGGGTCTTGTTTTATTTTGCCCATTTTCTGTAAATGACGAATCGCATCGATTAGTGCTACACAACCACCGGTAATTGCTGCGGTGCGAGTTCCACCATCGGCCTGTATGACATCGCAATCTACCGTGATCATGTTCTCACCAAGAACACTCAGATCAACAACGGATCGAAGTGAGCGGCCTATTAAACGCTGAATTTCTTGAGTTCTACCACTTTGTTTGCCCTTGGCAGCTTCTCGCGGCATACGTTCATTTGTTGAACGTGGCAGCATGCCATATTCAGCAGTTACCCAGCCTTTTCCTGTGTCTTTTAAGAAAGGGGGCAGAAAGCTAGAAGTGCTTGCTGTGCAAAGCACTTTTGTTTCGCCAAACTCAACTAGGACAGATCCTTCTGCATGCTTGGTGTAATGTCGGGTGATGCGTATTTCTCGCAATTGATTAAGTTCGCGTTGACTGGGGCGCATATTAGAATCTCATTTGTATGTTGGTGATGGGTGATTATAGAATAGTTATGTATGGTATTACATAACCAATCTTATATTATGTAGCTCGTTACATGTTATATACTTTTTTCCATAAAAAAAGATCATAGACGCCCCTCTAAGAAAAATCTACCTTTATATTTCTACAGTAACTGTTATAATATACCTGTATATTTTAATGGGTAAATGCTGATGAAACGATATCTTATTGATAAATTGAAAGATTGGCTAGTATCTCCTTCCCGCAAGCCAGGTGTGCTTAGAGGTGCGCGTCAAGTGGGTAAAACGTGGATAGTTAGGGAGCTTGCCAAGCAAACAGGCAAGCACTTGATCGAGCTTAATTTTGAAAAACAACGTTCTCTTGCCATTCATTTTGAAAGCAATGATCCATCGACGATTTTATTAAATTTAGAAAGCGCATTGAATCAATCTATTCATCCCGCAGACTCTATTTTGTTTTTAGATGAAATTCAGGCGGTACCTGATCTATTTGCAAAATTGCGATGGTTTTATGAAGACATGCCTCAGCTTGCTGTGATTACTGCAGGATCATTGTTGGAGTTTGTATTAGAAAATCATACGTTTAGTATGCCCGTTGGACGTATCCAGTATTTCTTTATTGAACCATTAGGGTTTGAAGAATTTTTATTAGCAAAAAATGAAACGCATTTATTATCAGCTATAGAAAAAGTATCTATTGAAAAATCATTTAATGCATCATTGCATGATAAAGCTAATCAATTATTTAAAGAATTTGTCACCGTAGGTGGTATGCCAGAAGCAGTTTCCACTTGGATTAAAACATCTTCGTTAGAAGCTCTTTCCGAAGTGCATAATAATTTAATCAATACTTATCAAGATGATTTTACGAAATATGCGGGAAAATTATCGATTACCAATTTGGAAGAAGTGTTGCAAGCGGTTCCAAAATTATTGACCAAAAAATTTGTTTATAGTCACGTGAATTCCACCGCGCGACATGAAAGTATTAAGCAAGCACTGAGCTTGCTATTAAAGGCGCGTTTGTGTCATAAAGTGCAAAGTGCAAACGCAAATGGCATTCCTCTTGGAGCCGAAGTGAATTCTAAGATATTCAAAATTATCTTGATCGATGTAGGTTTGGTTTCAACAATGCTAGGCTTAAAGCTGCATCAATTTACTAACATTGAGGATATCTTAGTCATTAATAAAGGAGCCCTGGCAGAGCAAGTCGTGGGACAATTACTACGCTTATTATCCCCATTTTATATTGAGCCAACATTACATTATTGGAGCCGTGAATTAGCAAGTTCGAGTGCTGAAATTGATTATTTGATTCAAGACAATCAACGATTGATTCCAATTGAAGTGAAGGCCGGTGTTGAGGGAAAATTAAGATCATTGCATCAATTTATGAATGAAAAACCATGGAAACTTGCAATTCGTTTTTATGCGGGACCCGTTCGTTGCTCCCACATCACATCAAAAACAACAACGGGTGATCTAAATGATTATGAGCTAATTTCACTACCATTTTATTTGCTGGGTCAGTTATCTAGATTGTTGGAACACAATCATGATAAATAGAACGCAGCAAATACGATAAGCTGTTCAAAGCAGTTTAAATTGTTATGATAGGGGCTTTTATTTTGGCATTTAAATGAGAGCTTATTATGATACAAAGCATGACAGCGTTTGCGCGTACACAAGATCAAGGTGATTGGGGCAGTGTGGTCTGTGAGTTGCGTTCTATTAATCACCGCTATTTAGAATTAAGTCTTCGCCTTCCTGATATATTGCAGAAATTAGAACCTGCTATCCGTGAGCGCGTGCGCGATACGATTAAGCGGGGTAAGGTAGAGTGTTTTTTACGCTTTCAACCCAGTGAAATAGCAAAAGATGAAATGGCTATTAATGCACATTTAGTAAAACAGTTATGTGAAATCAATGAATCCGTTGCGCAATTTTTAAAAAATCCTGCTCAGATAAATCCTATGGATATTTTAAAATGGCCTGGGGTGTTGCAAATTCCGGAAATTAATATTGAACTGATTCAGCATCAGATTATGGCTGCATTTGAAAAAACATTAGAAGATTTAATGCTTGCACGTGAACGTGAAGGTGTGCAGCTGCAACAACTATTCCACGTACGTTTAGAAAGCATGACTGAAGAATTGCAAAAAGTAAGACTCCGTCTTCCTGTTATATTAATTGCTCAGCGTGAAAAATTACAAAATCGTTTTGCAGAAGCAAAGTTACAATTTGATCCTCCCAGGCTGGAGCAAGAATTGATTTTAATCGCACAAAAAATAGATGTTGCTGAAGAGCTAGATCGTTTAGACGCACATATTTTAGAAGTGCGAAGAAGCTTAGAGCAAGGCGTCGCCATGGGTAGGCGTTTGGATTTTTTAATGCAAGAATTAAATCGTGAAGCCAATACGTTAGGATCAAAGTCAGTCGATATAGATACCACACGTGTATCGGTAGAGTTAAAAGTATTAATTGAGCAGATGCGTGAGCAAGTACAAAATATAGAATAGAATTGTAGAGCATGCCTCTCGCAAAATTCGCGAGAGGCATGCAAGTATTAGTTGGAGCCTGGTAATTTTTGTTTTGCTTTGGTGAGCATGAAGCTTTCGCCAGATTGGTTAGAGAGTACCAACAGTGTGTTAGCCATCGCTTGAGAGGTTAACAATTGTTTTTGTGCATCTAATTGTTGTGTCATCACAATGAACATTTGTGAGTTGTACATCAGGATTTGTCGTAACACTATTCCGATTTCTTCTGTTGCGATTTGAGTAAACCAATCGCCGCTGCTGGCTTGTTTTATGAGTGAAGATTCTGCTTCACTGAGCGATTTGCTGTTTTGCATGTCTGCATAAGTTTTGCTGAGTATGTAAGCGTTATAGGTTTGCACCGCAGAGACCGCATTGTAATAATTTCCATAAGCTATTTGATCTTCAGCAAGCCCTGACCAGTTGGTTCCAGGCATGACATGGGACACATGAACCCCTGCTGCATTCTCAATATAATTGAAGGCGGAGTTAAATTCTATAGGAGGCTTAGCTTTGCTGCGAGGATCTGGCGTGAGGTAAGGAAGTCCCAGTAATGTTTGATAAGTTAAATCATTAACAGTCGGTAAGGTTTCAGCTGTGACGAGAGGTCCAAAAAAATCAGTTAATATTTGTTGTTGTATTTTAGGGTCAGGCGCTGTTTGCGCTAAAAACTGATTTGCATAGGTTGAAAAGGAACTTTGTAACTTTGCTGTAGTGGGTGTTGAATCTGGAGTCATCCAAGCAATGACTAGTTTAAGCACTTGATTTAAATAGTCAGGTAATGTGTTAATGACTTCTAATGTTGAGCTTGTATTGTCTGCAATCTGTTGTAAATAGCCACCACCGCCTGGCAGTCCTCCAGGGTCAGTGGCACCACCAGTGGGTGTAACCGCACCAGCAGGCTCAGCCGCGAACGCTGTTAAGGACTGCGTTGCAGTGCATGTAATCAATATAACCAAAAGCCCCACATTCCATTGACTCTTTCGAAAAAAATTAAGCATAAGCTAGGCCTTCCTTAATAATGCATATCCAATTGTTGGGGGCTACTGGTACTACCCGAAGTACCACTTGTATCCGTACCACCGGTAGAAGGCGACGCTGAAAAACCTGGGGGGGTATAGGGCTGGCTAGGAGCGGCTTCCGGTGTAGCGATAGGCGCTGCAGGGGCGGCCGAGCTACTAGCAGCTGCTGGGCTTGGTGTAGCAGAGCTTGACCCTGAGTGAGAGATTGGTTTTCGTTCAGGAATTATTTTGGCAACTGCTGCGTTGAGCCTTTCTTGTGTCGCTGCATCGAGTTCTTTAACCTTTTTTGTAAAATCTTCAGAAGACATAGGCTTTTCTGCACTGGATGCCGCTGCTGTTGACTTGGTAGCATCAGTTGACTCTGCTGCAAATGAAGAGGTAAAAAATAATATTCCAACTGCAGCAATAAATAGTTTCGATTTCAATTTAGACATGCTCTTGCTCCAATGCTTTTAACACCAGTTCAAATCTCTCGGGAGCAAAAACTCGGGCTAATAGCCGTAATCGCTCAAAAATAATATTGCGCCTCAGGAATAAGCCTGCTAATTGGTTTTCTGGGGTGTTGTTTTCTTCAGCGTACATTAATAATTTAGAAGCAGAGCCAGGATCAATCGTATCGATGGCTTGTAACAGACGTAATATGCGTGAGGTTTTTAAATGACAACAGACTTCAACAAACTTATCTTCTTTACTTAATTCGAAACGACTTAGCTTATCTAGCTTTTCGCCTAATATTTTAATGGCATTTTCTAACTCAGGATTGCCATCTAAGGTAAATTCTTCGGCAGTCTCCATGAATGCAATGACCCGAAAAATCATAGGGTCGTCATAGTTGCTCCAGAATTCATGAGAAGCTTTTAAGTCTAATTCAGGCATGAATCCATCCGGAATTTATGAGTGTTCAGTTAGTATACTCGATTCAATTAGAAAAAAATAATCTTAATCAGCATAATTTACTTTTGCGAGAGAAAAGAATCTAATGGCATGCATGTTATATGGGGTGTTAGCTTAAAATGTTTGTCGCCTGCATAAATGATCGTTAACTCATTAAGCTTTAAATCTTCATAAGCAATTTGCATGGAACGAGTTAGTTTAGGTGTTTTTGTATGCTTAAATTCAAAACCTATTTTTTTATCACCACTTACAATGAGTAGATCTAATTCAGCTTGATTATGTGTAGCCCAAAAATAGCAATCATTTTGATCCACTCCTAGGTGTCTTATTATCGATTCAAGCGCAAAGCCTTCCCAAGACGCTCCTAATTTAGGATTGGTCATTAATTCATGATGCGTATTTATATTCAGTAAAGTATGAAAAATTCCACTGTCACGAAAATAAATTTTAGTGCTTTTAACTTGACGCTTAGCAATATTTTCGTGCCAGGGTTGAAGCTGCCGCATCATGAAAGTACCGGTTAAAATATCAAGATATCTTTTGACAGTATTATGCGAAATGTCTAATGAATTACCGATCTCACTCGCATTTAACAATTGTCCATGGTAATGAGCAAGCATCGTCCAGAAGCGTCGTAAACTTTGTGCTGGAATTTTGATTCCCAAATTCGGAATGTCTTGTTCTAAAAAAGTTTTAATATAATCTTTACGCCACCTCACACTATCTGCTTCCGTGTCTGCTAAATAAGAAAGTGGAAACCCCCCTCTTAACCAAAGTTTTTCTAATTCACCTGTTTCTTCAAAAGAGAAAGTGGTTAATTCTAAATAATGAATTCTACCGGCTAATGATTCAGAGCTTTGCTTTATCAATTCACGTGATGCGCTTCCCAAGACTAGGAACTGCCGTTTTTTATTTTTCTGATCAACTAAAACACGCAATACTGAAAATAGATTAGAAAATCGTTGTATTTCATCAATGACGACCAATCCAGTTAATTCTTCTAAAGCTAGCATAGGATCTTGGAGCCGCAGTAGGTCAAGTGGGTTTTCTAAGTCGAAATAATGTTCTTGAGTTCTTTGTTGCTTGATCCCAGTATTCCTGGGCAATCGTCGTTTTACCGCATTGGCGGGGGCCTAAGATCGCAACAATAGGGCTAGTTCGAAACCCCTCACGAATGTATTTTAAAAAGGAAGACCGAATCATTTAACTTATCCATGAAATATGTAACACAGACTTACAATTTTCATGGGTAAGTTGATGAAAGTCAAGTGACAGGTAAATCATAACGTATTGTTTTTTTTAACGCCAAGTGCTACTGTTATTTTTACTGTGGAGAAGTTATATCTATGGCTATAAAAGATATTTTCAAAATTTCACGCAAGACATTCTTTAACCCATCTGGTTGGTTGGATGTCGAAAATTTAGGGCTAATATTTAAAACTACTTGGCTTATCACAAGAAGATTATTCATCCCTGCCGAACCGACTCATCAAGAAACCTTCGAAGAAGCTGTTAAGCGACTCAATATAACCGAAGAGGATATTGAGCAAAAGAAGAAGGTTTATGTGTTTGCAACCTGTCTTTTTTTAATCTTTGGGATAACTGCTTTCCTACTTAGCTTTTATTGGCTTTTTGTCTTCCATACTTTTTCAGGCTTTCTCATAGGCTTGGCAACTTCATCTTTATTTTTAGTCCAAGCTTTTCGGTATAACTTCTGGTATTTCCAAACGCAGCACCGAAAACTAGGCTGTACTGTAGACGAGTGGTGGGAAGGGAAACTGAATTCTGAGAAGGGACCAAAGTCATGATTAGTCTCTTTACTATAGCTTCAAACGATCAGTCTTTATACTACTTAGGCCAAATTTTCGGCAGCATAGGAACAGTTCTTCCCTCTGCAAGCCTGTCCATATTAATAGGGCAAATGTTTGCTACATTGAATACAACGGCTTTAGTATTAGGCTCAATTTTGGTGGTCCACACCACTGTAATGGGTTTAATTAAAACTGCAGAAGAAGGCGAGTTTC
>DHXK01000056.1:2074-4363 GCA_002413665.1 Legionellales bacterium UBA5158 | reverse complement strand
GACATCTATCCTGACACAGGGGGCTTTTGCCTTACTTTGTTACAGAATTAAAATCACCTGAAAGCATAAACCCAAATAGTACTGCTCTTTATTTTAAAAAAGATAAAGGTGAAAGTTTTGCAGTTGGCAGAAATTTCGGGAATAGATTTGGTGATGCGAACGATGATCTCCCACTTAAAAAAATTCAATTGCCTGTTTTCCTAGACAACGTGCAGGAAGAAGCCTTAGAAGAAACACCAGAAGCAGCACAAGACGAAGCGCAAGAGATGATACTAGATGAAGCTCAGCATCAAGCAGAAGCTCTCATAGAAGCTCCAGAAGTGGTGCTGGAAGGAGAGCCTGACTTAGAAGACGTAGCTTTATTAGACATAGCTCAAGTCGAAGAACCTGAGGAAATAATCGATGCAAAAATTTACGCATCTGTAGCCTGGTATTTAACAAATAAAGGATTCATCTATAAGTTAGAAGAAGAAGCATATCTAAAATGGGCCTTTGAAGAAAAAATCATAAAATTGCAGAGTATCAACCAAGGCAATAGAGCTGACCATTATAAATTTTATGCGGTTTGCGAAAGCGGCAAAGTACTTTTTTACGATTCTTATAAAGCTAGTGCGGAATGGGGAGTATTGCCAACTTCGTTTATTTTAGGCAAAACGAGCAAACCATATCGAAATTTAACTAACATGGTTTTTATTCTACAAAAACAGGGATTATTTAAGCCAGTGGTTGAACATGCTCCCAGGAATATTGAAGAGGAGACACTGCTTCAACAGGGATTATATTATTAAGCGTGAGATGTTAATTAGCCGATGAAAAAATATTCGGCTAATATCAAACATATCAATGCTAAAAAAAAATCGCGTATTTAATCATCTCGACAATAATTTTATTGAGAAAATGATTCGACCCTTTCTACATTACCATCATCATATCTAAATCACTCTTTAAGAAGCAATAATACAAAATCTCAAATGACAAACTCTCCGCCTAATAGCTTATTTAAGCGAAGGCGTAGCGTTATCTTTCTGAGTATTTTTACTCTGATCAGAACTTGCAGGCGCAGGAGCGCTAGACCAAAAAATCGAACTGAATGCAGATGAAAGATAATGATATATTCCAGTATTCGAAGGTTTAATTTCTGGCGCTGGCGCTTCTACCTTGATACTCACATCTTTCTTGAGACTAACATTGTTTCGAGTTACAAACTCCATCCATCTCGCAGCATTGTCTCTCGCTTCTTGCGTATTGGGACAAAGATGGATTAGATTTCTTTTAGGTGGTTCGTCTCTTTTAGTAGCTTGAATAGCAGGAGAACGCTCTGCTTGTGCAATCTGTTCTTTGCTTAATCGACGAGGGTGAGACATTTGAAATACTCCTCCAAAATTTGAAAGCGGATTGTATCAAATACCGGAGTTTTTGTACACTAATTGGCACAAATAGATATTAAAAAGAACATGTATGCTTAATTAATGAACATATTGATCATCGATAATTCACTAAAAACTTTTCCTGACAGCATTTTTTACCTTTGAAATTCTTGCCTGGTCAACTAATGATCTATTGTGTATAGCTGCGAACATAGTAATAGTGGAAGCACTTGGTCGTATCCCACCTCCATTTTCCAGAATTTAAAAAATGGGAATCAAAAAATATTACGCTCAACCAATTGAAAAACTTTTGAGTAATAGCAGCCATTTAATTATTCTTATTTTGGAAGCAAGAATGTCATCTTATGAAATTGTGATAGTTAAAGATTTTACAAATTTTTATAGGTTAGTTGAAATTGAAAAAAAAGCAGCAGAGAAATTTATAGAGCTTGGTTTAGATTCATCAAAGTGGCTAACATTAACGACTAAGCAACTCGATTCTTATTTTAAAATAGGTCAATTATGGGTGGCTGTGAATCATGAAACCCCATTAGGTTTTTTAGCATGTGAAATTCATAATAACTATGCGCACATAGAAGAATTAGATGTTGATCCAATCTATATGCAGCAAGGTATCGCTAGATTATTAATAAAAAAAGCAATCACATGGGCACGTTAATTAGGTTTAATAAGAAGTATTTTCTCTTATAATGTCTCATCTGTTTTTTTGCGTGTTATTCCCGCCTAATGTAAATGTTATCCCCGCGCAGGCGGGAACCCATTTTTACTTTAAATCAAGCATTGCAGAGTGAAATGACAAAATGGATCCTTCTCAAAGACGACAGCTCTATAAGATATTTAAATTGCGATCATTCTTGAATTGACCTGCCAATTTAGAGGCCTCCTCTTTATTGTGAGGCTG
>DHXK01000056.1:0-1946 GCA_002413665.1 Legionellales bacterium UBA5158 | reverse complement strand
ATCCTCTTTATTGTGAGGCTGCATCCCTTTTCCATAAATATCCACTGCAAAAACAACATACCCTTGTTTTGCTAATTGTTTTGCTTTATTGCAAGTAAAATTACTTATCCCCATCCAATCATGAATGTTTAAAATACCTGGTTGTGGAATTGATTTGGAATCATCATAAGCGACAAAACCTTCCATGGTTACACCATTTTGAGAGTATTCTATTGTTTTCGATGTAATGGCTGCTGAAGCTTTAATCGTTGTAAATAAAGCAGCTATCATGAAAAATAGAGATAGAATTTTTTTAAGCATTGTAGGTTTACTTTTCGCTATATTATAGAAATAATTAAAATATTTTAAACTTTTAAAAAATTATTTAGCATTCAACAACTACTCATATTAATAGGAATTTCCCTTTGTGTACTTTAAACTAGACACTACTTTTTCTGATAAATAAAAACCGTGCAATCTCCCCAGCTCATAGGATATAGAGCTTGATGGATTTTTTCAAAGTAAGATTCCTCTAATTTCTTAGTACTGAGTATAACGCGCGCGCCTTGTTTGAGCTCATTCAATTTTTTTGTAAGTTTGTCCCAAAGTACGGGATTTAATGTTGTGGCATTTAGATAGATAATATCTGCATCAGAAAAATCGACGTTAAGAAAATCACCCTGAATAAATTTAATAGGAAAATGTTTATGTGAAAAATGCTGATGGATTTCTTTCATGCATAAAAAATTATTTAGTAATGCCTGGCTCACTTGGCACAGCCCTGGTAGAAACTCAATGCCAACACATTTTTTCCAATCATAAATTAAGGCCGCATAAATAACAGCTTTGCCTGTTCCTGAGCCTAGATCATAAATTATATTACCTGCTTGAGGTTGCGCAATTGCCAATGCCTCAGTAAAACTTTCCGATGAAATTTCTCCGTAAATAAAAGAAGTATCGTTTATCTTTAAACGCTCACGCTCAGCCTTTGATATATAGAACCCATCAATAGAACTATATAGCTTTTCGAGGATGAAAGTCGGATCAGACGTACTAACTCGTTTCCTCTTTACTGAAAATAATTTTGCGATAACATCAATTATTTGTTTCAATATAAAATCCTTTTTTGCTAAAAAATTTTCATATTACATTCGTCTACTTGCCCATCGTTCACAAAACATAATGATAAACAAAAATCATATTTTAGTCAGTGATAGATAGCATACCAAGTGATGTCATTTGCCAAAGATAAGTTCAGCAAGCACTCCATAAATTCAGCATTACTTTTGTCAAAGTAGAGTTCAGCATTGCCATAAATTTGTTCGCCAAGTTGTACTTTTGACAAAGCAGTGTTCTCTAATATAGAAGGAACTTATGGTACTGAAAATACAACCAGGCGTCATCGTTATCTTTAATAACGAGCGGTACAAGATCAAATCACCACTTAGCTTAGAAAAAGTCCTGGTCGAATCACTCGATACTGGGGAAGCAATATCAGTCTTACTCTCAGATCTTCAACCACATACATCTCAGGACATATCAACTAACAATAGAGATGAGGCGAAGACTTGTATCGCGTTTACAGAGCAAGAATGGAAGGAAGCAAAAAAACGTGAAAAAGCTATTCAGCCTATCTCTCTGTTAGCTTGTCCAAAGCATGAAGCTAAACGTATCGGTGGCTTCTAGAAATAGAGTTATAACAGATATACGTGATGCCTTAAAAATCGCAACGCAATTGGCTGGGTAGATTAAGCGGAATTCAGGTTCTAAGCCAAGACAGAGAAGAAAAACAAAGCATAACACGCCTAAGATCTAATATCGTTCGCTTGCGCAACCAAGTGGGCCAACAATTGAAAGCACTGTTATTTACTCAAGGGTTGATAGATATGGCAGATGATACTGTGTACTTTGCGAAAAGTGGTTATTACAATTTACATTATGTGAAAAATTGGCACTTCTCCGGTCTC
>DHXK01000164.1:3548-3769 GCA_002413665.1 Legionellales bacterium UBA5158 | reverse complement strand
CAATCGGCATAAAAGCCATGTTCGGTTAAGTTAGTAGTACGAAAAGAAGAACCAATTGACCTTTCAGGCACGGCAACAATTGCTTTTTTAATGTTTTGATGAATAAGTTTATCCAACGCAATAAACATTAATGCACGCGATTTGCCCGAAGCTGGTGGGGCTTTCAATAATAAATATTGAGCATCACGGGCCTGATATGCCTTTTCCTGCATTTCGCGCAT
>DHXK01000164.1:3009-3324 GCA_002413665.1 Legionellales bacterium UBA5158 | reverse complement strand
GCCTTTTCCTGCATTTCGCGCATACCGAAATCGTTTGTTTTTGAGCTTTGCCCGGTTTGAGCATAGGTTACATGGACTATATCCGGCATAATTAATTACTTTTTAGTTTTTTTGGTTTTACCTGCATTTTCAAACAAGGTACCATTTGCTTTTTCTCCGGCCATAATTTGGCCATAAAGTTTAAAAAGGTGTTCCATACGTTCCGCATCGCTCTCAAATGGCTTACTTCTGTAACACCTTTCTACCTCTAAATCTAACTGGCGATGTGCATTTAAAAGATCTAAAGGCATTTTATCTGGATCATACATCTGAGAC
>DHXK01000164.1:1509-2902 GCA_002413665.1 Legionellales bacterium UBA5158 | reverse complement strand
ATACATCTGAGACAAAGTTTTTTCCGAATGATTCTCACGGAGTTCTAAAATACGATATGCGTGTTTTTCAAGGTCTCGCTTTTGAGTTTGATTAATTATCGGAAAAGGGAAGGTGTTATAACTTAAAGCAGATAAGTACCTGATATCTCCACGTAATTTACCTGACGTAAGTTTTACCCAAAGCATATGCATTTTCGAGCTTATGACAGAAAAAATATAATCATCTGCATCGTAAATTGCTGCCGCTGAACTAAGGATAATAAAATCCGGCTGCAAGATTCCAATAGGAATATAATCCCTGCGGCTTGACGAAACTATAGGAATAATAATTATAGATTTTTTGGCGGTATGGGTATATCTAAATTGATGAGACCTGTGTACTATACCCTGTGCGACTTCTCCCCCTGTTCTTCTAAATGTCCTAATTTTTTCAATTCGATCAAATATCACTGGAATTTTTAAAGCACCTTCAAGTCCACTGGTTTCAATCCAAATACACCATCTATCAATTTGGTTGAGAAACTCGCTTGCACCCATTGTCCTTCTTATATATTGTTGAGATCCCGGATATTTAGACAGCATTTCACTTTTTTCAGATAACGTGAGCATTAAATTTCCGTTATCATATGGGCTATTACCCGTGATCATTGCAGGTAATTTGGAAAGAGAATAAAGAGATTTTGTGACATAAGTTTCTTCACCATTAGCTAAATAGCCGTTTATTTTATTTACCTCGTATTTAAGTCCATTAGTGTACAAATATTTTTTATTTGTACTAATCTTAGAAACACCAATAATTGAGCATGTTACACCGGCCTTGCTTTTTGCATTATTTGTCCAATTAAAAGGGGTATAGGCAAAAATTATTTCATTTTTCATTTTAGAAATCAACGGCCAAATTTGTTCAACTTGTGCGCCCTCACATATAGAACTGGTTGTAACAAAAGCGAATTTGTCTTTTTCTCGGATGTATTTTGAAGCAAGTAAAAACCAACAAGCTATATAATCTAACTCTTTGAAGTTTCTGTTACCGTTAAATGTAAATTCGATATCTTTTTTTTGTTCTTGCGACTGCCCTTTGCCACCTAAATAAGGGGGATTTCCCAAAATAAAAATCACATCCTCCTCCTTTTTAGGGCAAATCGTATTCCAATCCAATCGTATCGCATTTCCATGTGTGATATTTCCTCCATCTTTCAAAGGCAAAGTCGGGTTGCTCTGACCAAATTCCTCCTTGAATTTCATGTTCATTTGGTGCTGTGCTAACCACATGGAAAGCATAGCAACTTCATGTGCGAAGTCATCTAACTCAATACCATAAAATTGAGTTAATTGAATGTTCGAAAATAGCTTACGCTGATACATAGCCGCAAGGCTCTGCTGCGCCTTGGGT
>DHXK01000164.1:0-1397 GCA_002413665.1 Legionellales bacterium UBA5158 | reverse complement strand
TGGTACATGGCAGCCAGGTTTTGCTGCGCCTTCGGTATAAGCGCCAGTTGTTTTTCCTCAAAACCCGTTACCGCTTGTTGTAACTGTTCAAGCCTTTGAATGATTTTAATTTCTAAAAAACGCAACTCTTTATAGGCGATAATTAAAAAATTGCCGCTACCGCAGGCTGGGTCGAAAATTTTTAGTTTAGATAATCGGTATAATAAAGTATCGAGTTTTTGGGGTTGATTTTTGTTGCTTTCAAATTCATCATAAAGCTCATTCAAAAACAACGGCTCTATAACCTTCATGATATTAGGAACGGAAGTATAGTGCATACCTAAGCCTCCGCGATGTTCAGGAGTAACTACCGCCTGTATCATCGAGCCGAATATATCCGGGTTAATATCCTTCCAATTTAATTCCCCGCATTCAATGATCGCATTACGTGATTTGTAGGTAAACTGCGGGATGGCGTATTCCTCTCTAAATAAACCGCCATTTACATACTGAAAAACATCCAAATGCTCCGGCAGATTACTACGAATAGGATAGTCAGTATTTAAAACTTTGAACAGTCTTTCCAAATACTCTTTAAGATCACTACCGTTAGCCTGGGTATGGGATTTAATAGCGTTGGTGAAAATATTTTTGCTGAAAATTTCTGTATCCTCCGCAAAAAAACAAAACAGGAGCCGTGACAAGAAAACATTTAAACAGTGAACTTCTTCGGCTGTAGTGGTCGGGTTATCTTTTTTGATCTCATCATAAAGCTTCGCCATCTTTTCGGCAGCTTTAACATCAGCAGGATTTTCAATTTTAAATTGCGCTTTTTCCATACCCGCTAAAGGCAGGAAAAAAGCGTAATGCCTGTCCAGTTCAAAAAAGGGTATATCTAAACTATCTTGATTTTTGGTGTCTATAGCAAGTAGTTTGTCATAGTCTGTTGTGATAATGAACCTGGGTGAGTGCGAAATGACAGAAGGTTCTGAGTTTAACCTGTCTATCTCCAGGTGCAAATCGGCATCCTTAATGGCCTTAAAGAAGATCTTCTTTTTCCATAATACCTCGCCCTCATTTTTCGAGAGATTTAAACCGCCATCTTTTAACCTTTTAATAATAGACTTTGGAGTATCGTATGCTAAAAGAAAATCATAAATAAAAGTCGCCTCCTCGAATGATTTAATAAGATCGTTAACACTATTTTCAATTTGGACTATATTCATATAAAATTAACCGTGATATTATCCAGGCGGGTTTGGTTTTGCAAAGCAAAGGATAATAGAGGTAAATATAGGCAAGTTGAATAATATATTTTTGTTATTCTATCATAGTTAACAATGGAATAAATGAGCTATTTTCGGATAAGCTATTTAATGAGGGTATAAAAAACACCTACCTCGTACATGAGGTGTGAA
>DHXK01000128.1 GCA_002413665.1 Legionellales bacterium UBA5158 | reverse complement strand
AGCCGATAGCAGCCCAGCATGTTGCTATGAGGGCCGGTTAATAAGTAAATCGCTAACAGTTTTGACTGATCTGATAACAGCTGGATATCACTGTTTTCCCAGAATGATATTTGTATAGAGCCATAAATTCGCATCGTGTTATTTCCCTAAAAATTTTAGGTGTAGTTATGACGCGTCGTTAAACAATATGCTTAACGACGCACAGTAAATAAATGAAATTAAACAAGATAATAATTTAGCTCGAACAAAAACCCTGACTCGGTATCGAATCATTGGCAGGACAACATTTTTTGATACGATTTTCGAAAAGTTTTAATCTATTGAGTAAAGCAGACCTGTGGATATCGGAGGAAGATGTTTTGAGTAACCACTTTTCATATACTTCTAATCTATCGACTTTTACACTACGTGGAGCATCAACACCAATGCTAACAACTCCATCTTCATTTTGTAATACTTTAACGATAATCTCAGCATTTTTACCAATCGTGATTGATTGGCCGCACATGCGACGTAATATTAACATAATAATAATTCTCTAATCTTTAACTTTAGTCCTCCTATTGAGTTACACTCAATTATCCTAAAAAAACAAATTCTCATACTTGAATAAATTTGTCAACTTTCCGCCATATAAAATCTCCTCTTGCTTTTTTATACTTAAGTGAGCATTTTAGATCTCTAAATTATTATAAAAATCATTTAAATAGTTAACAAACTTTTTCGGATGTTCAACCTGGCTCACAAGACCCGCTGAAACCATAACTAACTTGGCGTTAGGAATGCTTACAGCAAGCCCCTGAGTGCCTTCAAACGTAGCAACCCTATCTTCATCTGACCCAACAACCAAAGTGGGTACATCGATCATATTAAGCCAATACCGAGAATCAAAGTCAAAAAGAGCTAGTAGTTGTCTTGTATAACCCAATATCGATCGATTGTGGATATGAATTTTCATCTAAAGCTTTACGTATCATTTCAATAAACTCAGTTTATTTTTTTTTAGTAAAATCATTTTAAATACAATTTCTAATTAATGAATAGATGGAAGCCAAGTGTTATATGTAAATACTTTTCTTCCAAAAACTATAAGTCCAATACCAAAAGTTAGCGCTAGGATGAATATGATTCCAAGAATCCCTGTTGGGCTAAAATATGATGAAAGTATCACTACAATCAGCCCACTTAAAGGTATTGAAAACATATTCAATAATGCGATAAATCCAGTTGTTTTCCCCATGTGCTCCTTCGGAATAATCTGGCTTCGCAATGTTCGAATATAAACATTAAATGCTCCATCAAATGCCATTAAAGCAGCGTATCCCACTGCATAAATTACGAAATGGCCTGAAAGAGCCAAAAGCAGTCCTGAAAGAATCATTGCGCAGAAAGAGACAACACCTAATGTTGATAAACCAAACTTTGCGGCAAATCGAGGTACTAAAAGAAAGGCTCCAATGGAGATAACAGCAGCAATAGTTTGTAACATTCCAAAGTAACTCTCAGGTAAGCCAAATTCTTTCACAACAACAGCAGCGCTAACAACAAGAGCCGTTCCGTAAAGTAGATTTACAACCCAGGTTAATGCACAAAGATGTAGTAAAATATTATTTTCTTTTAAGATATTCAGTGCTATAGAATGTGATTTAAAGATAATACCTAGACTAAACTTTTGATCAGCTTCAACCGACTTCGCTTTTAAATTAAAAAGATTCAATGCTGAGATAGCAAATAAAATCGCTCCAAAAATTAAAAGGGAATTTATTCCTCCATACACTGAAATAAATACAGCTATTGCGGGACCGACAACTTGCGTGACATTATCAATTCCTTGCAATATAGAATGCGCTTTTGGCAAATCAGCTGCATCAATATTACGGGGTAAATACGCTTCTGTTGTCACAAAATTAAGGACATAGCCAACAGAAAGAAATGCCATCATGATTGATAGAACAATAAATGTTGAAGCACTCTGAGTTAATAACAAAATCATAGACGTAGCTACAACAATAGACCTTGCAATTTCAACGCCAAAAAAAATGTACCCTGGTTTAATCCGATCTGTAAAAAAGCCACCCACAGGGAAAAAAATGACTCGTGGAACCCACTCTACAATAAAAGCTAATGCTGAATATTTTACAGATCCAGTACTTTTCAGAATTGCTAACGGGACTGCAAATAATAAAAATTGATCGCTTAATGATCCTAAAAATCGGGATACAAAAAATCGTTTAATGCGAAAGGTGCTTGTACTCATCTGGTAATATCTCTTCTTATCTAAAAAATCAGGTTTCTGACACATTAAAAATATTTTGGCTATATTCTTCAGCTATCTTTAAATGGTCATCAAATTCAATTTTTGGAATTCTATTTGGCCAAAAGAATTCAATTGAACCCTCCCGCGCTCGCCATGAAAGTGGCTTTTCAGATACATCTTTTGGTTTTGCTGTAACTTGCATATTCACTATTATTTCAGGTAATGATTTAGGAAGTTTAACCTCTTCAATGACACCCTCTTTGGTTTTAAGAAAGGAAACAGCGCTTAACCCAAGTGCGACTAATTTCTCAGGTATTTGAACAGGGACTTCAAGATAGGATGCAACATGTAATTCATAGGGATTTATTCCATACGCTCTTTCGACAAGATCCATAATGGTATCGCCACCCGTGCGCGCTCCCACTTCAATAATTCGTATTTCACCCTCTGGCGTAATTCGTGCTTCAAAATGTGCAATTCCATATTGAATGCCAAGCGCCTGACACGCACGCTCAGCAATTTCAATTAACGACTTGTTTTCTGTATGCACCGAAGGGACAGAATGCCCCAATTCTACAAAGTAAGGTTCCGGGCCTAAATATTTGTCAGTAACAGCAAGAACGCGATGGTAATCTCCTTGATTAAAGATTTCTAAGCTAACCTCACTTGTAGCTGGAATATATTCTTCAACTAGAAACATATTTTCAGGTGTCATGTCAGCAACGTTAAGTGCTCTTACATCTGAAGTGCATTGATGAAAAGATAGTTCCAGCTCTGCCAGTGTTGAAACTTTAATGACTCCAACGCTTCCAGCTAATTCTCTAGGTTTGATAACCAAAGGAAATCCGATCTCTCCTGCTAATTGTTTGAGTTCTTCTAAAGTTGAAAAACATCCAAACCGAGGAACTGGCAAACCTGCCGCGACAAGAATTTGTTTCATCAAAAATTTATCACGGCATTTATTTACTGTTTCAACTGAATTATGGTTAATTCCATAATGTTCGGAAACGAAAGCTGCACTTCTAACTGTAAAATCGTTCATTGGTATAATAGCTATTGGTGTAGCATTATTTTCATGTTCATATTTTTTTACAGCTTCAAGCACATTTTCTGGATTGGAAAAATCACCGATAATATAACCGTCAAAAAATTTGATGGCAGCAGATAGTCGGGTTTTTGCTAAGGTTAAAACAGGAAGACAATTTGACGCTCTAAGAGCACCCGCTAAGACACGTTCTCTCAATGGGAATTCACCGCCTAAAATTAAAATATATTGACTAGTTTGAGATTTCATTTAGTTTTACCTTTCATTGAATGTTGAATATAATATTATGGGTCATAGAATTAGAGGTTCTTGCCTGCAGTCCATCCTCCATCAACTACCAACGTTGAACCTGTCATGAAGCTTGCCTGACTTGAGGCTAAGAAAAATGTTGCCTTGGCGACATCTGAGGGCATCCCTCTGTGTTTAATGAATTGACCAGAATCGATTTTCTTCATTTGGTCTTCATCGTGGTAATACTGTTCCGTCAATGGAGTGCGAATGACTCCGGGTGCAATTGTATTGACTCGTATACCTGACTTTCCGTATTCAATGGAAAGTTGTTTCGTTAGCCCTATTACTGCATGCTTTGAAGACACATAGGCAGTTCTATTAGGTTCACCCATTAATCCTGAAACCGAAGCGATATTAACAACTGCTCCATGTAAATTTTTTTCGACTAACTTCTCGCAAAATGCTTTAGCAGCAACAAAAGTAGCAGTTACATTGACTGCAAAAATCTTTTCCCACAGTACGAGTGATAATTCGCTAATTGAACAAATTTCTCGAATCCCAGCACAATTAACTAGTACATTTTCGGATGTAGAAAAAATGTCTTTATCAAAAATACTAGTCAATATCTTAAAATCAGTTATATCAATCTTATGATGACTGTAATCATCGACTGAAAATTGACTGCTCTGTTCGGTCATATCGATGCCATGTACGAAATAATTTTGAAGAATAAAATGTTCGGCAACTGCTTTTCCGATACCGCCTGATGCACCCGTAATAAAAGCTACCTTTCTAGCTGCTAAATGATTCACAAATCTTTTCTCACTTTTTGAAACGTAACTAAAATTATATCTCGCGTACTAAAATCTTCACTTGATATAGCTCGGCAACCCACGGGTGTTACCGCATGAAATTTTTTATGATTGACAACCAAGGTATCAAATACTTCTTCTAACTTTATGACACGTTCAATATTCTTGGCATCGGTTGCAATCAAACTCTCGCCCCCCAACATGTTTTTTGAGCTATCAATTAGATGTACGAAAACAACATCCTCATCATCTTTATGCAACCACATTGGTGAACTAAATGCTGGTGCGTCTTCTGTGGCTTTATATCTAAATAAATGAATCCATATGAGAGTTTCACTTGGTAGTCCAATCTCTTTATATTTATTAACAAATGCAATATCATTTTTTATGAGCATATTGAAAAGCGGATTCTCTAATACTGAGCGTGATCACACAATTTG
>DHXK01000036.1:943-3231 GCA_002413665.1 Legionellales bacterium UBA5158 | reverse complement strand
GGTTTAGGTAGGTGAACGCTTACTAAAAAACAATGCTTCAAATGATAGTGCAGCAGAATCATTAGATTTCTTAACTTCCGATTTATCCAAAACCAAAGAAAAAATTTCTGAAGTTTTAAAAAGTAACGAAACATTAAAACAACAAAATACAAATCTTTTAACTGAGATTAGCTCAAAACAAAATACCAGTACTTCAGCGCTTTCAGTGGAATTAAATAAATTAAAAAGCCAAATGCAGAGGTTAACAAGTGGTAATTCCTCAGCGAAAGATGTAGTGCATTCTACACCGATAACGATAGTCGATGATTTATCACAAACGACAAAATCACATTCAGTTATGAGTTTGTTAAATAATAAGTCTAGTTCACTCTTACCTAGTGAGCTTCATCAAACTAATGATACTAAAAAACCTGAAATTATTCCGTATTACACTATTCCGGCTAATGGAACATCAGTACGAGATAAGTTAATGACGGCATTGGTTGGTCGCATCCCCATTAAAGGGATAGTCACTGATCCTTATCCATTTAAAATTGTGATATCAGATGACAATCTAGCCGCCAATGGGCTACGTATCCCTCACTTATTGAAAATGATCGTTAGCGGTTACTGTGAAGGCGATCTGAATTTAATGAGTGTTAGAGGATGGGTAACTTCTCTGACATTTGTGTTTGATGATGGGACTATTTCCAGCACTACTTCTAACGATAATGATATTGGTAATTTCACTAAAGCAAACAGCTTAGGTTATTTGTCAGATCAATACGGTAATCCATTTATTCGCGGGAAACTGATTACTAATTCGCCTAGTTACTTAGCAGGGAATGTTGCTTTAGGTGCTGGAGTTGGGGCAGCAAATGCCTATGGTCAGTCTCAAACAACGAATAGCTCGTATATGGGCGGCTCAAGTAGCTCTGTTACAGGCTCACCGGGCAAGTTTATTGCAGGACAGGCGATGTCTAATGCCGCTACAGGCGTCCAACAGTGGTGGCACGACAGAGAGGAGCAGTCATTTGATGCAGTGTATGTATCGGCCTCAGACGATAAGGGGAACGACATACAAATCGCTGTTAACTTTGCCAAAGAAATTCACATTGATTATGACCTCAAGGGGAGAAAATTAAATTATGCGCAACATTCTGATTTCCATCTTACTGCTCAGCTCGATTAGCTTGATATCAGGTTGCGCTAGCTTGACTGGCAATGTCATTCCAGCAACTGGTCCCACAATGGAGAATGTGTATGACAATATGGAAACCAGCCCTAACACTACGGCAGTAGTGAAGCACGTATCAATTCCAACTATAAAAAAAACTACATTTAATAAAATCCCGAATCCTGAATTGAAACTGTATGTTTACCCGCATTTTGCGGGTAAGGAGGGAGTGCCTATTCCGGGATATTACACAGTTTTTGATGCTTACGAAAATGATCATTATATACTCAAATAAAATATAAAGTTTTGGGGAAACACAAAAATTTAAAGAAGATAATTTTAAAGTACTATTGTATATTTACCAATTAGCTATCAGATAAGGTGCATGATAATGAGCAGTAGGATCTATACAGACGCTGAGATTAACGAGAATATTAAAGCGATAAAGGATCGAATAAGGACGTTGAAGGTTCAAGAACAAATTGAAACAGCAAAGAAATGGATAGCCGATCCAGAAACTGATCCTGATGTTTTGCATAACACAAAGCTGGCTCTTCCTATTTTGGAAAAAAGTCCCAACCTAGTGTGCGTAGCATCACCCTATACAAGCAATAATGATATACAAGATTTAGAAGCACAACTTCAAAAATTTAAACAATTAAAGCCGCCAATTGTCGCAACACGTCCAACAATTTTTTACTCAAGCTTAGATTATTATTCACCATCAGAGACTGCCGAAGCTACTGAGCGCGCAAAGAAATCTCTGGCTCATTAATAAGATCCACACTTGATTAAAACATAGTACTCATATTTACACTTTTAATATTCATAGCCAGCCTCATAACGAGCCTGGTTTTTTTTTAAAATTTTTCTGGATGAATACTGCCTTGAATTTAAACCGAAACAAGTCATTCATAAAAAATATAGATATCCTGAAAACATACCAAGGCAGACCTTCCATTATAAAAAGATTACCTTGGCGAGATTACAATTCTAAACATAAATGTTTTTTGCTAGAAGATCTGAATAGCTTAGGAGTTGGATTTAAAATTTTACCAATTCCTTGCGAAGCTAGACCAGAAATAATGCTAAATGAAATCGCAAACTCTATCAGTGAAGCTCTAAAAAATAC
>DHXK01000036.1:457-721 GCA_002413665.1 Legionellales bacterium UBA5158 | reverse complement strand
AAGTTGGATCTGATTCTCCATTGACAAGAAGTTATCTACAAAATTTGGAAGACCATTTGGATTATGTCTCAAGACCGGAAGGAATTTTTCACGATACTCAAGTCACCAACCTGAGTTTTCGTGGTGGACTATTGCATGTGTATGCATTTTTATACCGACGCAATAATTCCAAAAATAAGAATAGAGAATCAACATTAAAAAGTATCACACAAATCTCTAGAAAATTCTCATCACAGCTTCGTGCTTGTGGTTTAAGTATCAAGC
>DHXK01000036.1:0-254 GCA_002413665.1 Legionellales bacterium UBA5158 | reverse complement strand
GAAGGGTGGTTGTTCGATGATATGCCTCATAAAGTGATTACAATTCAAAATATGACTATGAATCCAGCTATGGGGCATTTAACCGCCGAAAGAACAAGAAATACGGATGATAAAGTTTTTAATTTTATAGATCACTTACCTGAAGGTAGTGTGTTTGGTTTGAACTTAGTTATGCAGAATCAAGGTGAAGTTGATTTACATTTGAAATCTATTCACAGCTCAGCAGTTGGCAATCATGCGCAAGCACTAAAAGT
>DHXK01000126.1:2974-3096 GCA_002413665.1 Legionellales bacterium UBA5158 | reverse complement strand
GAGTTAGGTTCTGCTTTAGCAGCATGGATTAGGTCAGGAAATTTCATTGCATCTTGAATAAAAAAAACAGGAATATTATTTCCAACGATATCCCAATTGCCTTCTTTTGTATAAAGTTTTGC
>DHXK01000126.1:1731-2866 GCA_002413665.1 Legionellales bacterium UBA5158 | reverse complement strand
TTTTGTATAAAGTTTTACTGCAAAACCTCTAACATCGCGCGCAAGATCACTAGATCCTTTATTTCCAGCCACTGTAGAAAAGCGAACAAACACTGGAGTTATTTCGTTTTTCCTTTGAAATAAATCTGCTGAAGTAATATCTGATAATGATTCGTAGGTTTCAAAAAATCCGTGTGCCCCATAACCTCGCGCATGAACAACTCGTTCTGGTATACGCTCATGATCAAAATGAAATATTTTTTCTCTAAAATGCATGTCTTCTAATAGGCTGGGTCCTCGCGACCCGGCTTTCAGTGTATTCTGATCATCAGAAATCGGTGTGCCTTGCTGTGTTGTTAAGGTAGGGACTTTTTCTCCTGCAACTTGATGTAACTCGCCACCCATTCCTGTGGATTCTGATTTATTATCTGACTCAACGGTTTTATTTGTCATCTTAAAAATCCTTTTCTAAATAATTGTTAGCTAAACTATCATAATTTTAATTCTTACCTGAAAAGAGAAATAGAACTACTTTGTAAAATATCTTTGATTGCTAGTATTTTTTTAATTAACTGAAGGTATTAACCCTTAAAATACACTTACCTCGACCTGATTCTAACTTAAGCAGTAACTACTCTTTCTGACAGAAAACGGACGCGTTTTCTTAATGGCAAAAATATAATAAAAAATTTAAAGTAAATCATATAGGTATTATGGAGAGCGATATTAGGAATTTTACTATGTATTTTTTTTATATTTATTTTATTAAAATAGTAATTCACTGAATTTAATTTTGGTGAATTAAAATGAATAATAACAATTTATTACAATCTACGCTAGCTGTTTTACTCTTAACCGCTAGTGGCGTCATTCTTGCCTACCCTTCTGCTACTACAATTTCACCACCAACAACAACCGGTACAAATACTAATGGCACAATCAATAACACTCTGGACACCAACACAAATGTAACAAGAGACAATGTAACCGGAACAATGAATAATTCCGGTACTTGTAATAATTAAAGTGGGATAGTAAAATATTACAGGGAGTAAATTAATTTTGTGTCTTTTATAATATTATTTTCTTCACTGTGAAAAGAATATTTGCGACCTAAATTAAATATTTATAGGCTAATAAAAACATACAATATTTC
>DHXK01000126.1:0-1697 GCA_002413665.1 Legionellales bacterium UBA5158 | reverse complement strand
ATATTTAAATGTTAAATTTAAATCATTTTTGGTAACTTTTCAAATTTAAACTTTGCTTTGTTTTACAAAAATCTTTCCAAGGGTCTTTCGATAAACTATCTAGCCGTTTTGGCAAAGTCTCAATTGTAAAAAAAGTATCATCTAATTTATTAGTTAACTCATCCCAACTTATAGGTGTTGAAACAGGAGCGTGCATTCTAGCTCTTGTAGAGTAAGGAGCTACAGCAGTTGCACCACGTTGATTTCGTAAATAGTCTATAAAGATTTTCCCTTTTCTCTGACTTTTTGACATATTACTAACGTATGCATTAGGATGATTCGTTACTAAAAAATTTACAAAAGTATGTGAAAAGTTTTTAATCTCGTCCCAGTCATATTCGGGTTTAATAGGTACGACAACATGAAGTCCTTTACCACCCGTTGTTTTGACAAAGCTTCGCAACTTAAACTCTGATAAATGCTTTTTAATGATATTAGCAGCCTCCACAACTTTCTTCCAAAGCACCTCAGGTGAAGGATCAATATCAAAAATGATTACATCAGGGTGTTCTACATCTTCAATGCGACTCCCCCATGGATGTATTTCTAATACACCCATTTGAGTGAGCGCGATTAGACCTTCTCTATCCTTAATATAAATACAATCCGCCTTTTTTTCTTTTTCTTTAATAGAAATACCAAATAAAGATTCATGTGTAGAATGCGTAATGTGTTTTTGATAAAAACATTTCTTATAGCCATCAGGACATCGAAGCAACGTTAGTGGACGATTTGCAACATACGGTAAGATCCACTTTTCAATAAGATTATAATAGTCAGCTATGTTTTGTTTTGTAAATTTATCTTCTGGGTAAAGTACTTTATTAGGATTAGTCAACTTAAAAGGCAATTTGGTTTTCTTGGAGATGAGTCCCTTTTTCTTTGCTTTTGTTTCAGCAACATCCTCAATTGCTAAAGGCAGTTCCTTCATTATATTTTTAGCTTTTTTATCGCTGCGCAATCCCTTAAAACTTGGATGACGTAAATTACCTTCTTTAGTCCATTCTATAAATTCAACTTCAGCCACTAAAACGGGTTTTACCCACATGATTTCCTTTACTCTTGGTGGCTTTGTACTAAACGGATTAGCATCAACACTATTTTTCTTTAATAATAAAAAAAGTGACTTCAAAGTAGAAACTGTAAAGCCAGTTCCGACATTGCCATTATAGATTAGCTCTCCACGTTTATTATAGGTTCCTAATAATAAGGCACCAAAATGATTTCTAGCTCCCTGAGGTTTTGTATAACCTCCAATCACAAATTCTTGACGTTTAGTGCATTTTATTTTTAGCCATGACTTTGTACGTTTTTGACTATATTCACTATCGACATCTTTGGAAATCAGTCCTTCTAAGCCTAGCTCACATGTTTTATCGAGAATTTCTTTTCCAGGACCGAAAATATGGTCACTATAACGAATGTTATTACCAGCCCCTTTGAGGACTTCTTGCAAAGCATTTTTTCTTTCAAGTAATGTTAAGGTGGTTAAATCATATTGATCATAGAAAGTCATATCAAAAATATAATAAATAAAATTTATATTCTGATTTTCTTTTATAGAATTTTGCAACGCTTGGAAATCCGATTTATTATTTTCATCTAGCACAACAATTTCGCCATCAAAAATCTGTCTCTTATACACATCTGACGCTGCC
>DHXK01000089.1 GCA_002413665.1 Legionellales bacterium UBA5158 | reverse complement strand
GACTTATTGTAATTGAACCATAAAAAGTATCTCCACCATTAAAACTAATTATATCTCCTGCTGCAAAAGTTGTTGAATTAAACTTGGTGATCGTTTGCCACGGAGCGCCTGCACTTGTTCCTGCTGCTGCATCGCTACCTGTTGCACTAAAATAATAATGAGTAGCATTTGCCTTAACAGCTATGAATACAAGTAATATGATTAAAAGTCTTTTCATTAATTATGAATTTTACTTCCACTCAATGTTGCAGATAAGTATGTAGGCTTAGCTGTTATTGCCGTTAATTCACACCAAACCCACACTCCGGGAGGTATAGTAACATTATCAAATGTCGTTTCCGATGTGCCAGTATAAATGTCAGTTGCGTTTGTCCCTGCATTTTTTAACTTAACTGCACCTGCACCTGTCACACCTAATGAATCGTTCCAGTAAATCGTTACCGTTACATTTGGCGATGTACCTTGTAATCCTATTTGCATTCTTGCTATACGAAGTGAATCTGTGCCAGAAAGAAATGTAGAACCATATATTGCGCCTGTTGAAGCTGCTGCTGTATCTCCTGCAAGTGCTGAACCAAATCCGAATGAAAGGAGTGGAACGGTATCAACTACTGCTAATTCCTTCCATGAACTCCATGTTGAATAATAACTTCTTGTATAAATTTTATTATAACTTCCGTAACTATGATAGTATTGATAAATAAAAACTCCACCATCTGCATTATACACCTCTAATTTACCTGCATTAGTAACAGGGTAATTCGTTGCTAAAGTAGCATTTGAATTATTCCCTTGACTATACCATCCTGTTGTTGTTGTTGTGTTTAAATCTTGTGTTGTTAAATCATATTTAAATAATAATGCTGTTGATAAATTACTTTGCACATAGGCAGTTGTTGCAATTTTAGTTGAATTGTCTGCTGTTGAAGGAGTGGTAGATGTTGGAGTACCTGTTAATGCGGGAGAATTAATATTAGCCTTTAACGCATAAACACTATCAACATACTTCTTATCCGTCAACGCAAGGCTATCAGCCGCCGCCATTGTTGGGTTGGTGTAATAATAATGCTTCCCCGATACTATTTGACCTGTTGTATTCCCTACCGTTCCATTTCCTATGCCTATTTCATTTGCAGAAATTCTGGATATTCCAACATCTGCTGCTGCGTCGGCTGTGGATGCTGTAAGTAAATAAGCTCCTGTTATTGGCAATCTCATCCCTGTTCCGTCTGCTAAAATTTCTGCATCCCTTGTCGTTCCCGACCAAAAGGTATGTTTATGTGCAGCAGCCTCTATATAATCAAATTCATATTGAGAGAATCCGAACCCTAAAATCAAACTTGCATCATGGTATAATTGTATTTTAGGGTATTGCCCAGCAACGGAGCTGTATGATGCTCCTAAGTCCATAGTAAGAGGGTTGGTAGTAGCACCATAAGTATGACTACCGGCAGTTATTATTGTACCTAACGTTTGACTAAAAGTCAAGGCACCACTTAAAGTTCCACCGATTAATGGCAATGCGCCTAAAGTGTTAGCAGAAACAGTCACAGCAGAACTTCCATCGAAAGTAGTTCCACTCGTAGCACCGGTATTGCTATTGTTAAAAGTCACTGCGTTGGTTGTTGTGCCACCATCGCTTTTTAAATACCATTTACGAAGTGTTGCATCAAAGGCAAGTACATAACCAGACGTATTAGCGCTTGTATCTACAGGCAATTTCTTTAATGAATCAGCACTGCCGCCGCTGCCTCCTGTTGCTACCACAACATTTCCTGTAGCATCAAATGGAACTCCATTAACTGATTTCCCTACATAATTTGGAGTTGTTTGAGCAAAAAGATTTGCCGAAAGGATAAGAAATAATATGGTTAATATATTTTTCATTAATCTGTTGGTTTTGAAATTACTTGAACATCGGAATTATTATACCATCTTAACCGGTAAGTGCCATCAGGTCTGATATATAATGTTTTTGGATAAGCCCCGAAAATTATGGTTGCTGAATTTAAGTTGCCAGCCAATTGAGCATCGCCTTCTGCTGTCAAAAATTGAATAGTTTTACTGGTAACACTTGCACCTGAAACGCCACTGTAGTTTTTAAAGGAACAGTATTTTAAAGAGGCATTATTAAGTGTGTCGCTTTGCGTATAGCCACCTCCAAAAACATTATAACTTATGGTAGAATTATTACTTATATTTTGATGATAAAAAAAAGTTCCTGCTTCAAAAACATTATCCATTAAGGTACTGTTAGAGATATTGCTATAACCCCAATCTGATTCAGTAGTGTTATTGTTCCCATAAATTAATGAAGCGAACATATTGCAAACATGAACGTTCGCATTACCTGAAAAATGGTTATACTTAAACCGGCAACTATCAAATACGTTTGTTATAAAGTCGCTATAATCTTCTAAAATATTATTTGTAAAATAGCCGTCATATAAATTAACTGTTTCACAATAGGAGTCTAAAATTTTATTATCTCTAACCAATGAAGGGTTGCCCCACATAAATACACTAAGTGAATTTCCCTTTACCTGTGAGTGCAAATCATAATAAGTGTATAGCACATAATTAGCCCCGGCAGCATCATACCTGCTATCAATATAATCATTGCCATAATCATAAGTAATTTGGTCATAAGCAATATTATAATTAGTAGTGTCATAGGCATTTTTGCTCCATGCCGTATCTAAGGAATGAACATCAGTTGTAGCACCCACAGCGCCATGTTGATTAGTCCAGGAATAACCACCCCAAATTATTTTAGAACCAATTGAATAAGATTGTACTGCCACACTTGCTATCGTTGCCGTTGCTCCTGATACGTTTCCTGTAATTGAAGTAACTGTTGACCAATCACCCGTAAGTGCAATAAACCGGTTGGCGTCAATTGTGGTAAACAAAGTGCCTGTCGCCCCATTGTTAGCAGTTATTGCTTCATTTGCGTTAAATGTGCCAGCCGTTAAAGTCGCCCTCCATGTGCTTCGATTAGTCCATAATCCAAAACCGTAGGCCGTTGTATATTTAGGGTTGTAAAAAATTCCTATTCCATCCTTTCTGAATTTATTATTTTCGGCTGCCTGTAAAATAAGTGTATTCCCTGAATTAGTTCCATCATTAAATGTAGCAGTATCACACCCTGAAATTTCATAAAAATATCCTTTCTTTAAAGCGCTTATGGCAATGAGTGAATCAGCTTGTGCTTTTGTTACTAAAATATAACCTAACTTCAATGCTGCAATACTATCTGTTTGTGCTTTTTTGTAGGCAATTGTTGGAATGTCTGTTTGTGTGGCCAGTGTATCACTCGTCCTCGGCAAATGTAAAATGGTTGCAGCGCTCACAGGATTTGGATTCGTATAAATATAAGAGTAGTTTGTTGACAATAGCGAATCTCTTACAGCTAAAATCCGGGCCTGTGAAATATCAAAATAAACCACGTTATTTGTTGAAAGACGCTGATTTTCTAAAGGTTGTTTTAATCCATTTTGATAAGTAGTAGTATAAAGCGTACTATCTTTCAATCCTAAAAATTTAAGATGTAAAGCCGCACTATCGACAATTATTGTTCCTGTTGAAGCTATTGGGCCTCCTGATAAGCCATATCCTGTTGCCACTCCTGTCACTCCTGAACTTGTACTGCTTCCTCCACTTAATACTTTCACAACCACTTTATGTTGAGCATAAGAAGTAGCTGTTAAAAAAAGAAGTATTGTGTATATGAGTATTTTTTTCATTTATAGTTTACGCATTTAATTTATTATAAACCAGTTTACATTTGAAGCATCCAGAACATTTGTACTATTAATTACAAAAGAAGTACCTGCTGTTATTGTCCCTACTGTTGGAGTACCAATATTTGTAAGTGATCCTGTAGTTACATCGGTTAAGAATATTTTACTATTAGCCGTTACTGCTGTTGTGCTTACAGTTACTGTTCCTGCAACTAAAACAGATGAACCAACTGAGGCATTTGTTCCTGTTGCTATATTTATTTTATTACCAACTGTTAAACTACCGTCTATTTTTGCGCCACCAGTAACATGCAATCCACCCCCATACTGAATTGAAAATGTAGAATCTTTTAAATTGTTAAACCCAAGATTAGTATTTCCGTAAACTATTAAATTGGGGTTTGTGCCGGAAGTTTTTATTTGTAAATAACTCCAATATTGCGAGGGCTGTCCGGTTACATCATTGTTAGTAAATGTTACCCCACGAGTATTATTTACGTATAGAGGGTCGTTTTTTACGCCATTAAAAATATTATAAATACGATTATTACTGATAGAAACACTGTCAATGTTTGATAAGTAAATAGAAGAATATTGATCAGAACTGCTTGTATTTACAGAGTTCCAATTATAAATCGTATTCCCTATTATTGAGGTTGCTACTATTTTTGAGCTATCATAAGGATACAACCTGATTGCGTTATCCCCACTATTTTTAATCGTGTTATCTTTTACTAAAAGGCTATTTATCTGGTAAGCCGAAGAGCTACCTACCCCATTGTCGTTAGCTATGCCACCATTTACAAATCTGTCAATCGTGTTACCTACTATCTCAACTGAATTTGATTTAAGGGAAGTCATGTTAAGAAAAATTCCCGTTGCCTGACCTGTTATTGTAGTACCTATATTAGCCCCCTGAAGAATGTTACCCAATATTTTTACTGTTTTACCTCCCTTAACACTTATCCCATATTCATAAGCATTAATAAACTGATTGTTGGCAATTGTAGCTACCGATGAATCTTCTCCCTGATATTCAAGTGAAAAATTGGCGCTATTCGTTGAATTACCATACAATTGTAATTCACCTATTATTTCAGGGTTATAAGCATCATGGTTACAATTAATTACCCTGTTATTCCTGATTATACCCTTCTCGGCATTCCACACCGCAATAGCTTCTTTGTTAACGCTTTGAACCGTAACCCCTTCTATAATTACTTGGTTCATCCTTGCTGATGCTCTGGCAAGAAATATTCCTCCATCTACATCAGATGCCCCCGGTGTCTGATAACCCCTTCCAATAGTTGCCCCAATTATCTTAAAATTCTTTAATGTGTAATTTCTATCACTTAGATTAGCCGATGCCAGATAAATTGAATCATAAGTAATAGTGAAACCTGTTGTATCTGATCCTCCTTTACGCTGTAAAATGGTACTTTCACCATCACCATATAAAACTACTCCTGGTCTTACAAATAAGTTAGCGATAATCCCTTGATACCCCACATATATTGTTGTGCTCATTAGATAAGTCCCCGAAGGCATATAAACAGCCCTTTTTTGAGTGTACCCAGAATCTAAAGCCCTTTGAATTGCTGCTCTGTCATCTGTAATTCCATCCGCAACTGCATTGTAAGGAGCATCTTTTACATTGATTGGGAGTAAATATTTATTTGCTTTATTAGCAAGCATAGCAGCCGTATCAGAAATATTTAATTTGTTTGTAATGCCCAAATCTGTTTGCACAGAAGAAATATTACTGCTTTCAGCTAAACCAAATGTGTTAGTTCTTAAAAAATCACCTGCTGAACCGGCAGTAGGCAAGTTCTTTAAATACACATAGTTATTAAAATTTTTTACTCCTGTAATAGTATCAGTTCCTACTTTATGAACTACACTTGTGTCATTTGCTTTTAAAGCTGCAATACTATCTACTTGTGCTTTATTGTAACTATCACCTATAATCTGTATTGTATCAGGAATACCCAATAATTTATTTATTGTATAATAAGAAGAATCTATTGCGTCTGTCATAGAATGATATGCAGAAGAATCTATACTCGATCCCCCAGCACTATCTTTCAACGCAGTATGAGTTAATCCTTTCCATATGTAAAAACTATCCTGTATTGTATTTTTAGTTACATTGTCA
>DHXK01000287.1 GCA_002413665.1 Legionellales bacterium UBA5158 | reverse complement strand
ACAACTCCTTTGACAAATACCGGTCACGGCAGTTTTTAAAATGGGAACAAGTTAATAATATTAAACCACCATTTATTATGGATATATTTAATTTAGATGTAATGACCGAAATGCTTCAGTCGCCTTTATTTTTTCTTAGTTATGTAAATAGACGAACCAACTACATGGATAAGATATTGGCGCATCATGAGATAACCATCCTTTCATTTTTTATGAAACATAATCCTTGGTTGGAACATGATCAGTTTATTTCTCTCCACGACAGTGTCAGTAGTGACATAGATTCAGCCATGATGGTAAGGCGGTTGGGTATAGCAGGCAAATCAACCCCGGATGGTATTGTTGCTCAATTGATGAATGGTCATCTTGGAAAAATATTAAAATTGATTGGCAAATTAGACGATCCAGTTGCGATTGATCTTGGTTTTTTACTTTTGACTTTGGGGCAAGATTCGATTGATAAAATTGAAACTAATCTTGAGAAAATTTTAACAAAATCAAGAAGAGATCATTCTTCGAGTGATCTTAGTATGTCGATAGGTAAGAAAGAAACTGGTTTTACGGTTCATTCAAACACTAGGCCGGTCAAAGAAGCAATGGAGCAACTGCGTATACATTGTGAGATGCGAAAGTATATTGAAAAAGCTAAAAGTTGGTATGGGTTATGTATTCATCCAGACAATGGAGGATTGAGGTTGGTAATAAAAGGTGAATATCCTTGGGCGCAATCCAATAACATGGACGATCTTGTTAAGAGTAATTTGTTGAAGCAGAAAAGAATTTTAGGTGGGGTTAAAAAGAAAAATAAGATGGGTGTCAATGAGCGTTGTTCCTGTGGAAGTGGTGTGAAATTTAAAAAATGTTGTAAAAAATGAAAGAGAAAATGGTGTTCAAGTACTAACATATAACGACTAAGACTATCTTATATGTTAGTACGTTACACCAGCTTCACAGGCTTGATGATGCTATTGTAAGGTGTTAAATTCGATTGTTAGTGTTCATTTTTCCGAGTTATCAAGTAGTGTCCCATAGGGATTAAGCATTTCGGCTAACTTGGCGGCTGGAGTAACGATCGCAATTCCTACATTTATTTTTTCTTGATTTCTTGTGCTATCTGTAATTGCATCGATTTCCTCATGTGTTGAATCAAAATGTCCACAAACTAAGCCAAATAAAAGAGGAATATGTTCACCTTGTGCATGCTTCACTTCATTTCCAAACTTTCTTACGTCACCTAAATTGACAAATACTGGCGATCCACTAAGTCCGCCCGTTGATCTTGATTCGATTAAATATGCATCTATTGTAAGCTGTCTTACTTGGATTTTTTCACTTGGCATCAATGCAATATTACCCATGCGTACTATAGGTGAATTTTTGATATTTCCTGCATGATGCTTGAATAAACCAGTAATAAATACTTCATCTCCACAATCGATCTCATTTGTTTTAATAAGTTCGTTAGTTAAAAATGAGGACTTAGGATAAAAAAGATGATCATAATTATCTTTAAAATTAAATTTATGGATGGCGATATCAACATTCTCGTCTTCATGGCTCACCCAGTCGTAAATTTTTGTGGTGATTGTGTCAGTTTCTCCATTTTTTAAGTTAACTCTAATAAGTATTTCGTCTAGGCCGGTTTTTTTGACCCCCTCAAGAACGTGCTTTGCTGTGATAACAAAAGTTTGTTGTTCTTGAATAAAAACAAAAAAGCATGTGCCAGCATATTTACAGGTATTGTCTGCCATTTTGAATTGTAAAAAGGCAACACATTTCTTAATTTTTTCATTAATTTTCATAAATGATTATTACATCCATTAATAAAGGGTTCGACATTGATGGAATGTTTTCATTAATTACCAATGTTATATTTGATGTTCTATCTTTATAGAAGCTTCACTCATTGCATAATGCACAAATTGTTCTCCTAAATCAGTGAGTACATATTTTTTTGTGAAATCAAATGCAGATTCATGTGTTGATAACTTTGTTCTTGATTTGGATTTTGAGGTTGAAATGAACTGCCCTGAATGATTTGTTTGACGATGTTGTCTAATAATACTGCCGGTACTTAAATCTCTTATTAGCAATTTATAAAGATCAGCATCAGCAGAATCTTCTCTAGGAATATTTTTTCCAAGCTCCTGCCATATTTGACCTCGACTTATACCTTTTGAGTTGCGGTATATGCAATTAATAACTTGAAAATGGAGTTCGGAATAAAGATTAATCCAGTCAATAAACAAACGTACTACTTCATCGTTTGATACACCAGATGAAGCTGCATTGACAAGCATGTTTCTTATATATTCTCTTTTGGATTCGCTGTTAATTCCTGACCAATCTCTAAAGCAGCGTTGAACTAACGATTGAAACTGATTGCTTTTGATTCTATCAGAAACATCTCTATCTAAATCACACAAACGTTGCATAATTTCCTGAATTGTTTTGAATTGCTCTTTAATGTCATTTTCAAGCATCTGTTGACGGTATTTTAAAAATTCATTTACCTTTTCCTCATAATTTGATTCTTTCCAGGAAGGCTCAATTGCTGATAGTACGTTATTTATAATTGATGGTGTAACAGGATCAATGTGTGGTGGAGAGGTTATGTTATCTGTTGTAAATTTGTTAGTGGTATCATCCATAAAAATATCCTTTAATAATTTTGTGAAGTAAAACAGGTAAGTATCTGGTAGATGTTACTTGTATTTTAACTCTATTAATTTGATGCTGGATTCAAGTTTCGCCGGGTTTTGTAATTAGAGCTTACTTTTTGTTTTTTTGTGTATTTACAGGTAATCTCGTTAGGCCTGATTTTTCGATATAACACAGCGATTTTAACTTGGCGCATTCCAGCAAATATAGACTCGCTAATTTGTTGAGAAAAACTCTTTGGTAATAGGTTAGTGACTTGATGAATGATATTATCCATATTATTTAGTACATCTTCCATTATGCTTTACATTACCGTCTAAGAAAATAAAAGCAACGGGTCAGATGAAACTTCCTGGTTTTGCAGGATCGGAGAGTTTAAAAATTTCATCTGCCCCATGCTTC
>DHXK01000140.1:13670-27921 GCA_002413665.1 Legionellales bacterium UBA5158 | reverse complement strand
AAATTGTGTGATCACGCTCAGTTCATTTGATTATGCATCATTTAATAATATATTGCATTACGAAACCTATGACCCGATGACACAAATATTTCATAACAAACAAAGCCAGGGTTTTATTTTAGAAGCGGCAGCTTTAACGGGAGCAAGTGAAGAAACAGCTAAAATATTTACGAGCATTTTGATTGATGTTTTGCCTAAGAATGCAGATTTGCAAATTATGCTTTGGGGATCTGATAAAATAGGTGAGAAATTAAATAATTTTGAAAAACACCGTTCTGGATTAGGTGATATATATGCGTTGATTGCAAAAAAACGTATTGAATATTTAAAGAAAGGAGCACATCAAAGTTTAATCTCACAAGGCATAATGTTGTTAAGAGATTTTCGATTATTTCTATCTGTCTCTCTTCCTGCAAAAAAAGATCAAAATTTAGTGAGAGAACTGGTTCGATTACGAGAAGATATAAAAAGTACAATGCAGTCAATTAATTTTTCTACAAAAATAGTTGATGTAGAACAGTTTATTAGTGTCATAACAGATATTTTACATCCTTCATCCGATGTTAATCCAACAAAACAACGATGGAATCCTCATGATTCTTTATCTATGCAAGTGATAGATCCAGAATATAGTATGCGTGTATACAAAGATCGTCTACTGATAGAAAATGAAAAAGAAGTATTTGATGTAAGAGCATTGACCGTTAGAAACTTTTCGGAATCTGCAGTGTTATGGCAGATGGAAGAGGCTATTGGACAATTGTATAATCCATTTCTTCAGATTCCTTGCCCGTTTCTGCTTTCATTTTCGATTCGCTTACAAGACTCAGAACTATCATCACTATTTACAACAGTAAAATCGATTAATTCAGAAAAGACCGCTAACAGTAAACAATCGAGTTTTAGCAGATTACTGCCTAAAAAACACAGAGAATTACAGCATATTCAAGATCGATTAGAGCAAGGCGATAAATTAGTTAAAACTCATTTTCAAATTATTCTTTTCTGTAAAGAAAATGAGGCAGATGTTGCTGAAAAAAAAGTAAGAAATTTATTTGACTCTAACGGCTGGGAATTAAAAAAGACCCGCTATTTACAACTGCAATCCTTGTTGGCTGCATTGCCGATGCGAATGACAGAAGGTATGTATACCGATATGAAACTATTTGGCCGATTAAAAACAATCACTGCTTTTAACGCAGCAAACGTTTCGCCATTAATAGGAGAGTGGAATGGTACAGAAACACCGATGCTTTTATTAGCAGGTCGTCGCGGACAACTCGCCGCATTCTCACCTTTTGATAATCAAAATGGTAATTTTAATGTTGTCATTGCCGCACCCTCTGGAAAAGGAAAGACGACATTCAGCCTAGAATATGTTTTTGGATTAAGAAGTGCTGGCAATAAAGTTTGGGTAATTGATATTGGTCATTCTTACCAAAAACTTTGCAACATACTGGGTGGTACTTTTATTGAATTTAAATCTGAAAATGTAATATGTATAAACCCGTTTACTTATATCAGTGATTTTGAAGAAACGCGGGAATTGTTAAATGCTTTGCTGGCTGCAATGGCACGTCCTACCAGTCGCGTCAATGATGAAGAAAATGCGTATTTAGAACAAGCAATAAAAGCCGCATGGTTTCTAAAAGGGAATGAGGCCACTATTACAACCATTGCAGAATGGTTAACTTCTCAAGAATCTTCGATCTGCAAAAATCTTTATTTACTTTTATCCAGCTACATCAAAGGGGGTAAGTATGAACGCTATTTTGAAGGCAAATCTAACATTGATCTTTCAAATTCGTTTGTAGTTCTTGAATTACAAGAACTTAAGAATAAAAAAGCATTGCGTCGTATTGTTATGATGGTGTTGATGTTTCAAATTAATCAGACCATGTATTTCGGTGAAAGAACAATTAAAAAGACACTTATTCTAGATGAATTTTGGCAGCATTTTGACGATCAGAGTGATGGCATGAGTGAATTTATTAATGAATATGCAAGAACCGTAAGACGCTTTACAGGGAGCCTAGTTGCGATTGCTCAAGCGATTGAAGATTACTTTAAAAATAATGCCACGATGGCTGTTTATGATAATTCAGATTACATGATAGTGATGGGTCAAAAAGAAGAGTCAATCGCACTATTGGCAAAAAGTGAAAAATTTATTTTAAATCCCATGAGCGAGATGTTGTTTAAATCGTTAAGGAAAACTGATGAGTATTCAGAATGCATTATTAAAAGTCCGTCTGGACTTTCTGTGCATCGCATAATGCTCGATCCTTTTTCTCGTATTTTGTATTCATCTAAAGGTGAGGAATTTGATGCGGTGCAATTATTAGAAAAACAAGGCTATTCACTCTGCGATGCTATTGAAATTGTTGCAAGGAAATTTACCCATGCCAGTTAAAGGCTATTTCAAAACATTATTTACGCTTGGAGTTGCGCATTCATTTTTATTTGGCATGTTAGGCGCCATGTTTGTTCTAGGTATCAGCTATGAAATTCGCCCTCAACCTAAGCAAATTGCAACCGTTAATATTACAAAAATTATTAGGCAATTTACTCAAAGCGAAGTTAATAAGAAAATATCTGATGGCGTATTAAAAAGTGAAATCAAAGTGTTTGGCCAACAACTTGAAAAGACACTAAGTGTTTTTTCTGAAAAAAATAATGCAGTTCTTCTGCCAAGTGAGGCTGTTATATCTGGATGTACGGATTATACGGATGCCATTAATCAAAAGATGAAGGCGTGATCAAGCAATGCCTATTATAACAAGTAAGAATAAAATAAATCATATCATGATTAGGAACCTTTTTCTGATATTTTCCATTGTATTTTCTGTGGGTGCTTTTTCAAAAGAGATCGGTGTAGTGGGACAAACCTATCATATAGAGGAAGAAGATTTATTATCTTTTATAGAGCATCGATTAGCATTCATGAATAAAAATGGAGAGTGGGAGGGCATACAAAAAAATGTCCAAGCTCGTGTGAGCAAACACATAGATAGACCTACGCCTCTTACCATTATTACGAAGACAACAGAACATCGTATCTGGAATTACGATCCGTCAGTGATTGTGCCTTATGATTTACATGACAAAGACGGTAATGTATTTGCAAAAGCCGGCACTCTTGTTAATCCATTGGCGATTGTTCAACTTCATACTGCAATGCTTTTTTATGATGCCGATGATGAGGTGCAAGTCAAATGGATAAAAAATCTTAACCAAAAATATTTAAATAAAATTAAATTAGTCTTAGTAAACGGTTCAGTGTCATCACAAGAAAAAATATTTCATCAGCCCATTTACTTTGATCAGGAAGGACGTCTTACCTCCCGCTTTGGCATACATCATGTTCCCGCAATAGTTGAACAAGATAAGTTACATTTAAAAATATCGGAGCTTGTTATATGAAATCGAAAATAAAGAGATTTGTCTTGGGTGTGGTTGATACTTTTATCTTGGCATTATGTCTAACAGGGATTGTACTTTTATTTTGTACTCTTTGGTATATGAACTTTAATCATGGGTTATCAAGATAATGAGTTTATTTAATCGCATTTCTTTTGCGTTTATTGTGGTCATGGCAAATGTGGGAAGCATCTATGCGGGTGAGCTGTGTCATGGATCATTTGTGAATCCCATTACGGATGTCTGCTGGTCTTGTTTATTTCCAATCACCATTGGAAGTGTTGCAGTTTATTCAAGTGATACTCCTGATAATTCATCTAATCCTTCGTCTCCTGTTTGCGCTTGTGGGACACCTTTTCCGCGTGTTGGAATCAGCATTGGATTCTGGGAGCCAATGGCTTTAGTGGATGTGACGCGTCAACCTTTTTGTTTAGTCAATCTGGGTGGTTTACAACTTAATATGGGGTCATCGTTTGGAACAGGCACGGTAGAAACGGCCAATGGCGATCACAATACAGATTTTTATTATGTGCACTGGTACCGGTTCCCTTTGCTTTATTGGCTGAAAGTTATCACGGATGGGCTTTGCCTTGAAACAGGCGATTTAGATATAGCTTATCTCACTGAATTGGATCCCACTTGGCGCGATGATGAATGGAGTTTTATTTTAAATCCAGAAGCCATACTTTTTGGTAATCCCATTGCACAAGCTGCATGCGCTGCTGATAGTTTAGCAGCATCAACGATAGGCCCTATAGATTATCTTTTTTGGTGCGGTGGCGCGCAAGGGAGTCTATATCCCATGACAGGCCATGTACAAGAGCATATAGGCGGTGTTCAAGCCAGTACGTTACTAACAGAACGCATGGCATTCAAAATGCACCGTGAAGGTTTGCTATGGGAAAGCGCAGGGGTAGATGGAGCGCCACTTTGTCAATTGTATCCTTCGATTTTTATGCCTAAATCACGTTATCGCTACCAGATGGTGAATCCTGTACCGACTACGGGGAGTGGTGGTTGTCATCCATTTGGTGCGACGACCATGAGCTGGGGTGCAGGCCATGAGTATCCGTTTAATGGAGAAGACTTTGGATATTTAGTATGGCGAAAACGCAATTGTTGCATGCTGTAATTTTTAATTTTATGGAGGATCACGATGAGCTTTAATCAAATTTCTACTATGTTGACCTGGAAAAAAATTATAGGTGTTTTGGCAATTAGTTTTTTATCGATATGGATTGCACGAGAAATAACATTTTGGTTTTTTGTCGGTGAAATGAAAAAAACTTATGAAAAATTCAACACTCAGTTTGAAAAAGATCAACAGATTATTCATAACAATATTGTAAATGCAGAGGATAAACAAAAATCAATAAAAGAAAAACAAGAAAAATTTGAAAAGAAATTTGATGAAGATGTACAAAATCACCTAAATAAAGCTTTTTCCTTTCAGGAAGATACGGCAAAAAAAATGGAAGAACTAGAAGAAAAACTGAAACGAGATTTTGTTGAATTACCTAAGCAATGGAAAATTCGAGATGAGGAACTTATAAATGAAAGACTCAAACAATTTGATGAAGACAGTCGTCAAGATGAAGCTAAAAGGCATAAAGAATTTATAGAGGAAGACAATTGGCGTATAGCACATACACATGTTTTTGATAATGCGCCCATAGCATTTCGTGAACACAAATAGGGATAATTTATGATTTTTAAAGTGTGTTTAGTCAGCTTAATTTCATTGATGGGTATGATGACCTCCATAGAAATTTTTGGTGCGGATTTAAAATCAATGCAGCCCGCACCTATTATTATTTTTGTTTCTTTCTCGATGCCTCAAACAAGTTTAAAACTTATGATGCACCAAGCAGAAATCATACATGCGCCGGTCATCATTCGCGGTCTCGTTAATAACTCATTTAAAGCTACGATCCAAAAAATGGCTGAATTGACCAAGGACAATCATGGCGGAGTACAAATTGATCCAACATTGTTTAGACGATTTCAAATTAATAAAGTTCCGGCTGTAGTGGTATGGAATGAAAATGAATGTGCACCAAGTCAATCCTGCCTTGAAAATTACGATGTCATTTATGGAGATGTGACATTGGATTTTGCATTAAAAAAGATAGCTGCTGAAAATGATGCCTTATCGGAGATTGCAACGCGTGCAAGCAGCATCTTGCGGGGAGCAATGCATGAATAAGTGCATCTTTTATTTTGCCATCTGCATTGGAGTTTTTTCATTGTCGTATGCTTTTTCTTCTTTTGCATCGCAAAATGATTTTGATAATGCTTTTCAACAAGGATTAAATTCGGCAGCAAGTCATAAACAGCAAATGAAAGATGGATTAAATAATTTTAAACCTGAAAATACGTTTGAGAACTATAATAAATCCCCCATTCAATCTCATTATTATGATGATGTGACAAAAGTTGCGACTCCTATCAAAGAAGACGCGGTTCGTGAAACAGACAATAATGATACGGCACAAGCCATACGAAAAGTTGATGAAAACCTACAATTCGTAGACAAGCAAGCACTGGCAAATGAAATAAGTAGAGTGAGTGAAATACAAGATCATGCATATGATATCGTTCATGGCATTACGGATGAATTTATCGATTGTACAAAACAACAAAGTTGTATGACGGAATACTCTGAAAAGCAATGTGAAGAAGCACCTGAAAGTGTTTTACAATATTGCAAAAAGAAATTAAATATCGATTTAATCCCACATTAGAACGATACGCATTATCCTCTCAGTGTTCATCTATCAGTGCGTGACCATTCTTATGCAGGATTAACCATTAATGTGGTTAATGGCCAGGTCATCTTTCTTGGACCCCATGATGCAAGCTTTAGTTTAGATGGACGGCTACCGAGCAATATAGACTGTAAAACATTACAGGGTAAGATTGTATCTGAGCAGGGTGCCTCTCACTTAGATTCTATTGATTTTCCTTCCTGTAGTAATGGATTAGTACTCAATATTCATATATCAAGCGGACATCAAAAAGACCTTCAATTAGACATCATATCATCCACAATTAACTATGTGCCAGAAGACCGTTGGGATGATGGCTGTTTAGGCTTAGCTAGTGCAAGAAGTTGCACCTTTCAGTCAGAGCAATGTGTGCAACCCAGCGCCACTCGCATATTTCAAACCATTCCAGTCACACGGGACTGTTGGGAAAAAGAGTCAGGTTATTTTTGTAATGCTAAAAATCTATCTACTGAAACGTGCGCGCCGCTACGAAACCTTGGTTGTGAACAAATTAATTCTATTTGTCAGGAAAGAACAGACGGTGGATGTTCTCGTTATTTGCGTAACTATCGTTGTCCGATTAAACAGTGCAAAGATACCGGTATTATTTGTAACGGTCAGTCATATTGTTTAGATGGAGATTGCGTTAAGCATCAAAAACAGCCCGATGCAGATTTTCAAAAAGCTGTTTCTACGCTATCAGGATCTCTTGATGCCGCCAAACAATTTGATCAGCACTACATCTTTGCAGGAAAAGCACACTCTTGCCGCAATTTCATGCTGGGTGCTGCCTATTGTTGTGCAGATGATGGCTGGTTAGTGAATACCCACTTGCTCAATTGTAACAAGGATGAAAAAGAATTAGGGCATGCAAAAGAAAATGGCTTAGCGCATTACATCGGACGATATGAAGAAGGTTGTGTAGGGGATGTTTGTCTCAAAAAAATAAAATCCTATTGTACTTACCCCACTAAACTCGTGCGCATCATTCAAGAACAAGGTGCAGAAAAGCAATTACACCATGATGTTGGCGATGCTAAAGATCCTGTTTGTTCAGGTTTGACGGTAGATGAATTGCAAAAAATTGATTTTAGTAAAATTGATTTCAAAGAATTTTACGATGACATTGCTAAAAATCAAAGTATTGAAGATCAAACTAAACTAAATCAGCGCATACAAGAGAAGATGAAACATTTTATTGATGAAGGGAAATCACATGAGGATTAAAATCAATAAAAAATGCAGTGCTTTAATTATATCCGTAATAACTGCGTTGATGATGTTATTTATTTCAATTTCTATTTCATATGCTGATAGCGAACCTGTTGAATTGAGTCCTCCAGGATGGCATTGGTACAATGATTTAGTGGATCAAGATACGGATGACGCAGAACTTACCGACCCACTTGACCAAATGAATGCGGAGAATAAAGCGACATTGCGGGCTTTATACACCGCTCGCAAAAAGCCCACGAAAGAGAATGTTAAAAATTATATTCAGATGCAGCAACAAGTTGTAGCTGAGTCAAAAGCTTTTTCGCATGTTTGGCAAGCCGTGTTATTAGAAAATCCACAACTGGATTATTCGATAAAGCATCCTACAAACAATTTTGCAAAGATGATTGCATCTGATCAGGAAAGTAAAAAAGAAGAAGAGGTAATTCATGCTCTAGCAAAATAAAGTGGGTTGTTTTTTTTCTACCGAAGTACGTGTCCGTATTGCCGCGCATTTGCATCTACCGTTAAACAATTTGCAGAAATGTATGGAATAAAAGTAATTCCTATTACTACAGATGGTATTTCGCTCCCTGAATTTCCAAACTCTTTTACTAATCAAGGACAAGCGCAGAAATTTCATGTAACGGTTGAACCTTCTCTTTTTGCTGTTAATCCCTATACCAATAAAGCATTTCCTATTACCTACGGGTTAATTAGTTTAACCGATTTAAAGAAGAGAATACTGGATATCGCAACGCATTTTGATGGAGATGTTCGAGAATGATTAAAAAAACTCTCTTCATAATTTTAGTATTTTTATGCCAGTCTAGCATCACAAGTCCAGCTTTTGCTGATATCAATAATGACCTGGATAGTTATTTTAATAAATTAGGGTATTCCGCCACCACAACCTCACCTAATGCTTATCATGGGCAACAAGCAGGATATTACACGGGTGGTAGTTTCAGTGCGCGTAACCAAGTTCGTGATGTGCAAATCATGCAATATAGTTTGCCATCGGTTAGATCGGGTTGTGGTGGTATTGATGTTTTTGCAGGTAGTATCTCCTTAATTAATGCCGATGAAATCACAAAAATGCTACAGGGAGTTTTAAATAGTGCTGGCGCGTATGCTTTTACGTTGGCGTTAGAAACAGCGACCCCTGAACTTGCGAATGTAATGAAATATTGGACTGACTTTACAAATAAAATTAATCAAGGAAACCTTAATTCCTGCGAAATGGCGGAAAGTTTAGTGGGTGGTGCTTGGCCTAAAACTTGAGAGGCACACGAGCGAATCTGTGAGGATATTGGCACCAGTAAAAATATTTTTTCGAGTTGGGCACAAGCGCGTCAGGAATGCGGGTTTAACGGTCACGACGATAAGGCTATGGATGCAGGAAAACAAGACTCTCGATTTAAAAATTTAATTTTTGATAATGGCAATATTGTTTGGAAAGCAGTCCAGAAACGCGCGTTTTTACAAAGTGATACGGAACTCGCTGAATTGTTTATGTCATTTTCAGGTACGGTTGTTCTCTACAAAGGTGCCGGTGAAGATGGAACATCGGGTATGCAACATCACACCTATCCTGCACTCATTAAAAATAATGATTTAGTGACAGCGTTATTAAAAGGTGGAAAAGCGACAATTTATAGATGTGATACTACCGATACTGATGGCTGTTTGAATCCAAAAAACAATCACGTCATTATTATATCAGCAGACAAAGCATTCAAAAGTCGTGTGGTTAAATTACTCCGCAGCATGACTGAAAAAATACAAAGTGATACAGCGCTTTCAGATGATGAAAAAGCATTATTACAAGCCACAAGCTTACCTATTTATAAGATGTTAAATGTTCAAGTCGCTTATTTGAAAGACGGTAATTTACCGGATGTTGAAGAATACGCAGATGTTATTGCTGCTGATATTTTATATCAATATTTGCATGAATCGTTATCCATTATTAAAGCAAGCGTTGCAGCACTGCCATATCCTGATGAAATTTTATCTGAAATTGAGCCTGGTATAGAAAAAGAAATGGATGCGTTATCACTCCAGAGAAAAAATGCATATGGGCAATTAGCAATATCCGTTCAATTGATACAACAAACCCAAACTATTGAACGCATGTTAGCAGGCGATTTATCGTCAGAATTTGCAAACACCTTATCTTGGGCAAAAGGGTTGAGGTAAAAGATTATGACAACGTTATCAATCATTGTTTATGGAAATGGCGATTTATATTATCAATATTTTAAAGCAATTTGTTTAAGTTTAGGAGGCGGCACTTATCCTGCTTTAATTAAATTATCTATATTACTTGCAGGTACATCCGTTCTTTTCAGTTATGTGATGAAGCGTGATCTATCAGAGATTATTAAATGGTTAGCATCCGTCTATGTAGTTATTTATATCCTTTTTTTGCCGCAAGTGACCGTTGAAATTATCGATAGAGTATCAGGAGACCCACCCAAAGCGTATACCGTTGATCATGTTCCTTTAGGATTAGCCGTGTTTGCCAGTGTATCAACATCTTTAAGTGATGTGCTGACGCAATTAACTGAAATGAATTTTACTATGCCTGATGATCTGCGCTATCAAAAAAACGGGATGATATTTGCATCAGAAATGGTTCGAGCAGCAAGTCAGTTTCAGATAACGGATGCCCGCTTTGATGGAAACATTCAAGGGTTCATACATCAGTGTGTTTTTTACGATATCTTACTTAAAAAATATTCGATGAATGATTTGTTAGAAGAAAAAAATATTTGGGCCCTTGTTACAAAAAGAGCATCACCTGCTAGAGGGTTTATTTATACGGATGCCTCTCAATTAAGTCAATTTACTACTTGTTCTGATAGTGTCACGCAACTTACGCAAGATTGGGTAAATGCCGTAGAAGATGCAAAACAACGTTACGGTTCTCGTCTGTTTTCGGGTGCGACAGATCCTAAAGAACAATTGAAAAAATATTTAGATATTAGTTTTGGATATTTGACATCTGTTTCTGGGCAGGCTGACAAAATTATGAAGCAAACGTTGTTGGCGAATGCCATTGAACGTGGTGTATTACGGATGGGTGCAACTTTGAATGCAACGGCGGCCTTACAATCCTATGCATTTGTTAGAGGACAAGAACAAAAGCGTTTAACAAACACCACAGTCGGGGAGATGGCAGCTTATTGGCTTCCGCTTATTAAAAATAATCTAGAATTAATTTTGTATGGCTCATTTATTTTTGTTGTTTTGCTTTCTGTTTTTCCCTTTGGAGCAGCAACGCTAAAAAGTTATCTCTATACTTTAGTTTGGGTACAATTATGGCCGCCTCTATATGCCGTATTGAATCTAACCGTATCTTATTATGCGCAGCGAGAAAGTTTAGCTGCCACGGGTAAAATCATATCGTTGCAAACCCTCCCTGGATTACTGCAAGTTAATACTGATATCGCAGGCCTTGCGGGATATTTATCCATGAGTGTCCCAGCACTTGCCGGTGGTTTGCTGTGGGGAATGCACTCATTACTACAGGTATCGCAATATGTAGGAGGAATGACACAAAGTGCTGCAAGTGTAGGTGCAGGTGAGGCGGTGACTGGGAACATCGGGTTTGGTAATACCAATTTTGGTAACCATAACGCATTTAATACATCAAATAATCACGTTGATACGAATGCACGGGTATCAACAGGTGCCTCTATGCTGCAGCTTGCTGATGGTTCACAGCTCTCTGTTATGCCTAATGGCAATGAAGCTGTCAATATGCAAAATTCCATTTCAAATATTGGTGCATCCGTTGATTTTTCAAATGCGTACCGCACGAGTTTCACAGAAGGTGCAGATCACGCAACCTCAGCTGCAAAACAAGATAATAATAATTACAGTAAAGCAACAAATGCCGCTCTACGGAGCGCATATGACATTGCAAATCACTTAAATAAATCAGATGCAAGCGGCGAAAGCTGGAGTCTTAATGCCACATCAGGCGTCACAAATGCGTTTAATAAAGTAAAAGGTATTACAAATGATTTATCGAACAGACTTAATATTTCAACAGATGAGGCAGCTAATTTAGCCGCAAGTATTTATGCCGATGGTAAAGCAGGCTTATCCGGCAGCATTGGAGCGTCTGTTGGAAAAAGTAGTGGCGGCGATGGATTTTCACCTATTCAAGTGGGAGCAAAAGCGAGTGCGGATTTCTCACTGTCAGGGAGTTTAGGGGGATCACGGACAGCAACCCATAATAGTTCTACCCATCAAGGGAATTTATATTCAGAAGCCAAAGCATTTCTTGATAATGAACATTATTCAGAAAATGTAGATACGATTGCACGCGCAGCTCAAGATAAAAGTTTACGCACCAATAATGAGGAAGGCAATCGCTTAGTTGATAGCATGGCAGCCTCTTTTGATACAGCCGAAAGCTATAGACAAGACATGCAAAGCAATTTGCAACAAGCAGATACCTATCGAATTAATGCAAGCAAAGCCGAAGAATATGCTTCAAGAGTGGGTATCGCAGGCCAACAAGAATTGACAGAATTTATTGCTAAGCAGCCAAACAGAGATGGTGTTGGGACACTGGGCACCTCGTCTGTGGCCGCAGTCATGCATACACCTGAATTACGCGATAAATACATCAATCAATTTATGAAAGAGCATTTCGATGGTTTAGAAAAACCAGGTCAGCATCATCTTCCTTCATCATCTCAAGCTGTTGAAAAAATCTATCATCAAAATAATCAATCTATTAAAGATGACAATGTCATCCATCAAGTTAATCAACAAAATCGGTCAGCAATAGGGAAGCAGGGAGTGTCTAAAGGACTTATTCCCAATCAGTTAGTTGATCATTCAATCAAAAAACAAGTGGAAAATGACCAAGCAATACATAGACATCAAGTTGCCGAGGTTAATAAAGAAGTTAATCAAGCAGGAGAGGTTATAAAAACTCAAGTCGAACAGGAAAAGACACAAAAACGTCATGGCGGATTAGCGCATGACTTTGTATTTGACATTGATACTAAAAATCATGATCAAGATCGTAAGCACTAAAAAGGGATAAAGAATAATGAAGCAAGCATCTGACATTAAAAATTACACGCGTGGCGGACAAATTACGCTTCATAACATTCGCATGTTTATTCAAATTACCAATAAGGTAATCTTAGCTGTAGCACTCATATTTATTCTTGTAACAGGTTTTTTTACCTGGGTCACAGTGACTCAATACGAACGTTATGTTTTTGTTGAATATACCTGGTCTACTTTTATTCCGTTTTTTAATGAAAACACGGCTACTGAATTTAATCAGCCTGATGGTACAAAAACAAAAGTTAAATACAGCGACATCAATCAAGCCCCACTTGTAAAAGCAGTAATGCGCAATGTGACTGCAAAATTAATGCGCGCAATCATTGCTGGACTAATTACTGTATTGATCACACTGTTTGGAATTTCACGATGGCTTAAAAAACGTGGCGAATCACAAACGGAAGATACCCTTTTAAAGGGGGATACCATTTCATCTAAAGAAACTGTTGCTGTCTTAATAAAAAAACAAAACATGGCTTCTGATTTAGTATTAGGAGGGTTACCTCTTATAAAAAATAAGGAAACATCACATATTTTATTTCACGGAACAATTGGTTCCGGTAAATCCAATGGTATTAAGGAATTACTTGAACAGATTCGTCGTCGTGGGGATCGTGCAATTATTTATGATAAGAGTTGTAATTTTTTAGAAGAATTTTATAGACCCAATCATGACGTCATATTAAATCCTATGGATACACGCGGTGAATCTTGGCATTTGTGGCGGGAATGTCGAGATTCTGCAGACTTTGATAGTTTAGCAGCGGCTCAAATTCCTATGCCCCTTTCAACATCTGATCCATTTTGGGTGAATGCAGCACGTACTATTTTTTCAGCAGCAGCTTTTGAAATGCGTAAAGATCCAGATCGCAGTGTGATGAAATTATTACGTCATTTGTTAACGGCTGATCTAGAACTACTACAAAATTATTTGAAAGGCACTGAAGCTGAAACATTAGTTTCTGACAAAATTGAAAAAACTGCCATTTCAATCAAGTCAGTCCTCGCGACTTATTTAAAAAGTATGAAATATATTAAAGATGATGATAATCCATTCTCAATTAGAGCGTGGATACAAAATGAAGGAGCAACAAATTGGCTGTTTGTGACGTCCCTAGGCGATAGGCACGAAACACTCAAACCATTGATTACAGCGTGGCTTGATATAGCCGTCAATGCACTATTGAGTTTACCGCCTAATGCAGATAGACGTATCTGGCTAATTCTGGATGAAGTCACCAGTCTTCAGCAACTCCCTTACTTAACTCAAACGCTTTCTGAGGCACGTAAATTTGGTGGCTGTGCTGTCATTGGTCTTCAAAATTATGCCCAGCTTGCTAAATTATATGGACAAGAAGGCGCACGTGAAATTTCATCTCTTATTAATACCCGTGCTATGTTTCGCCAGCCCGATCCAAATATTGCAAAATGGTCAGCTGAAAATTTTGATGAGACGATCAAGGATGAAGTGAATGAAGGCACGTCTTATGGTGCAAATACCATGCGCGATGGCATCTCTATTAGTCATACTGAAACCCGAAAACCTGTTGTGAGTTATTCTGAAATCATGTCACTCGGTGATTTATATGCTTACATAAGGCTGCCAGGTGATTTTCCAATTACGCCCGTTGATTTTATTTATAAGCATCGTGAAAAGCGTAATGCCGGTTTCGTGTTGAGACATTTTGATGAAAAGAATATGAAAGAAATGGATGAGCTTATCGAACAGTGCGGGAAACCACCAATGA
>DHXK01000140.1:12021-13516 GCA_002413665.1 Legionellales bacterium UBA5158 | reverse complement strand
GTGCGGGAAACCACCAATGACTAATCAAAAGAAATTACCTACAAAAAAAGTTCCAGAAAATAAAAAACAAAAAAAAGCAACACAGCAATCACCATCTGATGAAGATCACGCTCACGATCTTGAAGGGAGCTAAACCATGCTATCGACTAGTGTTATTAAAAATGTTGGACAAGCCAGTCACTACTATAGTGAAGTCGATAATTATTACACGCGTGATGAGGGCATAGAACAAAGTGAGTGGTGGGGAAAAGGGGCTAAAAAACTGCAGCTATCAGGGGTAGTAGATGAGAAACAGTTTATTTCACTTTTAGAAGGTAAGCTTCCAAGTGGTGAGCAATTAGGTAAAGTCGTTGAAGGTGAAATAAAACATCGTCCAGGATGGGACTTAACCTTAAGTGCTCCCAAATCTGTTTCTATGATGGCCTATATTGGTGGGGATAAGCGATTAATTGAGGCACACCGAGAAGCTGTTTTAGTCACCTTAGGTCACATTGAACGAAGTGCCGCTCAAGCACGTGTAAACACACCAGAAGGAATAAGCTATCAAAACACCGGCAATTTAATAGCTGCTCTTTATCATCATGATTTATCGCGAGCGAAGGACCCACAGATGCACACGCATGCGGTGGTTATGAATATCACAGAACGTACGGATGGAAAGTTGCGATCACTGGCATCGCAAATTGGCCGTTATGATGAAAAATCACAAGGTGAAATAAATGGCTTTATTGAACGTGTACGTCACTTCAATCGATATTTATCAAAAGTTTATGAAGCCGAAATGGCTTATAAAGTAAAACAATTAGGCTATGAAATAACAACAGAAACGGAATCTGGCATATTTGAAATTGCAGGAGTTTCACCTGATGCAATTCAATCTTTTTCAAAACGCCGTCAACAAATAAAAAATCAGCTTGAAAAAAAAGGTCTATCGGGCGGGAAAGCCGCGGCCATGGCAACTTTTGTGACACGAAGTGCTAAAGATAATATTGATCGCACAGAACTTAAAGAGCAGTGGCTGAATGATGCAAGAGATATAAAGTTCGATCACCAGATAGTGCTAGACAATTCTCTTCTTAAAAACAAAACACCTAGTAATGACCTACTACAAACTGAAAAGCCAGATCATCGTGTATTAGAAGCACTTGATAAAGCATCAAAATCATTATCCATTTTTAAAACGACATTCACGGTCGAAGAAATGATTTTCGAAGCATCAGAGTATGTCATTCGTCACGGTATCAATATGGATTCACTTTTATCAGGTATTGATAAAAATATTGAAAGAGGAGAATTGATTTTAGTATCTGAGGCACAAGGTAAAACAGTATTAATGTCGAAAGCAACGCTGGATGATGAAAAGCGCCTTATCACTCAATTAAAAGATAATAAATTATCGAGACCATTTGTTAAGAATTTTCATTTAACGAACTACTTAGCACAACATGAAGAAGTTAATTTGGATCTCCATGATCACTTGAAAACTATTTTTGGA
>DHXK01000140.1:0-11909 GCA_002413665.1 Legionellales bacterium UBA5158 | reverse complement strand
CTTGAAAACTATTTTTGGAAATGATCGCATTGTTCTTTTAGAAGGAGAGTCAACAAAAGATGCGCTTATTGAATCGATAATTAAAATTTCTAAATCAGCTAGTTTAGAAGTCGCTATTTTAAGCCCGAGTTTGCTTGGAAGCAGGCAATTTGCAAAAGAAGTGAAGCTTGCCCCCCAAACATTTTGGGAGAAGATTAAAGACTTAATTGTAGATACTACCCCTAGACACGGCAGTGTAATGCAATTTTTATCCCGTTTTAGTGAAGGTGCATCTGGTGGGAAAGTGTTTGATATGTTGATTGTTGATAATGCTCATCTCTTATCAACGCATCAAAAAGCAAAATTAACGGAGTGGAATAAAATACATGACACTAAATTGATTTTATTAGGTAATAAGAACACCTTGTTGCCACAGCAAACAGGTGCATCCCTTCAACAAGTTACAGAACATGGCGTAAAATCAATTTCAATCCCCTCTAAAAAGAACAGCATCGTTAATTCATTAGCAATTAATCAACTGAGTGCTGCGATAGACAAAATGAGAAATAGAATTATTGCAATTGATGATAGGGACGATAGACATCACGCTATGGTAAAACACTATGCCCGTCTTAACGATACGGAGCGCAGAAATTCATGGTTAGTTGGCCAAAACAAAAGTGTTGTTGAAGCACTTAATGTGTTAGCACATAACCAATTAAAAGCAAACAATCAAATCAACCAGACAATAAAGCTCAATCTGTTAATTCCGGTATTTTTAGCACAAGGAAAGGCGACATTAGCTTCTTCTTATCAGAAAAATTACGTTGTTCGTTTTAATGAAACGTATTCTTCTTTAAATGTTGATTGCGGAGAATATTTGCGTGTCATTCAACATAATGAAAAATCAAATCGTGTGGTCTTGCAAAAAGCAGATGGGAAGAAAGTGATTTGGCAGCCTGAGAGAGTAGCAGGGGCTTCAGGAAAAATAGAATTATTTAATCAAAAAGAGCGTGAGGTTGGAGTGGGTGAGAGTCTAATTTTTCATCGCTCGATTAAACCAAAACAAATTATAAAAGGTGAACGTTTTACAGTTCTGGAAATTCGACAGCAAAAAATTAAACTTAAAAATAGTGAAGGGAAATCAGTCGTGATTGATACGTCTTATCCAAATCATCGACACGTAGACTATGGGTATGCAGCGACTCTCCATGCCATCGCGCGTGAAAAGCCAATTTACCTAATTGCTGAATTGCCTGTTAAATCTTTTTCTACGGATCAAAGACAGTTTTATCAAGCCATTACTCAACCTAAAGAAGCATGGATTTATACTGATCATCAGCAAGGATTAGCAGCACTTCTGGAAAAAAAATCAGGTGATCGATTAACTGTACATGAGACGCTCGCAAAAGCCGATGAGATAACTAAAAACCTGCATTCTTTCTATGAGGTACTTGAAAAACATATCGCTGAAAAAACAGGGAATAATAATAAACTATTATTGGTTCGCGACTCGATTAAAGCAGTTGAATATGCGATGAATCATTTAGCTGAGCGTGAAGCAGGCTTTACACATAAGCAATTGATGCACGTTGCGATGGAACATGCCCTTGGTAGCGTCACCCAAGAGATGCTTACAGAAGCATCGATTGCGATGAAAAAAGAAGGGATATTACTGCATGGTCATCGAAGTGACGGCACATTATGGACCACTGCTGATGCCGTTAAAATGGAACGTGAAATTTTAGCCCTTGTTGATAAAGATAAAGGAAAATTACAGCCCATTGCAAGCAATGAAATACTCGCACAATACTGTGATCCTAACACGCTAACCCCGGAACAATTTGCTGCGATCAAAACTATTACGCAAAGTGAAAATCGAGTTTTGTCAATACAAGGGCGTGCTGGAACGGGTAAAACTACAATGCTCGTAACGCTCGATGCAGTATTATCAGCAAAAGAATTATTATCCGGTAATGGATATACGTTACAGGGCATTGCTCCAACCCATAAAGCAGTTAAAGAGTTAACTGAGCGTGGTATCACTGCACAAACGGTTGATAGTTTTCTGTTGGATATGCTACGTATTCAGGAAAATAGAATAGAGCATGATTTTAGCAAGACAATATTAGTGGTTGATGAAGCCTCGATGGTGTCTAACCGAAAAATGCTAGCTGTGCTGAATGTAGCACATGATTTAAATTTTAGGGAAGTGATCCCAACGGGAGATACAGAGCAAAATCCCTCTATTGAAGCGGGTAAACCTCACGAACTTATTCAACATAAATTAGATACCACCATTTATTTAAAAAATATCCAACGCCAAAAAAATCCTATTTTAAAACAGACAGTTCAAGCTATCTATCAGAGTGATGTAGCAAAAACTTTTTCTATTTTAGATAATTCAATTATTGAAATAAAGCATAAAGAAAATAATAGTGATGAAAATAAAGAAATATTTTATCAGCAAAGAGTTAAAGCCATCGTTACTGATTATATTTCATTAGTGCTTAAAGATGAAAATGTACAAATGATTGCATCCAGTCACAAAGAAAGAAAGGCGGTCAATGCAGAAACGCGTTTACAATTAGATGAAATGAATTTATTAAAGGGTGATGCGCATTCATTTTCCGTTTTTTCATCAAAAAATATGACCGGTGTGGAGAGAACCAAAGCTATGAATTTTAAACCGGGAGACATATTACGGTTTGCTGTCTCGTCTGGCAAAGCTATTAAATCAGGTGACTATTTAATAATTAAAAGCATCAATAAAGAACACAACATTCTTACGTTAAGCTCAATAAAGGATAGTAATAAAGAGATTATTTGGCAGGTACCGCGCGCTAAAAATAGCGTTAATAACACCGTTGAAGTTTTTAAAAGAGAAGAGCGAACTCTAAAAGTAGGAGATAAAATTGTATGGGTACGCTCAAATCGGAAAGAGGGAATTCTTAGCGCTGAGTTTTCTAAAGTGACTCATATTGAGCAAGGGATGATAACCGTTAATCGACCTGATAAAAGTGTATTGACCTTTAATGGGCACGATGAAAAATATCAACATTGGGACCATGGTTATGCCGTTACTGCTTATGGTGCTCAAGGTGGAACCTATTCTACAGTACTGGGAATATTTGAGAGTTATAGAAAGAAATTAATGAACATGAAAAATTTTTTAGTGACGATTACTCGTGCTGAAAATACGTTACGTATTTATACCGACGATAAAGACAAACTGCAACGTGCGATCCAACAAAATATGGGTAATAAATTAAGTAGTCTTGAAGTCATTGGAGAGTTTCCACGCCCAAACTTTTCAAAAGAACAACAAAAAGAGCTACCTTCATCTGATAGAAATACCACTCAGCAGTATGAAAAACCAAAAGCAGTCAAGAGAACTGTTATAAAAGAAAAACTAAATAAGGAGACTTATTTTGACAAACATACGGTTGAACAGATTAAAGAAGGATTGAACCGTGATGCTGAAAATATTGCTATCGATACTCTAGGCACACCAAAAATAAGAGGGAGTAATTTTTTAAAGTTCTGCAATAATCAAGGTAGTTTGTCGGTGACAACTAAAGGAGAAAGGCAAGGTTGGTGGAATGATTTCAGCGATAAGGGCGGTCGCGGTATGTTAAGTTTTATTCAAAAATACGTAGGACTTGAAAAGAGGCAGGCCATTGAATACGGTGCAAAATGGTTAGGTATTTCACCCAAAATAGATGATAAAAATGAGCGACCCAAAACAAATATTGTAATGGAAAAAGCAGGCATGGGTAGAGAAAAACAAGGGAGGGAGCAAAAAAAAAGAAACGAATTCGCCAAAAAACTCGCTGATCAAAGCCAATCCATTAAGGGTACATTAGCTGAAAAATATCTACATGAGCATCGCGCAATTGTGATGGAAACTTATCCTGATGATATTCGCTTCCACCCTGGAATTTACTCAAAATTAAACGGTAAAACACTACCTGCGATGTTAGTAGTTGCACGCGATAAATCAGGTCATGTACAAGCAGTGCAAGCGACTTATTTAGATAAAGACACGGCCAAAAAAATAGATAAATCTATAGCTGAAATTCAAAAGCAGACCTTTGGTTCTTTGCAGGGTGCTACAGTAAATATTCAAGGTGAAAAGGGCGCACCTACTCTTATTGCAGAGGGCATAGAAACGGGTTTAAGTCTCGCCGTCACAATAGAAAAAGTTAATGTAAAAATTACCTTGGGCAAATCAAATTTTAAAAATCTTGACATCAAAAGCTTAACAGAAAAAGTCATATTTTGTCTTGATAATGATGGCAATGAATTCAAGATAGACAAAGTGATTGCTGAATCTTCCAAGCGTCTTGTTGAGCATAATAAGCAAGTTACTTTTATGCTGCCAACTGCTCTTACAGATCCAAAACAAGATTATAATGACATTCTAAAATCTATTGGTAAGGATGCTATTAAAGATGATTATGAGAAACAAATTTCATATAAAGATATGTATGAAATAACTCAAGATAGAGCTTCGCATAATCCTGTGTTAAACCATCGCAATACTTTTAAGCGTGAGATAAATGGTAGTGAAATTCATGTAAAGATTAGGCATAACCAGCATTTATTACCTGCTATATCAGACAAAATGATAATCGATTTTTCAAAAGAATCGATTAAAAATATACGTCAAAAAGATATGAAACATATTGATGCTTATAAAGCAATTAGACCTCAAAACCACAACGATGAAATGACAAAAACCAACTCTAAACATAAAGATGTTGAACGTGAAATTTAATGAAAATGGGAGTTATTATGAAGAGAATTAATGTAACATTGTTTGATGAAACGTATGAAAAACTTGAAGTTCGCATGAAAAATAATGGGGAAAAATCGATAGCACACAGTATTCGGGAGCTGGTGGACTTAGGATTGAAAATAGAGGCTGCTGCCGAAAAAAATAATGAGAACACAGGTGAAAATGATTTTGAAAAACTGCTAGAAATGCTAAAAAGAAATCTTAACTGGGCACTTGAAACACGACTTTTAACACGTCATTTAGTTGAGAATTTACCAGGCAGTAGCAAGGAAAAACAAATTGATATTTTAAATAAATATAAAGAAAGCGCAAACCAATACATAAAGGGTTTTCTGGGTGAAACAGTTGAGTAGGCGTGCCACGCGTGGCACACCATGTTTTTCAGTTGTGCCAGATATGGCACATAATGACTATTTCGAGTGCCACAATCATAGAAATATGGCACAAAATTTCAATAAAAAGTCTAAAAGCAAGGTGATCGCAGACGTGCCATCTTGTGCCAAGTGTGGCACAAATATTTATGAGTAGGAGAAAATTGATGTAACTCGGTTTCACATGCAATCACTTGTTTATACTTTAAATTGTCTTTAGCAATCACCATTGCGAAGTGTGTGGTAAATCAACTCAATACTACTAGGAATCTGAATACAGCACACAATGGAAATAGTATAATTTCGACAGTTTTAAGATTTTATTTTTTAGGGAAACAAAACATTTTTTGTCTAAAATATTAGGCAAGATTATTATAAATTTTTAGTCAAACTTTAAAAGGAAAAATGTCATGGCAATTATCAAAGTAAAAGAAAAACCAGAAAAAGGTCAGGTACGCATTAGCATAGAGAACTCTATTCTAGAAAAAATTAATCAATATTGTGAGTGGGCTGGCGTTAAGAAAACAGATGACTTTTTTGAACAAGCTGCTGAATATATTTTATCAAAAGATAAAGACTGGTTGAGCCATATTAGCAAGCCAACATCAGCCTAAAAAAAGTGATCTAATTTATTATGATTCCAATAATGATTAATGATACGCCTATAGACTGTATCAATCGGGCTGCGATTATTTATCATGTGTCTGCTACGGTTATCCTTTCTGTTATGAAAATAGAGAACGGTAGGAATGGTCAGGCTGTCCATAATAAGAATGGCACTTATGACTTGGGCGTAATGCAGATAAATGAAATTTGGCTGCCTACCATTGCACCATTCGGCTATACACGATCGGACTTACAATTTAATGCTTGTAAGAATGTAGCCGTAGGTGCGTGGCTCATCAGTAGAAATCTTGCAGAGGGTAGGTCGGCTTCAGCATGGAAAAGTATTGCTAATTATCATTCGCGAACGAAAATTTATAATGAACCGTATAGCAAAAGTATTTATAAAAATTATCAAAAAATCTCTGCGGCTTTGTCTGCATGAATGGTAATATATTTAACAATGTTATGTTTTGAAATAAGAGATAGGCCATATGAATAAATCTGAGTTGATTGCCGCTATTGCAGAAAAAGCAGGGATTTCCAAAAAGGGTGCTGAAATTGTCTTTTCAGCAACATTTGAGATAATTACATCCGCAATGGTTAGCCAAGATAAAATTGGAATCCCAGGCTTTGGAAACTTTGTTACTAAGGTTCGAGCCGAACGTAAAGGACGCAATCCATCAACAGGAAAAGATCTTATTATCCCTAAAGCGATTGTCGTTAGTTTCAAACCAGCAACCCAACTGAAGCACTCAGTTAACACTAATAGTGACAAGGAGTAATAAACCATGGCAAAGAAAAAAATTGTTTCAAAAAAAGTTAAGCTTTCTAATTCAATGACAGAGATCCAAAAAGTAAAAGCTTGCATCGCAAAAGATCAAGTTATGCTAGAGAAGTTGTATAAAAAAGCTATTTCTGATACGAGTAAAAAGCTTGTTGGTACTGCAAAGTTATTAGCTAAAGCAAAGAAGGCTGTTGATCAAACAGCAAAAAATAAAAAGAAATCCCCAAAAAATCATACTGTCGCAGTGTCTTTATTTCAGTCTCTAAAAACTGAACTAATCACAATAAAAGCGGAACAGTCTTGCCTAAACATGGGATACAAAAAACTCAATATGCAACAGAAAGCTCTAGGGCAAATTGACAAGATCTTAGCTAAGTCTGTGAAGACCCCTGCAAAGCAAAAAAGAAAAGCTGTAAAGAAGACCAGCATGCAGAATAAAACAAAGGAGACTGGTGCGAATGTAGCTGTTCTGCCTGACTCGATTACCACGGTATAAATAGCTCGTAGCTGCCAGCTAATGGGCTGGCAGCCTATAGATTATCTAAACATTTTTACAATATCAGCAATTACATTTTTGATACACTTCTTTTAGTCTGTAAGTAGCGCACAACGTGTTTGGCTTTGTTTTTAAATAATAGGCCATCATTTTTTGCATGTTCTGTTTACGCCGAATGATATAAGAAATGCATTGCATAGAAATACAGATTTTACGTACTATCAAGTTAATCATTTTAAATTTTCCTTACTTGAAATGTTTGGGATGATTGGCTAGGCAAGTTCTACAAAACTTACCTAGCTTGGTGTTATGGTGATAATGAGTATCATTATCACCATTTCTCTTAAACGTTGCGTAGCTGCATCATTTTTTCGGCTAATGTCCAAAGCGCACGATTAAGTGCAGTGTTTTGATCGATGCTCTTGATTCCACGGGTGCTTATGCGCTTTGCGTATCCGTTTTTATCCTTTGCATATCCTCTTAAACCACCTTTAATAAGATTTTCTTGGGTCACATTAAAGACGGTGAAAAGATCATTTTTATTTAGTTCGTCAATACGACGTGCGGAAAGTAATTTAAGTGGATCAATGCTTTCACCAGCATGGCTATTATCGAAGCGAATGGTATGGGCAGCCTCAGCAAAGATTTCTTTCTCAGGATTACTTAACGCAATTGATGACATATTGTCTGCTGATTCAATCATATTTTTGGAGTCTTCGATTATTTTATACGTGCCTTCGATTACTTCACCTACGATGTCGCCTTGGTGTCTCACGCGTATTTCATCGTAGGATGTACCGGCAATGAGTCCGTTACTACAAACCATACGATAAATTCCAGCCATTAATCGATAAGAAGATAGACCATCATGCGAGTTGATTAATACTAACTCAGGGTATAAGCCGGAGGAGGTAGGGCGCGCATCGATATGACGAAACCGTAGCATGTGTTTTGTATAAGCTTTCTTTGCAGCAATTCTGCATTTGCATTGTGCTGCCCATGTTGGCATAAAGCCTTCACCAAGCAAGCCATCTATCACCTTAGCGGTTGAGATATGCTGATACTTGTTACTGGTACGTTCCGCGCTGTCTTCGGTAAAAATGGATGGTACGTTACGTTGTAAATTTTCTAAGCTGAGCGTGTTAAACATATTTGCTACTCCGTTGTGAATATAAGTTGTTAATACACAACTATAGTAACATAAAGCCAATTGTGGTCAATAGTTTTTTGCAATTAAAATTGTTTTAGTTTACTATTAATTGTTATTAAACAATTTCGAGATATAACAATGAATGAAGATAAACCATATTGGTCAAAAATCGTGACTAAGATACTGAAGGCTGAATTAGCGAAAAGAGGGATTGATTACCCAACACTCGTTGTTAAATTACATGAGATAAACGTGGATATAAGTGTAGAGGATTTACGGGGGCGTATGTCACGCGGAACATTTAGCGCAGCCTTATTTATTCAATGCTTAAAGGCTGTAGGTGTTACAAACCTATCTCTGGACGAGAGTTTTTTTGGCCGCTAGAAGCAATCGCAGTACTGGTAGGGAGACGATGAAGCACTAACCAGCATATACTTGCCCACATAGTCAATCAAGCAGCTACGTGTCGTCAGTAGGACATGAGATAACTTTTTTCTGTATCAATTTTTAGGTTTAAATGAATAAGCATAATTTACGTTTTGAAAACCCGACAAACCAACGCTATTACCGCGTAATAATTTCCCAAGATCTATTCAAACAATGGATTGTAACTAAAACTTGGGGTGGCATTGGTAAAGCTGGTGGTAGGGTAGTACATGTGCCCTGTCTCTCACATCAAGATGGGCTAAAGTTAATTGACGAGATAATAAAAAATAGAAATCGTCATGGTTATTCACTATGCTCTAATTAGCATTACAAATGTTTAAAATAAAAAAGCTGATTATGTATTATGATACTGATAAAGATTATATTAACGATGTTAATCTAGTGAGTAGAGCGACGTCCTTCATTAGTTGTTCGCCGCCCCCTCATTAGAACCGCATCATGCCAAATTTCACTTAAAGCTTATTTGGTTTTCGTCATGGGCATGTCCATCATCTGACGATCCATCATCATTTGCATCATCATTTGCATCATATCCATGCGATTTTCCATCATTCCTTGTTGTTTTGTCATATCACCACCCATGCTTTGATCGCCCATATTTTTCATCATTTTCATGCAATCTTGCATCATGGGCATTTGTTCTTGCATCATTTTTTTCTTTTCTTCGGGTGTTTTAGCGCTCATCATTTTGTTGTGCATCTCATGCATCATTTTCATTTTTTCTTGCATCTGCGCTGATTGTGGATCGTTGTTTTGCATATTCATGCTAGGCATATTCTTCATGTTACTATCAGAAGACATGTCAGTTGCATAGAGTGTGGTGGTAGCCAAGCTCAGAGCTGTAAGAATAATTAATCCTTTAAGTTTAAACATAAATTCGATTTCCTTGAAGTTGGGAAAAGCAGCAATTATTTTGGAAAATCATATAAATTATTCAATATGTATTCTCTGTAGTTAATATCCTATCATAGCTGTGCATTCTCCAATATCAGAATATTAAAGTGTCCCGAGCATGTATGATAATCCCAAACGCAGAATTAAGGGGTCGCTGACCCGGGAAAGTCCAAAAGCAGTCTCAAGACGGATAGATGATGTGGAAGAAATGGCATAGGAAAAAACGGGACCAAGATATTGCTGCTGGTTGCTCCAATAGAAACCGAATTGCTTGTTATCACCTAGTGCTCCCATCATTTCCAGGCCATAGCCTAAGCGGCTTATGGAAAGTGCTGGTGGCGCACTCTTGCTGGCCATTCCTGCCATTGACTCACTCATCCTTGATGGATTAATAAATAAGCCAAAAGCATATCCATAATCGCTTCCATATGGTGCTTGGAGAGGGTTTTCTCTGATGAAATTGAAAGTTGCGTTTAGTCGACCAGGCAGGAAAAGTTGAATGGTATGAGAGCGATATTACTCAATTTATCCCTTTACATAAATATGACATTTGGCATGATCGAGCAGTTTTTCATTTTCTTACGGATAAAAAATCCAGAGAGTCATACATAATGGCTCTAAAAAATACGATAGAATCTGGGGGCCATATAATCATTGCAACCTTTACCAAAGATGGTCCAAAAAAATGTAGCGGCCTCGATATCGTACAATACGATAATTTATCTATTCAGCAAGAACTTGGTAATGAATTTATCTTGCTAGAAAGTCAATCCGAGATACATCACACACCCGCTGGATATGAACAACGCTTTATGTATTTTGTTTTTCAACGTAAATAGAGGCAATTACATTGAGTTAATTAATGGCAATATAATAGAGATTGATTTAAAATCATGCTAGGATGAGTGCTTTCGATGATGGACCGTAGCATTTAAGAGAGATATATGCATCCGCGTGAACATTTTTATTCTAAAGAACATCTTATACATAACTTAGATTCAGGAAGTATTTTTCATATTCTGCAATCAAGTGTATGGAAAACCCTAGGCCAGGAAATTACTTCGGCTGAAACTAATAATGATATAAATGCTGACCCAGACATGAAAAGTATTCAATTGGGTGAAAATACTTGCGGAGTAGATGCCTTTGCTGATCTAAAGTTTGATAGGACGGTAAAAACAGTATTAGATGTTGGTGGTGGTAAATACGATTATTGTCATGATTATATGAAATCTAGGAGTGTAAATTTATTAGTTTGGGATCCTTATAACCGACCAAAAGAACATAATATAGCTATCCAATACTCAGTAATGAATAAAAAAGTAGATGCCGCCACATCCATGGCAGTTCTAAATGTTATACCTGAGCCTGAAGTTCGTTTAGCACATATATGTACATTAAAGGAATCATTAGCTATCAATGAAATGGCTTATTTCAAAGTTTGGCCTGGAGAAGGTGGTCTTAAAGGTAGCTATAAACCAACTGTTAATTCCTACGGATATCCAGGTTATCAGGCAAATGCTTATGCAGATCGATTTCTTCTTGAAGTTCAGTTAGTTTTTGGATTAAATAATGCAAAACTCCACCAGTCGATTCCTAATTTGATTGTTGCAATAAAAAATTCTAACGAACCAACTTCAAAAGTAGAAATTGAATTAATCCAAAAATTATCGGCAAAAGATTCGTGGCACCTTAAACAAAAGAGTTGGTTAAGTAAGAACCGCTCATTACTTTTTAAAGGCGTCTGTGTTAACTATAAAGAAAATGATAAAAAATCAAATAGAATTTTATGTAAACTTTGATACTACGTTATTAATTTAAATATGGCATAATCGTAGGTTTTCGCATGGTCGTGCCCGCTGGTCCAACATGTACGCGCTGCTTTGAATCGTGGCGAAGCTTATCACCAGTTACGCCGTATAATTGCAGAAACAAATGGCAGAGACTTTCGTGGCGGGTCCGACTTAGAAATTGAAATATGGACGGAATGAGTGTGGTCGCCTACTTGCTAATGCCATAATATTTTACAATGCCACGTTGTTATCCGAGCTTATGGTTTTAAAGGAGCAACAAGGTGACTTCGAAGCTGCAGAGTTTATTCGAAAATTGTCGCTAGTTGCTATTCAGCACATCAATCTCAAAGGGTTTTATGAATTTAGCAAAGCTCAGCGAGCAGTTAATTTAGAAGAAATGATGAATTTGCTAAACAGGATATTAAACAAGCACCTAAAACGTTAGATTTGGTTTACTAAACTGTGCACTGTTGGGGCGTACTTCTAGAACCCCAGTGTGTCGAGAGCATAAAGAAGCAGGGCATAGCATGCAGGAAACTATTTTTTTAAAAAAGATGTAGTTGGAGAGCTTTCAATTACCCACATTTT
>DHXK01000230.1 GCA_002413665.1 Legionellales bacterium UBA5158 | reverse complement strand
TTTAGGTAGGTGAACGCTTACACTTAAAATTAGTTTTTTGCTCAGCTGCTAATTTATTAAATTCGTGCATATTGATTCCCCTAATGAATGATACTGTGCAAAATATTAACAGGTATACCTTAAGGCTGCATTAAAAGAACACACTTGTGAGTGTGAATTTGGTTTATTTGCTATTTATTAATGAGTTACAACTCAGATTAGGGTTAATACGAGCTGCTATGACTGAAATTAATTAAATGTGAAAATACTGGGAGAAAAAGAGAGTAAGATCATGTGCTTGATGAAAGATAAAAAGTCTATCTATTCACCGCAAAGCGATGTATAATATTTAATCATTTTTTGAGCTTTCGCCATGAACATTTACACAGCTACTATCACCCTCATTTTAGTGATGGATCCCTTAGGGAATATTCCTTTATTTTTATCCATCCTCAACAGTGTTGATATTAAAAGACGGAAACGTATTATTTTACGTGAGACATCTATCGCCTTTTTCATTCTGATCGTGTTTCTATTTTTTGGTAAATATATTTTAAAAAGTATGAATATATCAGGGCCAGCGCTGAGTGTTTCAGGTGGTATTATATTATTTCTTATCGCTATTAAAATGATCTTTCCTGCTGAAGAAAATCCTCAACGCAACCATCAAATGGGCGAACCTTTTATTGTTCCTCTTGCTATACCTTTAATCGCAGGTCCCTCAGCACTAGCATTCGTTATGCTATTAGCCAATCAAGACCCTGGCCATATCTGGTGGTGGGCGCTGGCTCTTCTTATCTCATCCATCGTATCCACAATAATATTGGTTTTTGCTGATGTGTTGCGAAAAATTCTCGGTCAGCGTGGGCTGGTGGCAATAGAAAGACTGATGGGCATGATCTTAACCACAATGGCGGTGCAGATGTTTCTCAATGGTCTTGAAGAGTTTTTTCATTTACATTAAAAACTGTTACAGTGTCATTATAAATCTATGCGGGCAAGGAGAGCATCTGTGAGCTACATTGAAAGCAATCTATTACCCGATGAGCAAATTGCTTATCGCACCAGAAAGTCTCTTGTTATTTTTGCCTTTCCTGTGACATTGTTAATTGTAGGATTAAGCTTTTATTTACTGCTTATGTATTCAATCAGTTTAATTCCACCTTTGCAAAATTTAACGATTAAACACCCTATCAATCAAATGCTATTGGTCTTACTTCTAGCGATTGCCTCATTTTCATTTCTAAAAGTTTGGCTAGAATATATTACCGCAACCTTCGCCGTGACGAATCGTCGTTTAATTATGAAAGAAGGGTTTTTTGTTCGGCATATGTCTGAAACTCGATTATCAGCAATCTCACATGTGAGCGTACAACAGAATCTCATCGGACAACTTTTTAATTTTGGCACGGTCTACATCAATAGCTTTGGCGGCACCAGCGATAATTTCACGCAAATTTCATCGCCAGTTGAATTTCAAAAACAAGTTCATGGTCAGTTAGATAAACTTCCACGTTAAATACTTATGTAAATAACTATGAAAAAATCAAATCCATGGAAGACCATCATCCCTCTTAGCTGTGTGCTGTTCGTCGATGCGATGAGCTATGGAATTGTCATTCCTGTTATTGGACCTATGTTATTAAGCGACAAAGCGGGAATTTTACCGCTAGAAACCACCTTACAAATGCGAAATATTCTTTATAGCTTAGTCTTTAGCTTGCCTATGTTTTTTATGTTTTTAGGCGCACCGTTATTAGGCGATTTATCAGATTATATTGGCCGTAAAAAAGCACTACTGATTGCGTTACTAGGCATCACTGTCAGCTGTCTGCTATCAGCTTACGGCGTCATTATTGGCAGCATTATTTTGCTATTAGTGGGTCGCAGTCTTCTTGGCTTAATGGACAGCAGTGAATCTATCGCCAAAGCTGCCATTATCGATGTCAGCAAGGGGAAATATCGTGTTATTAATATGGGCTTAATTTCCTTAGCAGGCACATTAGGCTTTGTTTTTGGACCTGTGCTGGGAGGCATTTTCTCTGATCCTCGCTTGAGCAGTTGGTTTAACTATGAAACACCTTTTATCATTGCCGCTTTATTGGCTTTACTCAATGCATTCAGTTTAGTCTTTCTATTTACAGAAACATTTAAACCTAAAATTAAAAAAAGATATCGTGTGCTGCAAGGTTTTGAAAATTTAATAAGTGCTTTCGCAGACAAACGAATTAAAATACTTTCCGTTATTTTCTTTGGATTGCAATTTGTGTGGGGTTTATATTTCCAGCTAATCTCTATTATTCTCGTGGAATCATATCATTATAGTCCCACAAAAATCGGTTTTTTCATGACCTATCTTGCTCTCTGTTTTATGGTCACGTTGCTATTCATCATTCGTATCTTATTAAATTATCTAAGACGCACTACTATTATTATCATTAGTATATTCTTAATCATGATCAGTGGGTTCATGGTGTTGTATTCCTATAGTGAACAAACCATTTGGTTATCTGTCATGCCTATCAGCATAGGCATAGGCTTAAGCTATAACACGTTGTTATCACTTTTTTCAGAAGCGGTAGATTTAGAAAGTCAGGGGCGTGTTATGGGCATTGCAACAGCGTTATTTGCTAGCAGTTGGTTATTCTCTAGCATTATTGGTGGCTTATTATCTTCTATCGATATTCATCTTCCTTATGTTCTTATCAATATTGTCATGGTTATTATTTTCCCCTTTGTTCTACTCGCTGCAAAACCTATCAAATCGGTTTCTTGATAATCCTGAGAAACCAAATAACCGCATTGAAGAGCTATTGAAAATTCCTTTTCTACCGCAGGAAATAAAAAATCTTATCTCCAAAATATCAGCAGAGGTTCCCGTAAAAGCAGTGACAGTTTTGAGTGATTTTGGTAATGGGAGATAACTAAAAAACTTAAGATCAAGAATAAAAATTAAAAAAATTTGAAAGGAAATGAAAACTACCTTATTTCATTTACCAGGTAACTATTTAATTTTAAACATTTGCAACTATATATTCTTAGGGCCAGCAGTAAGATCATTCGTTGCATTCACTACTGTAGCTTTAGAGCTATTAAATAGCCTGCTTTTCTGTGTAGCCACGGCTTTTCTATCATTCACTTTTTTTAATTGCTCAGTAATGACAAGCTTTGCTTGTGCTTCAACTAGGTTGTAGATATCAGGCGTTAACCACTCTTGAAATTGCTGTTTTGCAGCAGTCCAATCAGAGAAGGCTGAAGTATCACGCCAGACAGATAAAATGCCTAGCCCCTGGGTCACATCATTCATTAATGTTTGTGAGAAGGGTTGTGCTTCTAACAAATAAGCGCATAAAAAATATTTAACCGCTACTTCTTGCAATGTTTTTGACTGTGATATAAAAGCATCAGCTGTCATTTTAGTTTTTTCTGAGTCAGTATCAACTTGTGCTTGCACATCCAACAATATAGCCAATTGATCTAAAGCCGTACCAGCGCGAACATAACCTATACCCCAATAATTCATTGCCAGTAAATTTGCATCCCACAAAATCATCTCTATTGCTGCCTCATGCTTGAGCGCTTGCTCGTCATTTAAAGGCATACCAATTTTTTTGAGCTCTGTTAATTTTATTTGGCAACGCAATACCAGGGCGTCATAACAACCCCAGTTACAAGCTTCATCTATCAATGTTAATCGAAAAGTACTTCCTGTCTTTTCATTTCTAAATGCCGAATAAAGCGACGTCCCCATGAGCAAATCATAAATGCTAATATGGCGCCCATCTAAAGTATCAATCGGTATGCTAGGGTATTTTCCTTTTAAGAATTTTTCTGCCCAAGCGGTTTGAACGTCCAATTGATCGCGACAAAAATTTTTCAAATCTTCATTGTGCGATGTTAAACGATAAATACGATCTGGATTGAGATTTTTTAAACTTTGAGCCATGGCTTTTTTAATCGTTTGTGATGATTCATCTGTCCTTAAAATAAGGTTACGCATAGCATCAGAACTTTTAATCTCTGCCGTATCGATTAAGCAAAGTGAACTGGGTAGGCGTGTTTTACTCATGAATGGCTAGTCCCCAATCGACTAGAGACATGCAAGTTTGCATATTTTTCTTGAACCAAATCTAATGCTGTACGAGGAGCAGGCGTCTCGTGCAAAATTGACAATGGCGCAGCAAAAGTTTGACTAGCTTGCAAATCTTTTTTCTCAAATTCAGCAAGCGGGTTTGCATTAAACGCAGACTCATAAACCTTACTTAATAAACCTCTAGCTTCGGAAACAGAGTCCTGTAACTTATCAATACGATCTTGGCAATCTGGCCCTTCAAAGTGGTCCCTACACACAGAGTCACCTGTAGGAAGGTACATTGAAATAAGAGTTTGGGAAGTATTACTAAATGAGCCGATCATTATCCTATCCTGGTTAAGTTTGGCTCTCACCTCAATCAAATTCTTAAATTCTGGATTTTTATTTGGATCGAGCAAATCATTTTTCTTTGCTTCTAATTGTTTAATTTCCTCGTGTATACTCGGTTCCGCAGTTTT
>DHXK01000015.1 GCA_002413665.1 Legionellales bacterium UBA5158 | reverse complement strand
TTAGGTAGGTGAACGCTTACAAAAATTGGATGCTAAATTTTTTCTGGATATGTTAATAAAAAAGTATAAAGACACGCCTTTTTATTTGAGTAAAGCTTCTCCTATAGTAAGCGCAAGCGCTAGTAAGGCTTTGTAAGTATAATAAGTAAACTTACTCACGTAAGCTTACTTATTATTTTATAGAGTCAGATGCGTGACCTTTGTTAATCTATTGCTGACACTTAGCAAAATACGAAAAACATATGTAACTCTTTTAACTTTTAAATAGTTTATCTATCGCCTGCTCTAAATGGATTTAGTGTTCTTAATATATTCACCACTAAAGCGAACACCATTTCTACCATAGTTAGAACATAATTTATTACTAATTAACTTAATTTTCTTATTTTTTAATTCGAACATAAGAGTACAAGAAGCAGTAGGTGAATCTGACAAAGTCTCATTATTGTCATCACTAAAAAAAGCTAACGTGCCTATAACATTAGCTTGACCTTCTATTTCCCCAGTATTGCCACCAGCATTTGCACGGATAAGAAAATTAAATTGTTGAGTATTCGCTTTGCTAATAGTGAGTGTAGAGCCGCTGGTTTGTTTGCTATTTGTATCTAACCAATGACCGTTGAATGTTGATAGATTGCCCGAAATGTTCGCCGCATATTTTGTTTTACTGATATCGCGCAAATGGGATTGATAACTTTCTATTAAGCAAGAATCTGATGCGCATGTGTTACGTTGTTTTAGCCAGCTTAATTGCTCATTTTGGAATGCACGATTCGTCTTAAGTTGTGAATAAATAAGATTCATATAATCATCCATACCTGATAAAGTAGAATTAGCACAGATCATTTTTTCTACTGGTGTACTTGCCTTATGACAATTAAAACTTGCAGCATACCCGCTAGAACAAAGTCCCATTGATAAGTAACACAATAACATTTTTTTGAGCATGATTTTTTCCTTATTATTAAATGTTAAATTCCAAGAATTTTTCCTAAACTTAGAATTAAACCAGTTTTATTTTGTGAATGAAATTTAGTTTTAAGATTGTCTATGTAAGTGAGTACATCAATATATGAAAAATATATATTAGCTATATTCTTATCAATTTGTGTAGCCGCAAAATTAAAGAATTCAGTGTAATCTTTGTGGGGTTTAATAATAAAAAAACCTTCGGGTATACCTCTTTGCCTCGCATCTTCATAGATAGCTTGGTGCGGTAAAGTGGACCAAAGTAACATTTGTGCTCTATAAGTGCCGGGGTTAAATTCACAATTGCCAATCAAATGAAATTGATTTCTAAAATAACTTTGAAGTAATTCCGGGTGAGTACTAAAGTAAACTCGCTGACCTGAGTGATAAGATTTTGTATAGGAAAAGTGTGTAATGTGAATCTTTGACAGCGGTCTACAGATGTCAATGATTGCATTAGAATTTTTAAGAAAAAGTTGACTAGTAGATAACTCCATTACCCGCCCTTACTAGGGTTAATATATTGTTTTCTTTACCGGTAAATTACGGTAATGTTTAAAAAAAGATAAGGCTATGATAGCGCTTTTAAATATTGGAGCAAGTATTTTATGAATTCGATACTTCTTTCCGCTTTGGCGCTTTTAGTTCAGGCACTCCTGATTACGCACCAGTTGAATTAAATAGTTTATTATTTAAAGCAGAAAAAGATTTATCATGGATGTGTGAACAACTTAATTTATTACCCGAAGCCAAGGAATGGAAACCAAAAGCAGATCATAGGCGAAAACTGATTAATCGATATTTATGGAACGAAACGGCGGGATTATATTTTGATTATCATTTTTTCGTTAAAAAACAATCTGATTATATTTATGCAACTACTTTTTATCCCCTGTGGGCAGGTATTGCGACTCCGCATCAAGCTAAAAAAATAGTCGCTAAATTGAAATTATTTGAGGCACCTGGTGGGGTAATAACAAGTCCCTATACTACAGGGACCCAATGGGACTCTCCTTATTGCTGGGCTCCTATCTAATTAATTGTTGTAGAAGGGATGGATCAATTTAGTTTTAAACAAGATGCTAAGCGTCTCGCTAATAAATATATGCATCTTATTTCAATAAATTATCAGCGCGAAAAAAATATACGTGAAAAATACAATGCTTTAACACTTTCATCTGCTGTGCATATAAAAGTGGGTTACAAAGCCAACGTAACAGGATTTGGTTGAACGAATGGCGTGTTTCTTGTGTTTAACCATAAATATAACTGAAAATATATTGAATTCCATTTGTCAGGATTATCTAACGCTATAACTTTATTCGGTAGTTTGTGTGTATCTTGATAAGTAATAACATACATTTTTTTTAAGAAGTGAGGCCCAGGCACAATATTAAGATGCGCATAAAATAAAGTGATGTTTTTTTTATTAAATACTTTTTCATGAAAATAAAGTGGAAAGTTATCTAAATTTGTTTCTTTATAATCACTGCTCAGTAAATTATTGTCAGTCAATTGCAATGTAATATTGGTTACCACACCAAATAATCCATAACCTCCTCTCACAGCCGACCATAAAATAGGTTCTGTAGTGGGTGTTACAATAACTTTTTTACCGTTTGCGAGCAGTAGAGTAAACCCTACTATACTATTTCCTACTGCACCGGTTCTGAAATCATCTCCATGAGCATTGACGCTCATTGAGCCGCCCACCGTGAAAATATTTGGTGATTGCATAGCTTTAATGGCTAAGTTGTATTGATTAATATATTTCTGCAAGTCACTCCATATTATTCTACTTTGAACGGTGACTTGTTTTTTCTTCAAATTTATCCCTAACACTTTATCGGTATTTGTCAAAGGAGTTGTCGCCTAGTTCATTAATGCATTA
>DHXK01000017.1:4733-4855 GCA_002413665.1 Legionellales bacterium UBA5158 | reverse complement strand
ATGCCACCGCCTATTATGATGATGTCAAAAGAGTGTGGCACGGTGAGTACTCTGGTTTGAAAAGAAAATTTTATTCACGTTAGATGTGAAATATCTTTTCGCTTCTCCCCTTGTGGGAGAGG
>DHXK01000017.1:2504-4652 GCA_002413665.1 Legionellales bacterium UBA5158 | reverse complement strand
TCCCCTTGTGGGAGAGGCGAAAAAGCTTGTTCGATTTAAAATGGTAATTCCAAAGCAGGTTCTGCTGCCAACAAAAATTCTCGAAAAATATTTTGAATTTTCGTTAATACTTTTTCACTATCTGCTTCAAAGCGTAAAACTAAACACGGAGTCGTATTTGAAAGACGAACAAGACCCCATCCATCAGAGTAATTTACTCGCAAACCATCGATGGTATTAATATCTTCAGCATCGTGAAAATCCGCAGAGGCAATTAATTTTTCCATCAAATCAAACTTTTCATTGTCTGTTACAAATATTTTTAACTCAGGAGTGTTAACGCTATCAGGTATGGCTTCAAATAATTCATCAATATTTTTAGATTCTGCAGAAAGTATTTCAAGAAAGCGAGCGCCAGCATAAATAGCGTCGTCAAAACCGTACCAACGATCTTTTATAAAAATATGACCGCTCATTTCACCTGCTAAAAGAGCGCCGGTTTCTACTAACTTTGACTTTATTAAGGAGTGTCCTGTTTTCCACATAATTGGCTCACCACCGTGTTCTTTGATGACTGCAGCTAAATGGTTTGTACATTTCACATCATAAATAATTTTTGCACCGGGAGTTTTTTCTAGTATAGCTTTTGCAAATAACATCATTTGTCGGTCAGGCCAAATAATATCTCCCTTCTTTGTCACTATACCCAAACGATCGCCATCTCCGTCAAAAGCAAGCCCGAGATCAGCATCTACTTCGCGTACTTTTTGAATGAGGTCTTGCAGATTTTCTGCCTGACTAGGATCAGGATGATGGTTAGGGAAATTTCCATCAACTTCGCAAAATAAAGAAAAAACTTCACAGCCTAATTGACGATATAATTCTGGCACTATCATACCAGGAACACTGTTAGCACAATCAACAACAATTTTTAAAGGTTTTTTTAACGTCACATTCTGACAAACATTTTGAATATATAATTCAGTTATATCAAATTGGCGCCATTGACCTTTGCCATGCAAGTAAGATCCTTCGGAAATACGTAATCGTAAATTCTGTATTTCTGATTCTGCGAGAGCCTTACCATTTATAACAATTTTTAAGCCATTATAATTAGCTGGGTTATGACTACCTGTTAGCATCACGCCTGAGCGAGATGGGAGAACATGAGTTGCATAATATAGCAATGGAGTGGGGACTATGCCTAAATCAACCACATCACAGCCAGTGGTTAAAACTCCTTCGCATAATGCTTGCGACAAGGATGGACCCGACAAACGTCCGTCGCGCCCTATAATTAAGGATTGTTCGCCACCTTCTAGTGCTAATGATCCTATGGCTTTACCTAGAGCATGCACTGCTTCAACGGTGAGAGTTTCTCCAACTATACCGCGTATATCGTAAGCGCGAAAAATGGAAGAATCTATTTTTGTTATATGTTCGGTTAACATAATTATTCACCTAGCCTATTTTTTCCCTGAATGTCCAAAACCACCCGTACCGCGATCAGTTTCGTTAAAGTTTTCTACGATGTTAAATTTCACTCGCGCAATCGGTAAGAAGACTAATTGTGCAATCCTATCGCCGGGCTCTATGGTATATGCATCCAGACTTCTATTCCAGCATGAAATCATTAGCGGGCCTTGGTAATCTGCATCAATTAATCCAACTAGATTTCCCAACACTATCCCATGTTTATGGCCTAAACCGGAACGAGGTAAAATGACTGCAGCTAGATTGGGGTCACCCATAAAAACAGACATGCCGGTAGGGATGAGGTGAGTTTCTCCTGGATGAATAACCAACGGGTCTGGAACGCAGGCGCGCAAATCAATTCCGGCTGAATCTAAAGTGGCATAATCAGGCATGGGATATTCTGTTCCCAAGCGCGGATCTAAAATTTTTAATTGAACAGGTGCATGATATGTTATGGTTTGCTTGATTTCTCTTTTCAATGTGTTTTCAGTTTCCATTAGTCTTATCCTCTAAAGTCATAACATTTTTCCTTCTCCCCTCGTGGGAGAAGGTGCCCAAAGGGCGGATGAGGGTTGGTTACTTATAATTCTCACCAATTAATTTTACTAATTCTCGGGCTAATTTTTGTTTAGACATGCGTGCAAATTCTTGCTGCTGATCATTCCACAAAACCGTTACAGCGTTATCGTCACT
>DHXK01000017.1:0-2428 GCA_002413665.1 Legionellales bacterium UBA5158 | reverse complement strand
GCCTATGCCAATTTCCATTTCATTTACTTGATTTGCAATAATCATATCTAATTTTTTACGAATTAATTTTTCTTTTGCGTGGGAAATTAAGTTCTCTGTTTCCGCTGCAAAACCTACTACAAAAGGTCTTTTATTCAGTTGCGCAACGCTAGCAACAATATCAGCATTGCGTTCTAAAGTTAATTGTAATTGATCTGCCGTTTTTGGTATTTTTTGTGTCGCTATTGTCTTACAATGGTAATCTGCTACAGCTGCGACAGCGATAAAAATATCACAATGATTCACATGGCTCATTACTGCTTTATACATTTCTTTTGCGCTAACAATATCAATTCTTTTAACGTGTTCGGGAGTTTCCAATGACACAGGACCACTGATTAGTGTTACGTGCGCTCCAGCTTCGATTATGGCTTCTGCTAAGGCGTACCCCATCTTGCCAGAGCTCGCATTACTAATGTAGCGTACTGGATCAATTGCTTCATGTGTGGGCCCTGCAGTTATCAGTACGTTTAATCCGGTTAAGTGATGGCTTGTAAATAACTGACTTAAATGTGACACCAGTTCCAATGGCTCTAACATCCTTCCGGGGCCGATATCACCGCAAGCTTGGTTTCCAACACCTGGGCCAAAAATTTTCACACCTTTCTCTTGCACAACTTGCACGTTATCTTGAGTTACCGTATTCTCCCACATCACTTGATTCATTGCCGGAGCCAATGCTATAGGCGCCCTAGTGGCAAGACAAAGTGTAGTTAACAGATCGTTTGCCTCTCCTTTCCCTAATCGAGCTATGAAATCTGCAGTAGCCGGTGCTACTAAAATAGCATCAGCCCATCGTGCTAGCTCGATATGTCCCATGGCAGCTTCGGCTTGCAAGTCAAATAAATCATCATGAACAGGGTTGCCCGATACTGCTTGTAACGTCAAAGGCGTAATGAATTCTTTAGATTTTTCTGTCATCACAACACGTACGCAAGCGCCAGCCTCTCGCAAGCGACGCGCCAAGTCCGCACTCTTGTAAGCAGCAATTCCACCGGTCACGCCGAGAAGTATGTTCTTATTTATCAATCTGTTAGGCATATAAATCCAGGTGGCTAGACAAAACTATGCGCAGTATACCAAAAAAAGTAAGGAACCACATGACTATTAAACATTGGCCAGTAGCTGAAAGGCCTCGTGAAAAGCTTTTAATTCAAGGTGCAAAACATCTTTCTGATGCTGAACTAATAGCGATTTTTTTACAAACCGGTACCCGCGGCAAAACTGCACTCGATTTGGCGCGGGATTTATTAAATGAGTTTGGTAGTTTAAAAAAGCTGTTAAATGCTTCCAAGCAAGCGCTTTCTCAATTATCAGGAATGGGCAATGCTAAATATGCAGCTCTAAAAGCAGCACTTGAATTAGCTCAACGATATGATATTGACAACTTTACACCAGGTGAATCATTGCAAGGTAGTGAAGGTGCTAAACGCTTCTTAGCCCAACGCATGCGTAGCTATACACAAGAAGTCTTTGCGGTCCTTTTTCTTGATTCTAGGCATCGCATAATCTGTTTTGAAGAGCTATTTCATGGCACGATAAATGAAGCTAGTGTCTATCCGCGCGAGGTTGTCAGGCGAGCCTTGGCTCACAATGCGGCGAAAATCATTCTAGCTCACAACCATCCTTCTGGAGATCCAACACCTAGCCAAGCAGATCGTGACATGACTACGCTCTTAAAAAAAGCATTGGCATTAGTCGATATAAAAGTCATTGACCACATCGTCATTGGGCACCATAGCAGTGTCTCATTGGCAGAAGTCGGTTATCTCTAATCGCTAATACTTGCACTGGCCCAGGGTTTCTGGTATAAAACCGGGCTTGCTATGCGCAATTGATAAGTTAGGAGAGATGAGTTATGGCACAAGTTTGTGTAGTTACTGGGAAACGACCAATGGTGGGGAACAATGTATCCCACGCTAACAATAAAACACGTAGGCGTTTTATCCCGAATATCCAAGAACATCGTTTTTGGTTAGAAGCTGAAAAACGGTATGTTAAGCTGAAAGTTAGCGCCAAAGGAATGCGTATTATTGATAAATACGGCATTGAAAAAGTATTGCAAGACATGAAAGATCGTAAAAGAGAAGAAGTTGTTACAGACTAAAAGGTATTCGAAATGCGCGATAAAATTAAAATGAACTCTACTGGTAAAACGAAAGAAGGCAAGAAGACTGGCTACTTTCGTACGACTACCAAAAACAAACGTACCATGACCGACAAACTTAAGCTCAAAAGTTATGACCCTAGGGCATACAATCCTGAGACTGACAAATGTGGGATGCACGTTTTATTTGAAGAAGGCAAAATCTAGTTTTCTAGTTTTGTCTGTCATGTTAAAAACCCGCTTAAGCGGGTTTTTTTTCGTGCGCCAGGCATGGCGCGAAGC
>DHXK01000175.1 GCA_002413665.1 Legionellales bacterium UBA5158 | reverse complement strand
CATGCCTGGCGCACAAAAAAAAGGACGACTGATGTCGTCCAAGAATTTCAATTACAACAAGCAATCCGTGCTGAAAACCCATCCATGGACACGCAAAACGAGGAGTGACTATAGAATCCTTTCAAACATCATAGCTTATCCATTAGCTAAGGAGATACTACAATAAAAAAGTTACACAAAGAAGATGGCAACTATTTTAAGATTGGTAATCTCCATCTAGTTATTACGATAGCCTAAATAATCATTTTTTAAATCATACAGTTAATTTAACGTTTGCAAAAGTTTACTCTACAACTAAAAATATTATGTAGAATATCTCACGCCAATGTAAGATATCTCGCACAAAAAAGTGAGTAAATGCTCACGCACAATCAGCTTTGAATTTGTTAAAAAGGCTTTTTAATAGAAATTGTTGCCACAGCAATAATCACATGGCAACAATTTTATGATTAGAAGCGTCAACTAGATCTTAAGTGACTTTTTCTAAAATTTGAGGTAAAACTACATTTAATTCTAATATCGAACATCCTTCCTGTCTCTCCAACTCAACTCTAACGTCATTCTTATCAATCGCTACATATTTTGCAATAACATCCAATATGTCTCTTTGCAATGCAGCAAGATAATCAGGCTGATCTCTCTGTACACGCTCGTGAGATATAATAATTTGCAAACGCTCTTTTGCGCATTTAGCAGATAATTGAGTACGCCTAAAGCGATCTGTTAGTTTAGTAATGGCATTGACAATGTTCATATTGCCTCCTTTTCCTTGAAGCTAAATAACCGTTTCAACCAATTGGATTTTTCTTGAAGAAAACGGAACGGAACATCTTCGCCCAAAAATCTGGCAACTGCATCCATGTACGCTTGCCCCGCATCACTTTCGTTATCCACAATCACAGGAACACCCGAATTAGATGCTCGCAAAACAGCTTGGGACTCAGGAATAACTCCCAACAAGGGGATAGCTAAAATTTCATTAACATCAGATAAACTGAGCATATCGCCACTTGCAACTCGCTTAGGTGAATAGCGTGTTAATAGCAAATGCTCAGTAATATGTCCTTTATCTTCTTCCGCACGTTTAGTCTTGCTAGATAATAAACCCAACATGCGATCTGAATCACGAACTGATGATACTTCTGGATTTGTTACAACTATAGCACTGTCTGCAAAATACATTGCTAACTGAGCGCCTCTCTCTATCCCAGCTGGAGAATCACAAACAATATAATCAAATGTTTTTGCCATCTCATCTAAAACTGTACCAACACCCTCTAGTGTCAGCGCATCTTTATCGCGGGTTTGTGAAGCTGGCAAGATAAATAATTCTTTTGTGTGTTTGTCACGAATAAGAGCCTGATTCAAGCTTGCTTCGCCACGTATCACATTCACAAAATCATATACGACACGTCGTTCACATCCCATAATTAAATCGAGATTTCGCAAACCGATATCAAAATCAATAACGGCTGTCTTATATCCTCTGCTAGCTAAACCTACAGCAAAGGAAGCACTTGTAGTAGTTTTGCCTACGCCACCCTTCCCTGATGTTACAACAATGATCTTTACCACATTGATCTCCTTTGTAGAAATTTAGTTTCACATTGCTGCAATTTGTACCTGCTCATTCTCTAAATAAATTTGTACCATAGAATCGTGAGAAGGTAAATTTTGCATATCTTCTTTAACTAAATAATATCCTGCTATTGCTACTAACTCTGCTTCTAGTGTACGACAAAAAATACGGGCTTGAGTATTACCTTGAACACCGGCTAAGGCTCTACCCCGTAAAGGGCCATATACATGTATGTTTCCATCAGCCAAGAGCTCAGCACCAGGACTAACTGGCCCAACAACTATTAAGTCTGCATCTTTAGCATAGACTTGCATTCCTGAACGTATTGGACTTGTTACTAATTTCGTTAAAGTACTTTGAATCGGTTTCTTTGTTGGTTCATCAGATTGCTTTGCTTTGCCAATTGTAACAGCAGGAAAGCCAGCACTAACAGCTGCTAATTGTTGTTCAGCATTACCTCCACGCACACCGACAGGAACTAAATTATTTGAAATTAAAATTTGTTTAATCCGATTAAAATCAAACAAACCCAAAGATTTAACTTCTTCTAAATCTAAAATGACCGGTGAGCCAATAAAAAAGTTTGGAGCTTGATTGACAGCAACAGCGGTTTGCTTCGCAAGCTCATCTAGATCATACCTTGTTAACTGCATAATCGTGCAAGGCGAAAAACTTGTTTTGAAGCGAAAACAAGAACGGCAATCCGTAACCAAAATACTATCCGACATATTAATCCCGAAAATTTTCAAATTGTAAGGGTAAATCTACCTTAGATTCTCGTAACATAGCAATAACTGCTTGTAAATCATCCCGATTCTTTCCACTAATACGAACTTGCTCGCCCTGTATGCTGGCTTGAACTTTTAAATTCGCATCTTTAATGAGTTTAATAAGCTTTTTAGCAGCCTCAGGAGCAATTCCTTGGCGAATATCTATTTCTTGTTTAGCTTCGCTTAGAGTTGTATCTATTTCCTGATATTCAAGAGCGCGAATATCAATTTGGCGCTTAGCTAGTTTAGAACGAAAAATTTCATCGATCTGTTTAACTTGGAAATCAGTAGGTGCTATTAAGGTAACAGTGCTTTTAGCTTGCTCTAGTCTTGCGTTAGTACCCTTGAAATCAAAACGAGAATTGATTTCTCTATTTGCTTGATCTACAGCGTTCGTTACTTCATGACTATCAGTTTTAGAAACCACATCGAAAGATGGCATAAATATCTCATTTCAAAAAGTTTAATCATTGATTGTAACGAAAAAATAAACAATTCAGAAAGGATATTTTAAATTTCTCAGAAAGAAGAAACATTTAAAAAAAAAGAGTAAAAAAATTAAGAATTATTACTTAAATTAAAAAGAAGTTTATTAATACAAAAACCGAGATAAATCTCGGTTTTTTTTTCAGATAATGAAACCTTAAGCAGCTTCAGTAGAGGGGGATCTATCAACAAGCTCTACAACGGCCATAGGAGCGCAATCACCTTTACGGTTGCCACACTTAAGAACACGCAAGTAACCACCTGGACGAGTGCTAAAATGCGGACCTAGTTCATTAAAAAGCTTTTGCACCATGTCACGATCACGCAAGCGAGCAAATGCAATACGACGATTATGAACACTATCAACCTTAGATAAAGTAATCATAGGCTCAATGTAGCCTCTAAGTTCTTTAGCTTTAGCAACAGTAGTCGTAATAAGCTCATGCTTCAGTAAAGAAACCATCATATTTTTAAACATTGCTTTACGATGACTACTATTACGACCAAAATATCTACCAGTTTTACGATGACGCATTCTAACTCTCCTACATTTTAAGCTTACTACTCTCTTTCTTTTTCTCTTAGCAGAGCAGGTGGCCAATTATCTAATCGTGTACCTAAAGACAAACCATGCGACGCTAAAACATTTTTAATTTCAGTTAAAGATTTCTTACCAAGATTAGGTGTTTTTAATAAATCATTCTCAGTACGTTGAACTAAATCACCGATATAAAATATACTTTCAGCTTTCAAACAATTTGCAGAACGAACGGTTAGCTCTAAATCATCCACAGGACGTACATAAATAGGATTAATAGATTGCTGTTCATTAATTTCTTTAGCTACAAATGAAGATTTCAAATCAACAAATGGAGCAAGTTGTTGCTGTAAAATTGTAGCTGATCGTCTAATAGCTTCTTCAGGATCTAAAGTACCATTAGTTTCAAGATCAATTACTAATTTATCCAAGTCTGTACGTTGCTCTACACGCGCACTCTCAACACTGTATGAAACTCTGCGAACAGGGCTAAAGCTTGCATCTAAATGTAATGCACCAATGGTCAGTTTGTCATCTCCTTCGAGAAGGTTCTCTCTAGAAGAGGCAGTTTGATAACCTCTACCTAACGAAACATTTAGTGTCATATTAAGTGTGCCGGTTTCGTTAAGATGAGCTAAAACATGCTCAGGATTAACAATTTCAACGTCATGTTCAGATTCAATATCACCCGCCACAACAACACCAGGACCCTTTTTATTTAGTCTTAATGTAACTTCTTCACGACCATGTAGTTTAATTGACACATTTTTAAGGTTTAAAAGAATTTCAATAACATCTTCTTGAACCCCAGGGATAGTACTATATTCATGCAATACCCCATCAATCTTAACTTCAGTAATAGCGGCACCAGGCATAGAAGATAATAAAATTCTACGCAAAGTGGTTCCTAGTGTATGACCAAACCCACGTTCTAACGGCTCAAGAGTAACTCTCGCATGAAAAGGCGAAATTGTCTCTACATCTATTTCACGTGGTGTTAAAAAATCATATGGATTATTTTGCATGAAATAACCTCATGAACTCCAAAAATTATTTGGAATAAAGCTCAACAATTAGCTTCTCAACAATATCTGAAGGAAGATCCGAACGATCAGGCTGTTGCTTAAAAGTTCCTTTAAGCTCGCCCTGGTCTACATCAATCCAACTACAAGTAGGTTTAGCTTGTGATAAAGCAAGCGCACCTTGAATTCGTAGCTGTTTTTTCTTACTTTCTTTAATACTGATTACATCACCGGGCATTAGCTCATACGACGGTATGTTAACACTTTTATTGTTAACGAGTATCGCACGATGACTAACTAATTGTCTTGCTTCAGCACGTGTTGAACCAAACCCCATCCGATAAACAGTATTATCCAATCTACACTCGAGCAGCTTAAGCAAATTCTCACCAGTCGAGCCTTTCAAGCGAGCAGCTTTCTTAAAATAATTTCTGAACTGTTTTTCCATTACGCCATATATACGACGTACTTTTTGCTTTTCACGTAATTGAACACCATATTCAGTTTCACGGCCACGTCTTGCTCCATGAACACCTGGTGGAGTATCCAATTTACATTTTGTATCTAATGAACGAACTCCGCTCATTAATGAAAGATCAACTTTCTCTCTACGAGCAAGTTTACATCTTGGTCCTGTATATCTAGCCATTAACTCTCTCCTACCCTACACACGACGCTTTTTAGGATCACGGCATCCATTGAATGGAATACCAGTTGCATCAGCAATTGACAAAATCTTTAGCCCAGCGGTATGAAGTGATCTAATTGCAGACTCTCTTCCGGGACCAGGGCCATTTACTCGCACTTGCACATTCTTCATTCCATAATTCTCAATAACAATTTGAGCAGCCTTAGTTGCAGCTTCACCTGCAGCATATGGCGTAGACTTTCTAGATCCTCTGTACCCACAACTAGCGGCACTAGACCAAGACAAAGAGTTACCTTGAATATCGGAAATAGTTACAATGGTATTATTAAAAGAAGCTCTAATGTGAGCCACACCATCAATAACTAATTTTTTAGTTTTCTTTCTTGAGCGAGATGATTTGGACGCATCCACCCCATCAACACTAAGGTTTGCAGCCCCAGTAGAACCAGTACCAGTCGATTCATCTTCAGCACTCTCCTCTTTAACAACAGGAGCTACGGTGGCTTTAATAGGTGATATTTGATTTTCAGACATTGCTATTTAAGTTCCTGATTACTCTAAATAATAGAAAATGTTATTCTAGTTCTTGCCTTTACGCTTGCCTTTGCGAGTTCTCGCATTAGTTTTAGTGCGTTGTCCGCGAACAGGCAAACCGCGTCTATGACGAAGGCCTCGATAAGAACCTAATTCAATCAATCTTTTAATGTTCATAGAAACTTCACGTCTTAAATCGCCTTCAACACGAATTTTAGCAATTTCGGTTCGTAAATTTTCTAATTCAACTTCAGTTAAATCTTTAGCTTTTTTTTCTGGGCTAACTTTTACTGCTGCACAAATTACAGAAGCTCTGCTACGACCAATTCCATAAATGGAGGTAAGTCCGATGACTATATGTTTTTGTACAGGGATATTAACACCTGCAATACGCGCTGCCATTCAATCACTCCTACAACAAACTACTTATTAAATCTTTTAAACCACAAAAGCGGCTCAGTGTAATATTGATATACAAAAAAATCAACCATTAACCTTGTTTTTGTTTATGTCTTTTCTCTTTACAAATTACGCGAACAACACGATTTCTTTTTACGATCTTGCAATTACGGCAGATCTTTTTAACTGATGCACCAACTTTCATATAAAACTCCAATTCAGCAATATTATAACTTAGGTATGATTTAGCGTATTAGACCTGTGCTACCACTACGGAGATTAGCTTTCTTAAGCAATGATTCGTATTGATAAGACATGACATGAGCTTGTACTTGAGCCATGAAATCCATTACAACTACAACAATAATTAATAAAGATGTACCACCAAAATAAAATGGAACATTCCAAGCTAAAATCATAAATTCAGGTAACAAACAAACAAGAGTTACATAAATAGAACCAGCGAGGGTTAGTCGAGTCATAACAGCATCAATATATTTAGCAGTCTGCTCTCCAGGGCGAATCCCTGTAATAAATGCGCCTGATTTTTTCAGATTATCTGCTGTTTCGCGTGGATTAAAAACCAATGCCGTATAGAAAAAGCAGAAGAAAATAATTGCCGAGCTAAACAATAGCATATGTAAAGGCTGACCTTGCTGCTGTAAAGCAACGCCCAACGATCCTAGCCACTCTAAACCCTTTCCATGACCAAACCACTGCGCTAAGCTTGCGGGAAACAAAATTATGCTTGATGCAAATATAGGCGGTATAACACCCGGCATATTAATCTTAAGGGGTAAATGACTGCTCTTTGCAGAATACATTTTACCACCCTGCATTCGCCGAGCATAATTGATAGTTATACGTCTCTGTCCACGCTCTACAAAGACTACAAAAGCAACCACAGCAACAACAGCAACTACTATTAAAAGCAAAGCAATTACTTGAAGTTGGCCTTCACGAACCTGCTCTAACGTCCGGCCAATTGCTGAAGGAAAACCAGCAATGATCCCAGAAAAGATAATCAAGGAAATTCCATTACCAATACCACGCTCTGTCACCTGCTCTCCCAACCACATTAGAAAAAGGGTACCCGTAACTAGAGTTAATGTAGTCGTAAAATAAAATGCAAACCCAGGTGCAAGAGCTATCCCATGAGCTGCCAGCATTTTCGATACACCAATAGCCTGAAAAGTCGCTAAAGCTAAAGTACCATAACGTGTATATTTGTTAATTTTACGTTGGCCTGACTCACCTTCTTTACGTAGCTCCGATAATTGTGGAGATAAAACAGTAAGCAATTGTATGATAATAGATGCGGAAATATAAGGCATAATTCCAAGTGCAAAAACACTAAATCTCATTAATGCGCCACCAGAAAACATATTGAACAAGCCAATAATATTACTTTGCTGAGCATTAAATAATTCTTGCAGTCGCTGCGGATTCAATCCAGGAACTGGTATATATGATCCAGTACGAAAAACCACAATTGCAATTAACACAAATAACAAGCGACGTTTTAAATCTGCTATCCCTGTCGATGCGCTGCTACTCATTCTATTTGTAGTCATTTATCCCTCGACTGTGCCACCAGCATTTTCAATAATCTTACGTGCACCTGCTGAAACAGACACTCCACGTACGTTAACAACACGCTCAAGATCACCAAACGCAATTAACTTAACAAATTTAGTGTCATTTCTTATTAGACCAATAGCATGTAAAGTTTCTAAATTGACAACATTATCAGTCATTTTATTAAGTTCTGAAACACGAATTTCTTCAGTCACAAGTGCTTTTCTAGACCGAAATCCAGATTTTGGCATACGTCTTTGCAAGGGCATTTGTCCGCCCTCAAAGCCAACTTTATGATAACCACCTGAGCGTGCTTTTTGTCCTTTGTGACCTTTACCACATGTTTTACCTTTGCCAGAACCTATTCCACGACCCAATCTTTTTGAGGGAGTTTTAGATCCAGGTGCGGGTTGTAAAGTATTGAGGAACATTGTTTACATCTCCTCTACAGATAAAAGATAATAAGCTTTATTAATCATACCGCGCATACATGGACCATCAGCAACAATAACATGATGATGCATACGTCGTAATCCCAATCCCTTGACACATAATTTATGCTTAGGCAGGACACCATTTAAACTGCGAACAAGTGTAACCTTAATTTTCTTAATACTAGACATAACTAATTCCTAACAATCTCATCAACAGTCTTGCCGCGTTTAGCAGCAATATGTTCGGGAGTAGACAAATGTTGTAAAGCAGCTAGCGTAGCTCTAACTACATTAATTGGATTAGCCGAGCCAACAATTTTAGCTAATACATTTTTAACACCAAGTACTTCAAATACAGCACGCATTGCACCGCCGGCAATAATCCCAGTACCATCAGAAGCTGGTTTCATAAATACTCTTGTAGCACCATGTTTTCCGATTACCTGACAATGTATTGTGCCTTCTTTCAGTACAACCTGGCGCATATTCTTACGTGCAGCTTCTAGAGCTTTTTGAATAGCCACAGGTACTTCGCGTGCTTTTCCGCGACCTAAGCCAATTCGACCCTTGCCGTCACCAACAACTGTTATAGCAGCAAAACTAAAAATTCTACCGCCCTTAACTACTTTAGCATTACGAGATACGGCTACCAGCTTTTCTTGAAGCCCATCACTTTTTGTCGATTGGTCATAACTTGCCATAATAAACCCTTAAAATTCTAATCCACCTTCTCTAGCAGCATCTGCCAAAGCCTTTACACGACCATGGTACTGAAACCCAGATCGATCAAATGCAACTTGACGAATACCTGCTTTAATAGCACGTTCCGCAACAAGTTTACCAACTAATTTAGCAGCATCTATATTACCAGTTGATTTCAAACCAGCCTTAACATCTTTGTCGACTGTTGATGCTGAAACCAAGACACTGGATCCCGTAGGAGCAATAACTTGAGCATATATATGACGCGGTGTTCTATGTATACAAAGACGGACTGCTTCATGTTCCTGAATCTTCATTCGTCCGCGTTTAGCTCTGCGTAATCTTGATACTTTTTTATTCATTGCACTACCCTATTATTTCTTTTTCGTTTCTTTTCTAACGATCTTCTCATCAGAGTAACGAATACCTTTACCTTTATAAGGTTCAGGGCCGCGGTAGCTCCGAATTTTAGATGCTACAAGTCCAACAATATTCTTATCTTTTCCTTTGATAACAATTTCAGTCACTGTTGGTGTTTCAATTGTAATGCCTTCAGGTATTACAAAATCAACCGGATGAGAAAAACCTAGTGTTAAACCTAATACGTTTCCTTTGGTTTGCGCTTTGTAACCTACGCCAACTAAAAGAAGTTTACGTTCAAAGAGATGTGCAACACCGTGAACCATATTGGAAATCTGTGCTCGGGTAGTCCCAGTAATAGACTTACGCAGTTTCTCGCCTGATCCGCTACGACAATACCCACCTTCAGAATTAGATTTTACTTTAATCAAATCATCTTCAACCAAAACCTGAACAAAAGGGTGTATGGAGATTTGAAAATCACCTTTAGGACCTTTAATTGTTAGTTCTTGACCTTGAATATTAACATTCACCCCTGTAGGGATAGCAACAGGCTTTCTACCTACTCTTGATGTAGACATAACCGACATAACAATCTCCATTACTCAACTGTACACAAAACTTCACCACCAAGCTTTTGAGCTCGGGCAGCTCTCTCCGTCATCACACCTTTAGACGTAGAGATTATAGCAATACCCATACCCGCTAAAACTGTTGGGAGTTCATGACTACGTTTATATATACGTAATCCAGGACGGCTTATTCTTTTAATTTTGTCTATAACTGGTTGCTCTTGATAATATTTCAAAGTTACTTGAATATCAGCTTTCCCGTCTTCAACTGTTTGTTCAAAGCTTTCAATGTATCCTTCAGATTTCATAACTTCAAGAATAGACATTTTCAAGGTTGAACATGGCATTTTAATTTGTACTTCGTTGACTGCTTGCGCATTACGTATACGCGTCAGCATATCAGCGATAGGATCTTGCATTGACATCTTTACCACCTCTACACTTTGTGGAATTTACCAGCTTGCTTTATGCATACCCGGAACTAAACCATTCATTACTGCACTACGCATATGCATTCTACATAAGCCAGTTAAACGGTTATATGCTCTAGATCTGCCGCACATTCTACAACGACTTCTTTGTCGTGATAGGCTTGAGTCACGTGGAAGAGTTAACAACGTTTGTTGAGCTTCCCAACGTTCTTCATCACTTAAATGAATATTACTTATCGCTTCTTTAAGCTTTTCACGTTTCTCACGAAATTTTGTGTTTAAACGAGTACGCTTTTTTTCACGTTCAACCATTGAAACTTTAGCCATAGCGTTTTATCCTGCATCTTTTTCTTTAAAAGGAAAGTTAAAAGCTTCTAAAAGTGCTTGAGCTTCTTTATTAGATTTAGCAGAAGTTGTAATAGTAATATCCAAACCTCTCAATGCATCAACCTTATCGTATTCAATTTCAGGAAATACAATCTGCTCTTTAAACCCTAAGCTATAATTACCGCGGCCATCAAAAGATTTAATACTAAGACCACGAAAGTCACGTACACGAGGCAATGCTATAGATATTAATCTATCTAAAAATTCATACATTGTCTTTCCACGTAAAGTAACTTTGCAACCTATCGGCCAACCTTCTCTAAGCTTAAATCCTGCAATAGATTTACGAGCAATAGTAGCAACAGACTTCTGGCCAGAAATTTTTTCTAGCTCAGCCATTGCAGACGCAATAATTTTCTTATCTTCCATTGCCTTACCTAGTCCCATATTAAGCGTAATTTTATTAATGCGAGGAACCTGCATAACAGATTTATACTTAAATTGGTTTTTTAAATTTTCTACAATATCTTTTCGATAATGATCAAGCAATCTTGCCATGGCTCACCCTGCTCTTATACGCCTACATCGACCACTTCATCAGTGGACTTAAAATATCGCACTTTGCGACCATCTTCTAAAACTCTAATCCCTACACGACTACCTTTCTGTGTAGCAGGATTGTACAGCATTACATTAGATCCCTGTATAGGTAGCGTCTTAAGCACAATACCTCCACGCTCATCTGCGTTAGGATTAGCTTTCACATGCTTCTTTACAGTATTAATACCATCAACTAAAAGTTTCTTACCTTTAAGTAAAACAGATAGTACTATTCCTCTTTTGCCTTTATCTTTGCCAGTAATGACTATTATTTCATCACCTTTTCTTATCTTTTTCATTCTATCGCTCTCTAAATGAACATCTATAGTACTTCAGGGGCCAAAGAGATAATTTTCATAAAATTGTCTCCTCGTAATTCGCGAGTAATAGGTCCAAAGATACGTGTTCCAATTGGTTGCATTTGTGGATTTAACAACACAACAGCATTTTCATCAAAGCGTATAACTGACCCATCGGGACGTCGGATACCTTTACATGTTCGAACAATAACTGCGTTTAAAACTTCCCCTTTTTTTACTTTTCCGCGGGGAATCGCTTCCTTTACGCTAACTTTAATAATATCACCAATACTGGCATAACGACGATGTGATCCACCAAGAACCTTAATACACATCACGCGACGCGCACCACTATTATCCGCCACGTCAAGCACCGTCTGCGTTTGAATCATGCTCTAACTCCAAAGTTGTGACGGAAATTAAGACCGTCAATACTATCACTATCATGTATATTTGAATAATAAAAAAAACAAAAAAACAGAAATAACATCAACTATTTTGGTCTGTTTGATCGCTTTCTGCCCGGTCTATAACTTTAATAAGAACCCAATGTTTTGTTTTCGATATAGGTCGGCTATTAGAAATTAAAACCACATCGCCCAATTTACCTAGGTTTTCACTATCATGAGCGTACATTTTAGAAGACCGCTTAATGTATTTACCGTAAAGAGGATGCTTAATTTTGCGCTCAACTTGAACGACGATAGTTTTATTCATCTTGTCGCTGACAATTTTGCCAACCACGGTACGATTTGATTCATTTTGTTCTGTCATGATGATAAACCTTTTTTCTCGCTTAATATGGTTTTAATTCGTGCAATCTGCTTTCGTATATTACCAAACAGATGAGGAAGAGGTGTTTGGCCAATTCCTTTTTGTACACGCAAATTAAACTGTTCACGTAATAAGGCTAGCATTTCATTATGTAGTTCTAAATCTGATTTTTTTCTGAGTTCAGTAACATTCATTACATTATCGTCCGACTTTCGAATATAGTTTTAACTGGTAATTTAGCTGCAGCTAATCTCAGCGCTTCACGCGCAAGATCTTCTGTAACACCCTCAATTTCAAACATCATGCGTCCAGGTTGTACTAAAGCTACCCAATATTCTACATTACCTTTACCTTTACCTTGTCTAACTTCTAAAGGTTTTTTAGATATTGGCTTATCAGGAAAAATTCGTATCCAGACCTTACCACCACGTTTAACATGACGAGACAAGGCACGTCTTGCAGCTTCAATTTGACGAGAAGTAATACGACCATATTCAGTAGCTTTTAAACCAAACTCTCCAAAGCTAACCTTATTACCTCTTGTGGCAACACCACGATTGCGTCCTTTAAATTGTTTACGGTATTTTGTCCGTTTAGGCTGCAACATTGTTACTTCTCCTGTTTCGCGGAAGTTTTTTCAGTAGCAGCTAAAGCTTCAGCTTGCTCTTTATCACCGATCACTTCGCCCTTAAAGATCCAAACTTTTACTCCGATAACACCGTAAGTTGTAAAAGCTTCACCTAAACCATAATCAATATCAGCACGCAAAGTATGTAAAGGTACTCGACCTTCTCTGTACCATTCGCTGCGAGCAATTTCAGCACCACCTAATCGTCCACTTACACAAATCTTAATACCTTTTGCGCCTAAGCGAATGGCAGTTGTTACAGCGCGCTTCATTGCACGTCTGAACATAACTCTTTTTTCAAGCTGTTGTGCAATAGATTCAGCAACAAGTTTTGCATCTAGTTCAGGTTTACGTACTTCTTCAATACTTATATGTACTGGGACTTTTAAAATCTTGTTAATTTCATCACGTAAGACTTCAATTTCTTTTCCACTTCTACCAATAATCACACCAGGCCTTGCTGTATAAACAGTAATTTTTGCATTACGCGCAGGTCTGTCTATTTGAATTCTACTAATACCGGCTTGCGCTAGTTTCTTATGTAGATATTCACGAACCTTAATATCTGCACACAAAGTATTAGCGAAGTCTTTTGATGGTGCATACCATCTTGATGACCAATCTTTTACTATGCCTAAGCGTATGCCTATGGGATGAACTTTTTGCCCCATCTCTAATTACTCCTCATCTGACACAATTACAGTTATATGACAGGTAGGTTTTAATATCCGATTACCACGCCCTTTTGCTCTAGCGTGCATTCGTTTATAAGTAGATCCCTGATCAGCAAAGACTTTAGCGATTTTTAATTCATCAATATCAGCGCCTTGATTATGCTCAGCGTTAGCTATAGCAGATTCAAGTACCTTTTTAACAATTGCTGCTGCCTTTTTTGTACTAAACTTTAAAACATCTAATGCTCGGTCAACAGGCATACCTCTAACCTGATCACATACTAGTCGGCATTTCTGTGCTGACAGTCTGGCATATTTTAATCGAGCCGCGACTTCCATTACTATTTACCCCCTGCAAAAATCATTACTTTTGATCTTCTTTACCTTTTGCCTTTCTATCGCCTGAATGGCCACGAAAGGTACGTGTAGCAGCAAATTCGCCAAGCTTGTGGCCAACCATGTTTTCAGTTATAAACACCGGCACATGTAAGCGGCCATTATGTACTGCAATAGTCAGACTTACCATTTCAGGCAATATCATCGACCTTCGCGACCAAGTCTTAATTGGACGCTTATTACTAGAAGAAACAGCCTCTTCAACTTTCTTAATCAGATGCGTATCAACAAACGGTCCTTTTTTAACTGAACGTGGCACGTTTCAATCCTCACTTAATTGACAATCTTTAATTATAATTACCCGCGTCGATCACGTACTATGTATTGATCAGTACGTTTATTTTTACGTGTTTTATAACCTTTAGTTGGAACACCCCAGGGTGAAACAGGATGGCGTCCGCCAGAAGTCTTACCTTCACCACCGCCATGTGGGTGATCAATAGGATTCATTGCTACACCACGTACCGTTGGGCGTATACCTCTACGTCGTTTAGCACCTGCATTACCAAGTGAAATCAAGTTATGCTCAGAATTACTAACTTCACCTATAATTGCTCGACATTCGGTAAGTACTTTTCGCATCTCACCTGATCTTAAACGTAAAGTTGCATACATTCCTTCTCTAGCGACTAGCTGAACTGATGTACCTGCACTTCTTGCAAGTTGAGCGCCTTTACTAGGCTTAAGCTCAACACAATGAATCGTTGCACCAATTGGTATGTTAGCAATTGGTAAGCAATTACCTGGTTTAATAGGCGCATCTTTACCAGACCGAACTTCATCACCAGCTTTTACACCATTAGGGGCGATAATATACCTTCTTTCTCCGTCCGCATAAAGCACTAATGCTATATGCGCACTTCGATTTGGATCGTATTCTAATCGCTCTACCTTGGCAGGAATTCCGTCTTTATCACGTTTAAAATCGATTACTCGATAACGTTGCTTATGACCTCCACCAATATGACGACAGGTGATGCGTCCTAAGTTATTACGTCCACCAGATTTGTTCTTCTTCGTTAACAGCGGTGAATATGGTTCGCCTTTATGAAGATCGCTATTAGAAACTTTTACGACAAATCGTCGCCCTGGAGAGGTTGGTTTTGATTTTACTATTGCCATATATTCCTCGATCACTCTATCCGGTCATTATTTGGTTTATGTCTAACCTAGCAATGGAACTGCGCTATTATATAGGCATGTTTGAAAAACGATACAAATTTTTACTTCTAAAACAATAATTTTAGAAAATTCTTGAAAAAAGTACCGATTTATTGATTTAATAGACCTGCGGACTATATTCTAAAGAAACGATCAACTTACAGACTAAGCGATATTTCGAAATATTTTATCAGCTAGTGACTATTTAACAAACTTGCTTAATTACTCCCGGCAAAATTAATTTCTTGCCCAGCCATAAGGCTAACATACGCTTTCTTCCAAGCTTTACTTTTGCCTTGAATTTTACCAAAGCGTCTAGGCTTTGGTTTAACATTTACAATTCTCACTGCTTCAACTTGAGTTTTAAATAAAAGCTCAATTGCATTTTTTATTTCTAGCTTATTTGCATCAGATGCAACTTCAAACACATAGGCACGACGTTTCTCAGTAGCTATTGCTGCCTTTTCAGACATGTGTGGAGATAAAATTATCTTTAGTAATCGTTCATGGTTCATTTCAATATTTCCTCAAGCTGCTTAATTGCGGCCGCAGTAATCAATACTTTATGTGCACCTACTAATGAGGCAGGGTCTATAGCAGCAACGTCACGGACATCAATATTTACTAAGTTACGGGCAGATAAGTACAGGCTCTCATCAACGTTATCTGTAATAATCAAAAGACTATTTCCTAACTTTAGTTTTTTAAGCTGAGCAACTAAATTCTGTGTTTTAGGTGATTCTACTAAAAAAGACTCAACTACAATTAAACGATCTAAACGTAAAAGCTCTGATAAGATAGATCTTAACGCAGCTCGATACATTTTTTTATTAACTTTTTGCTCATAACTACGTGGCTTAGCTGCAAAAACAACACCACCTTTACGCCATATTGGGCTTCGTATTGTTCCAGCACGAGCACGCCCAGAACCTTTTTGATTCCATGGCTTAATACCACCACCACGAACTTCTGCGCGTGTTTTTTGTGCCTGAGTTCCTGCTCTACCAGCAGCTAAGTAAGCAGTTACAACCTGATGAATCAAAGGCTCATTATACTCACAAGCAAATATGCTTTCTGGCACATCAAGCTTTTTAGATTTTGAATTCATTAACTGGATTTCCATCAGCTAGCACCCCCCTGACGCTCTTTTTTCACTGCAGGACGAATAATTACATCACACCCTGGAGCACCCGGGACTACACCCTTGATCAATACTAAATTACGTTCTGCATCAATACGTACTATCTTTTGAGAAAGAACGGTTCGCTGAACATTACCCAATTGGCCACACATTTTTTTGCCTTTGAAAACTTTACCTGGAGACTGTCTTTGTCCAATAGAGCCAGGTACACGATGCGATCTAGAGTTACCATGTGTTGCATCTTGAGCAGCAAAGTGATGCCTTTTAATTGTTCCAGCAAACCCTTTACCTTTACTAGTACTTGTAACATCTACCCAGGTAACATCATTAAAAAGATCAACTCTTAGTTCTGCTCCAACTGTAATATCATCAAGCTTGCTGAGCTCACCTAAACGAAACTCCCAAAGCCCTTTACCAGGCTCTACACCTGCTTTAGCGTAGTGACCAGCTGCTGGCTTTGTTACCCTAGAACGTCTACGTGTTCCCGTGGTTATTTGCAAAGCTTTATATCCATCGTTTTCTTGGGTCTTAATCTGTGTAACTCGATTTGGCAACACTTCTATCACTGTTACAGGTATAGAAATACCTTCTTC
>DHXK01000145.1:6721-7860 GCA_002413665.1 Legionellales bacterium UBA5158 | reverse complement strand
ATTTTAACTCTTTTTATAATCTATTTATTTAATTTATAGCAGAATGGCATAGGTTAGGTTTAGGTAGGTGAACGCTTACAAACAATAAGTCTAAATCTTGGTGAGGGCGGGTAGATGCAATCGGTGCAGCAGGCTGGAAAAAAGTTTGCGCAGGGTGATAGGCAGCAGCGCTAGCTTGCGCAAGAGAATAATCTTTAGCAGGAGAAGCAGCTAGTGACGGATAAACATGAGAGATTTCCGCAATAGGAGCGCTAGGGGTCATCATATGCAATTGCGGTGGATTATCTGACAAGAAATCAAGAGTAGCCACTTTAGCTTGCTGCAATGGGTTACGTTGAACTGCAGCTACAATAGGAGCTTGAACCACAACTTGAGCTTGTTCGTTCAAATATTCTAAGTTTTCAGGAAAACTTTCTTCAGACAAAATAATTTTTTCTGAAGTTGCAGAATTCATTTTGTATGCTTCTTTTGCACCGTATAAAACATGAGCGCGCATTTGCTCACTTTCACCTGTTGCTTGATTAATGAATATTATATCGGGATAGAAAATAAATTGATGAGTATCGTTTAAATGTTTAATGAGTTTTTGATACCAAATGGCAACAGTAGGATATTTTGTATTATCCATAGTTTGTTGTTGAATATATTGAGTGGCTTTTTCAATCATGGCAGTAATGCTAGCTTCTGTCATATGAAAACGTTTAGCCGCTTTTTCTGTATTCAAGGTTAATAAAATCACTTTTGCACACAAAAATAAATTACGCCTAATACTGTTTGAGATTTTTAGTCTGAAATAACCTCGATCTAAATATTTATTCATCAGTTCTGCAACGGCTGGTAAATAATTATTTACGGCGTATGCATGGACATGGGTCTTTAAGTAAAAAATATTTGAATATTTCATGAGGCACTTATCATGTTTTTCTGCAGCAAGAAGTTTGTTTTTTTCAGTCTTGCAGTTATGCCTCCAGTTGCCCAGCTTTATAATGGCTTTATAATAATCATTATATGTAGAAAGATTATTAATCTCTACCGCATTTATTTCTTCAAATTCTTTTTGTTCAGCTTCTAGAGCCGCAGTAGAAAGTTTTATTTGCTCAGCGAGAAATTTTTCATCCGAGATTATTTTTGCCTGCTCC
>DHXK01000145.1:4370-6698 GCA_002413665.1 Legionellales bacterium UBA5158 | reverse complement strand
CTTCATATTGTTGCGCGATTAATTGTTTGCGATTTAATTCTTTTGCTTGCTCCTCAGCAAGTTGTGACTCCAGCAATTTTTTTTGTTCTAGTTCTTTTGCTAGTGCATCAGCATTACGTTTTAATTCGTTTTCCAATTCAAATAGATGATTTTTAATAACAGTAATTAGGGAATCAATTTTAGTCATTTTTTCAGGTGTGAAATAGGCGTTGCCTTTAAAGTTTTTTAATAGCGTATCAATTTCGTTAATTTTTTGGGTATCATTGTGAAATATAAATAAAGGTACAGCGGTTTCATATAATTCTATGGTCTTGTCAAATAACGCTTCTTCTTTTTCAGCTGCTTTAATAGCAGAAATGTAGGCAGATGTATCACCTAAATTGACAGCTTCTTGAAAATATTCAATTGCCTTTTGTCCATGGCTCTTCTTGCCCGCACGTTTATAAAGTTGGGATAGATATGCTTCATGGGATTTTTTTGAAGCTCCTTGATTTACTGCACAAGATTTTTTATGAATAATAATCGCATATTCTAAATCTTCTATACTGGAGTCTGAGCACATAGAGCTTTGAACAAAGGCTTTACTAGCTTGTTTATAAACAATTGAATCCTCAACTGCTGAATGAATAATCTTTTTTAATGCTTCGTTTATAAACTGATGTATTTCTACATTTTTTTCTTTTTCTGAAAAAGAAATAATGGCCTTCAAAATAAATACACTATCTGGTTCATTTTTCGAGATTGATGAAAGTAAATTAAAAAGAAAATTATAAATACTGTGGCGCTCATCAACACTGAATTTGTCGTAATGTGTTAACAAGACATCATGTGTTTTTTGCATATCAGCAATCATGTCTGATTGATCGTCTTTTGCGTGTTTGGCAAGATGACATCTCGCGAATAAGGATTCATAATAAGCAAAATGTAAAATGTGTGGATGCAGTGCAGCAGCGTCTTCAAAAGTCTTAATGGCTAAATATGAATTTTTTTCAGTTTTATTTAAGCCATCGCGTTGGTTTATTCCAGTTTGTAAAGCGTACGCTCTTATGCCCTTGCGATATTTATTTGCTTCTTCTGGTTCGTTTAATTTGTCATATAGATCTGCAATTGTGTTCGCAGTTTCTTGATTTGGTTCTTTTGCTTTTTTGAACTGAATTAGATTTTCTAGTAACTTTATTATGTTGTCATTTTTACAGCTAATACAATTAGCTTCTAAAACTCTTTTAACGCTAGGGTCCATTACATTCGCATCATGTTTCAAAAATATTAATATAATTTTTTGGTATTTTTCGCGTTCAGATGCGTATGTTCCATAATATGCAAGTGTGTGCCCTAGTGCGCTATATGTCCCGGTCGTACAGTTGAGTATTTCTTCAGGACTACTTAATTTGGCTTTCAGGATTTCTTCTATCATTTCACCCCGTGCAACATAAATTGCATAATGCAATGGAGTTAATGCATAACCTGCAGATTCAATCACTACGCTAGTCAGTATATTCTGAGGAGTTAAATTAGCTTTGACGAATGCCAAGTCACCATTTTCAATAGCGTTGGTTAATGCTATGAACTCTGGCTTTATGTAAGATTTGGCGGGGTAAGTGGATGGCATAGAATTTACCTTGGTAATTTTTGTACATATTAGACTAAAAAGCTTAAAAAAGTCTTAACACGACTTTAGGTGACATTTCTGCTCAATTTAGGAAGTTAGCTTTGAACGACATTTTTAAGTTTGTGATCCAAAAAACTCACTTTTTTGGAGTGAATTTAATAGGAGGAATCTCAATTTCAGTAGTAGAAGGTTGCTTTGGTTTAAAATGATATAAGTAACTGGCTTTCCCCGGGTGCAGAGGAGGCTTTTTATCGGGAATAGTAATTTCTGGAAAAGCTTTATGTAACACTTGAGATAATGATGAGCTGGGATTAAAAAAAAGATTTGCATGCTCTCCCAATAATTTTACTTGATTATTTAATGCTGCACTAATTAAAGCAATTGTGAGTTGTTGGTTGAATGAAAGCATGGTTGACGTTCTTGAAAAAAGAGCCAGATCTTTGTAATTACAATTTGATAAGTTATTACTTTGCTGAATAAACTCTAACAATCCACTGAGATTAGTTTCTGAAATATCTTTGAGATTGGATGGCGACGTGTTTTTTTTTGCTTTATCAAAACATTTTGTCTTATATTCTTCAAACCAATTATTTAATTGCATTTTTTCATTCGAAGAAAATTTAGTGACTAATGCTAGAATCTGAGAGCCGACCAAGGCTAGCGCATCATCGTTTTTGTGCTGCATGTCGGTTGTCCTCATTTTTAAGCTTAATATGTTA
>DHXK01000145.1:0-4221 GCA_002413665.1 Legionellales bacterium UBA5158 | reverse complement strand
GAGTTAAAAATTTGTTATTCAAAGTAATAAAAAATCGTGTCAGGTCAGTAGTATCATTTAGTTTATTTTTTTAAATTTCCTACTTGATATTCAGCTAATAGAGTTGCAACTTTGTTTTTTAAATGTCGGTGATTTCCATCTGAAAAAACATCATCAATAATATCCCCCGCAGCATTCAATAAAATGTTTTCGCCGCCTGGATGTTTTGGTAAATATTTAGCGACATCATAAACTTTCCCAAAAATGCTGACTAAACAAATAGAATAGTCTTTCTTTCTTCCCAGTTCTTCTTGAGTATACTCTCGGGTTTCTCTGGTAACCTTAGCAAAGAAGGCTGCGTCCAAACTAACAATTTTAATAACATCATGAATAAACTTCTGACATTCAAGTTTTATTTTTTGATTTGCATCATCCACACTTTCAGGATGAAAATGTTTTAATAACTCTTCTAGAATTTTTGCTTCTATTGCTTGCTGTGGTTTTATGCGTTCCTCGTAAGCCAGTGAAGCAAATCCTTTTTCTTTCATTTTTTGAGTCAGCTTATAGTCTGCTTTATCAATAAGCCAAGTAGATAGTTCATCTTTCACAAGTTTAGGGAGCTTAATGTAAACCAAGTTGAAGATTTCTGCGGAGAGACCATTGGGGAGATAATCTCCATGATAGGCAGCTATCCTTCTAATTTTTTCTTTTTGAGCGTGGTTTAAGTTAGGAGAATCTTGTTGCAGGCTAGCTTTTATAGGCGCTAAATCTTCACCTAATGCCAACGTAATTTTGTTAAAAATAGTATATCTGTGAACTGTTTGAAGAGAGTAGGCGACATCATTGACAGCTGGATAAAGATAAAATTCATTTAAAGAGCAATCACGGGGACTTTTTCTGCAATATATTAACTTAGGTCCTCTTTTTGTTAATGCATAATAGCCAGCTAAATTGGCAGCCTGGCAAGTATAGTTTCTATTCTGATTAAGAATGTCAAAATTGACTAAGTTAAGAATTTTACTTTCAGCAGCATCTTCAAGAATTTGTGTAAAATTTATGTGTGTACGCGCGTAGGTATCAATTTCACAAAGAGCAGCAAGACGTGCGTTTAATATCCTAGCATCGCTTAAGATCCAGAGTAACTTCATGCCTGCAGAGCTGAGTTTAATGATAGCGTCAAAGTTATTTTGAGTTAGCATGTTAGCATGATGAGGGTTACTGGATAACAGGCGATAAACCCAGTTTTGGTTTTGGCCTGTCACTAAAGCAGTAAAATTATTTTCTGTCAGTAAATTAGCTAATTTGAGTGCCTCTAAATCATGGAAGATAGAGTTAAAGCTGCTTCCATAGAGACTATAGATCTTCCATTTTAAATCATCGAATAATTGTCCTTCAGGAGAAAATATATCAACTCTCGTTGTAGATTCAATTCGAAGAGAAGTAGCGGCTAGCAGTATATTAAATAAACCCACCATTTCTGCAGCAGAAAGTTCTCTATCTGTAGCTGCATTTTCTAAAGAATTAATAAAATGAGAAAAATGTCCTGCATTCAGTTCATAGCGCTTGAAGGTGCGTTTAAACCAATCTTTATTGGCGTTATAGTTGTTTCTTAATTTGTTAAGAAATGAAATTGTAATATGCATTTCTGTCCTTATTTTTTAACATCTGACTGTTTTATTTCGAATGCGTCAATCGATAAATAAGCAATGCAGCGCGTTGTGTCGCAATCGAAAGCGTAGGAATATCCAATAGTTCTTTTTCAGAATGAGCGCCTTCTCCCGAAGGTCCTAATCCTGCTAAATTTTGCGGTACAATTGCAGAAATATAAGAAATATCACCTGCACCACGCGCACCTGGATCAACACCTTTCACAGAACCATAACCCAAGTCTTCACTCACTGCGCTGTACATATTCAATAGTTGCCGATTTTTTTCAGTCGGCAACATAGATGGAATGCCGTCTTGAAATGTGATGGTAGCTGATGTTTTTGTTAAGGACTGGTGCACGATATCACTCATCTTTTTTTCTGTATTATTTTTTTGTTCATCTGACACAAAACGTAAATCACCGTTTGCGAACGCAGAGCTTGCTATCACATTCGATTTTCCAAAAGCTGAACCTTTTGATTTATCAGCAGTAAACACAACGTGTGTTCCGCCCACAATGACACCTGGATTAAAAGTTAAATATTTTTCACCCGATAATGAAGTGCGAAATGTATTTAAAATTCTAGCGATTTCAAAAATTGCACCATCACCGACAGCTGATGTGAATACACCAGCAGAATGTGCTTGTTTTCCAGTAGTTTTGAGAATCCAACCACTAATACCACGACGAGAAATTGTTGCTGTTCTTAGTCCTAATGAAAATTCAAATTCTAAAGTGATATCACTTTGTTTTGCGATGTCTAGCAATGCTTTGCGTGAAATGCTTGAGGGTTTTCCTGAATCTTCTTCATCACCTGTTAATACAACAGTAATAGTAGCATCATCTAATGTGTGAGTTTGTTGCAATGCTTTTAATGCATAAAGAATAACAACCACACCACCTTTATCGTCAATGACCCCAGGACCATAAGCAAGAATTTTTTTCCGTTTAAATGTTTGAAATTGACTAGCATGCGAAAAAACAGTATCTAAATGTGCTAATAATATAATTCGTTTTCCACTTTTTCCTTTGTGTTCAGCAATGAGTGTGCCGGCTCTGTGAAAGCGAGGTGGCTCTTCTACCCAGTGAGTTTTAAATCCCAATTGTGTAAACTGCTGATGCAATAAATTTCCGACTCGACGAACACCAACAATATTATTTGTGCCACTATTTATGTTAACTAATTTTTTTAAGTACTCTAATTCAGTATCTTGATTGGTGGTGACTATAGTTTTGATTTGCGTTTCAGTCGGCGAGAGTGATTGTGCATTGATGGATTGGCTTAGTACCAATCCAAGCAAGCACAGCGCATGAATTAATTTAGACATGAGGCTATCCTGATTTTTTGATTTTAGATTATATGATTTATGATACAGCAACAGTTCCTAAAATTGTAATGTCTTGTCAGTTCGTACGTCATTGTGTAATCAGTTAGCAGTAAGCTTGAGCACGGCTAAACCTATCTAAATTGTCAACCTACCAATTACAAACAAAAAAATGATAGCTAAGCCGTTTTCAAACTCTAACTATTTAGCGCGCGCAGGGAGCAACGCTGGCAGGCTGACATGAGTAACCATAATAATATGGGTATGTCGATTGGTAAAGATTAGAATAAGTCGAAAATAACAAACCGACTGATGCCCCCGCTAACGCACTGGCATATAGGCTATTATTCCAACCAAAGCTGGATCCTCCATAACTCCACTGATTCCCATTGCTGTATGGGTAATCTTGTGTCGTAACTTTATGAAAATGTCCCCTAACGCTAATTAATGACAGCAAAATCCAACTCAAAGAACTTATTTCCATAGGCCTTGGAATTGACCATATCGTTAAAATAATTAATATTCAACAATCATTAGGTCGTGCAGTCACTATCCGTATAAATTGTTAATTTTTCCGCCAGTCTATAAAATACGAGATGTTCTTAAAACAACCCACATAAAAATCTTGTCAGGGTTTTTCCTGACATATTAAAATGAGTATTAAGCTTATCATTGCTTTAACAAAATCAATGTGAGGCTTAAATTATGTCCCTGCGTAATGCAATCTAAGGAGAAAGAAAATGAAAAGTTTTTACATGCCTGATAATAAATCCAGTCTGCAATTAGGTCGAGTTTCTGAAAATGTACCTTTGTGCGAGCTACCCAATAAAAAAGGCGCCTTTTATTATTTTAAATTAAATGATTATCCGCATTTAATCGCAGAAGGTGCACGCCTAATTGCGGAAAGAATTCAATCGTCCGGCATGAGTAATCCTTATTTTGTTACCGCAGAAGCAAGTACCTTAGCGTTGGCACATGTACTGAGAGATCAATACGGCATTGACGGTTTAACGCTCTACAAAACTAAACAAATTAATGATGTCGATCCCTTATCCATAGAGTACGACACGATTACTGCTAAAGAATCTAAGCAATTATTTTTAGGAAAAAATAAATGTTCGCTTTTGCAGAATAAGAACATTTTCATTCTTGATAGTGTTTGTACAACTGGGGGCACCTTAAGTGCAATCGCAAACTTATTGTTGAAAGCCGGTATTGAAAATAAAAATATTGTCGCAGCTATCGTATTATTTACGGAAGGTGTAGAAC
>DHXK01000060.1 GCA_002413665.1 Legionellales bacterium UBA5158 | reverse complement strand
TAGGTAGGTGAACGCTTACAAATTTTTTCTCATCAGATAGGGACAGAAATAACAATATTTTAATTATTTCCAATAAAACGTTATATTAATTTGCTAAACAAGCTCTTTCTCCAGAGGTGAGAAATAATAATCAATGATCTCTGGTTTCACATCTTCTAATTTTTGTGGTTGCCAATGTGGATTTTGATCTTTATCAATGATGGCTGCCCTTATCCCTTCATATAAATCATGACTATTCAAAAAACGATTCGTTAGTCTATATTCTAATTGCATACACTCATCAAAATTTAATTTCGCACCTAGCTGTAATTGTCGTAATGTAATTTTTAAACTGGTAGGTGATTTACTTTTCATAATATTTGCAGCAGTTTGACACCACGCATCAGGATAATGTTCTAATTCAGAAAGAATGTCTTCCACTGTTTTTTTACTAAAACATTTTTCTATTGCACTTTCGTGTTTCATTAAATCTGAGTCTTCTACCGTAACAGAAAAGCTGTTTATAATCTCACTCACGCGCGCATCCGAATTTTTTTCGAGTGAAGTGGTGACTAACAAATTAATTATTTCAGATAAGGACTCTTCTGCCACTACTTGATCGACTAATCCTAATGCTAAACAATCATTATATAAAATACGAACTCCACTGAGCCCTAAATAATATCCTATTTTATTTTTTAAACGTGGTAAAAAATATGTACCACCAACATCAGGAAAAAAACCTATAGAAGTTTCTGGCATAGAAAATACTAGGCGTTTCGTAGCCACTCTATGTGATCCATGAATAGATATACCTACGCCACCTCCCATTGTGATGCCATCTAAAAAAGCAACATAGGGTTTTGAAAAATGATAAATGCGTAAGTTTAGTTTATATTCATCACCAAAAAAATTTGCTATATCAGGATTATGCGCACGCCCTTGTTCATATGCATAACGAATGTCGCCTCCTGCACAAAATGCTCTGCCTTCAGCTGCACGTATAACAACAGCTTTTATAGTATTGTCAGTTTCCCATTTTATGAGCTGTGCGTTTAACGCAGTAAACATTCCATGATTGAGTGCATTTAAAACCTGTGGTCGATTTAATGTAATAATTCCTAAATCACCATCATGTCCTGGGATTTGTGTAAAAATAATATCTGATGTTCTATTCATTTTATTTATTCCCCATTGAATACTGGGTTACGTTTTCCGAGGAAAGCTTCAACACCTTCTGTCTTATCTTGGGTAGAACAGCATAAACCAAAATGTGCTGCTTCTAATTCACATGCGTCTGTTAATGATAAATCATAGCCTTGATCTATGACTGTCATAATGCTTTGCATTGCAAGAGGCGCCAGTGTTAACAAATTAGTTAATATTTCTATAGCACGATTGTTTAATTCTTCAGGGTCTGTCATTTCATTAATTAATCCCCACTGCAATGCTTCTGGCGCTTTTATTATTCGACCCGTTAAGCACAGATCAAGTGCTCTACCTTTTCCTATCAATCTTGCTAAACGTTGCGTACCACCAAAACCTGGGATCACACCTAACTTCACTTCAGGTTGTCCAAAACCAGCTGTTTGAGTAGCAATTCGCATAGTCGCAGCCATCGCTAACTCACACCCTCCCCCTAATGCAAATCCTTGTATAGCAGCTAGCGAAGGTTTGCCTAATTGCTCTAAGGTGCGAAAAATCATTTGTCCTAATCTTGCAAATTCTAATCCTGTTTGACTTTTCAAAGCAGCGAGCTGAGTGATATCCGCTCCTGCGCAGAAGGCTTTGCCCTCACCTGTTAATAAGAGAGCTTTTATTTGTGGGTTTTTTTTTGCTTCTATTAAAAGTGCTAATAGCTCGTCCATTAATTCTGCATTTAATGCATTTAATGATTGAGGACGATTTAAAGTTATATGTAAAATACTAGACTCGATGTATGATTTTTTTACAAATCTCTCTGATGTGTACATTTTATCTCCTCTATTTGGCTGAACAGGGTTGTCCACTTACGTTTAGTTTTTTGTTAAAAGTAATTTTATAACATATTGATCTCGTGATAAATTTAATTTACAAGCATTTTATTGTATATTATTTTTACAATATCAGGTGCGCTTTTTTGTTTGTGTTTTATACTAAATTATACAAATAGGGAAATTAATCGTTAAACGCATGGATAGCACTCCCACTCACTTTGATGGAGTCTACTATGAGCAAAATGCTATATTCCCTACTCTTTATTTTTTTTCTCAGCCTTTCTTGTAGCTCGTATGCGTCTGGGACATATGGCGCTCGTATTTGTAAAACATCGGTAGATCTTACTTGTTATGTCGTAAAACGTGGTGACTCTTGGGAAAAACTTTTTTCAAACGCGGATACTCAAGACTACGTAAAACATTTAAATCGTACAAGTAATTCTCTGAGAAAAGGTATGACAATTGCTGTTCCTAAAGATCTTAGCAATTTGAATCTTATGAATATTTCTCCTTTTGCTCTTCAAATTAGTCCTCCGGGTGAAAAAATTATTTATGTTTCTTTAACCACTCTTGCATGGGGTGCTTATGATTCTCAAGGTAATTTACTCCGCTGGGGTCCAGTATCGGGTTCCAAGGGGTATTGCCCAGATATACATTCTAGATGTACGACACCTTTAGGCAAATTCGCAATTTATCGTAAGCAAGGAGCAAGCTGTATTTCTCATAAATTTCCAGTTGGACGCGGCGGTGCACCCATGCCTTATTGCATGTTTTTCAAAGGTGGCTTCGCAATGCATGGCTCATATGATGTTCCTGGTTACAATGCAAGTCATGGGTGTATCAGGTTAGTGGTTAGTGATGCAAAATGGCTAAATGAAGAGTTTGTGGGTGATGAAGAAGTCCCTGTCATTGTTAGCAAAGATCCTTAAATTTATCTAAAAATCTTCGCTGCTTGGATTTTTGCAGCGGAGATTTTTTAATTATAGGTTAAGGACAGCAACAAATTCTTTTTCAATATTTTTAGAACGATTTAGCACTGCAAGATAAAGTATAATTAAGCTGAAAATGGCAATCACTATAAAATCCCATCCAAATGTAATAACATTTTTTCCACCAAACGCTCCCAAGTATGAAATTAATGTTAATCCTAATAAATATGGAATAATCCATCCGGCAGCTTTAAAACCTAACGCATTAGCTTTTAACTTACCACGAATATAAGCTGCTATAAAAAATATAAAACCTATACCCAATGCGATTGCTAATTTATAAACTGTTTGCCAGCCAGTCCAATAACTTAATAAATTACAAAAATAAAAAGCTAGCAAGCAAAGTACGTTAGCAAAAGGTAACCGAAAATGTCGCTTTTCATTAGGCAATTGCAGGCGCAAGCATAACAAAGCAATGGGGCCTATCGCATATGAAATAACCATTGCAGATACTAAGAAACTCACCATCGCCTGCCAACCTGGTAAGGGTAAGAATAAAAACATACCCACTGCGAAATTTGTCATAATTGCCCATACTGGAAAGCTTTGTTTATTTAATCTTGATAAAGCTTCTGGTACATAGCCAATCTGGCTCATTGCAAATAAAATTCTTGCAGTGGAAGTTACATAAATTAATCCTGCACCTAAAGGTGAAATTGCAGCATCTACGTACAATAATTTTAATAACCATACTAGTCCTAAACCAGCTGCTATGCCTGCGAAAGGCCCGACATCACCCACAAAAGCTAAATGTTGCCAACCATGTTGTATTGAAGAAGGTTGTAGAGCGCCTATAAACGCAACTTGCAATCCTATATATAAAACCATACAACACAGCACCGATCCTACTATAGCTACAGGAATAGCTATCGCGAATTTTTTTGCTTCACCCGCTAATTCCACTCCATGCTTAAATCCAGTAAAAGCAAAAGCTATACCGCCTGATGCCACAGCAGCTAAAATTGATTTCCAGCCATTTGAAGAGAAAGTTGATTCTGCCAAGCCTAGGAAATTCTCAGGATGAAAATTTACGTTTATCAGCATGACTATTGTTAAAATGATAACCACTACTTTAAATATAAATAACACGAAATTAAAACGTACCAATCCTTTAAAGCTAGCTATATTGATAATACATAATGAAAGCATTAATACTGTAGCCCAACATAAACCAATATGGGTTAAGAGGGGAACCCCTTCTGCTAAGTAAGTCAGTGTAGGGAAATAAGTTGACGCATATTGCAAAACAGCTTGGACTTCAATTGGAGCCATCGTTAAAGCGGATAACCATGCCACCCAACTTAATGTAAAACTCGTTAAGGTACCGTGGCTAAGTTGAGGTATTTGAGCAGTTCCACCTGCAACAGGTAATAAAACTGATAATTCAGCAAAGGTAAGAGCAATAAGGGCAGTTGCAAAACCGCCGATTAACCATGCAATGATGGCGGCAGATCCAGCAATTTTAGCAGCATACAAAGGTGCAAATAACCAAGCAGATCCAATCATTCCATTGATACTTAGCATTAATAAACTAATCGGTGTAAAACGACGATCCAACTTCATCCAACCCATCCTTACATTATGAAAATTATTCGTTGCCGACTATACAGTGTTGAATAAGACTGCAACAATAAATTAGTTATTGTTCTTGAAAGAATAATAAGGCTGATTAGTCATTTTAGATTTATTTTTTAATGGCATCCGATTCCACAGCAGGAGGAGATTTTGTTTTTTGAAGTTTTGCTTTACGAGATTCAATTGAATAGTTAGCTTCTTCTGCTGTTACAACTCCAGCGGGATTTCCCTCTAAATCAATGCGATTCGCCCCTTCAGTCATTGCCTTATGATAAACGGGTGAGTTGACATAGTACGCGATACTGCTGACCATGCAGGCTTTATCTGTTGTAACAATTTCTTCTTTGGTACTTAATAATTTCACCAAATCTTGCTTAATACCAATCTTCAAAGGTTGTACTTCTTTAATATTTTTGAAACACAAAGGAAAATGTGCTTTTAACAATTCCACACCATATTGAGCATACTCAAGCCATGCAGGCTTTTGTTTGGTGGGTTTTTGTTTGGTAGGAGGAATATTCACTTTAGCTTTTGAAACAAGCGGTGTAAGTGGTTTATGGGGTGTAGATGGGCTTTTAGAATATGAGCTTCTTTTTTCTGTTATTTTTTTTTCTTTTTCATCTGAGACAGGTGTCGATCCCAACGACAAAGCTTGTAATTGCTCCTTAATACTTGCGTTACTCAAATTCTTTGCTCCTAAGATGAAGTTGTTAAGATAGGTATTTAAAATCAAATACTACAATATTATCATTCTGAGTGACTTT
>DHXK01000245.1 GCA_002413665.1 Legionellales bacterium UBA5158 | reverse complement strand
GTCCAACACCTTTTGGTAGCTTTTCTTCTTTTACACTGGCATCATGGGGCCTCGACGAACTGATCAGGCTTGATGAGCAAAACGCGAAATTGCATTTGAATATTGACCAGGAGATTGTCATACACTTGGCAGAAAGGTTAATTGGAAATGAATTAGAAAACAATGCCTTTATATGCAATCCTACGCTTTACAAATCAGGAAGAGAGTTTCGTTTTATCAAAACTAATTTTGCCGAGAAAAAAAAGAAGATCCTGTTTGACCTGGAATCTTATGAATATAATACTTTAACGTCCCCTTTAATCATTTTTTGTTCAAATAGTTTTAGGCTGGGAACGGAAATTATGGCCTTTATGACTAAAATATCTGGCTGTGACCAGGAAACAGCAAAGGATTATTTACATTTTCTGATCGATGCACAGATTATTATTCCCTATGCGGCGACTAACATCATTGGAGAAGATTACTTGAACAGGTTGCTAAACTTAAACTATACGGAAATAGACATCCGACCTTTTCAACAAGCTTTATCTGAAATTTATGAACAACTGAATACCGTCCCATTTCCTGCTATTAGCCATTTAGTTAAATTAAGCGGTCAGCTTGCGGGTTTGTTTTCAAGTTACCAAAAAGAAAAGGCTAATCAATTCTTTTATGCGGGCCTGGAAAGAAAAGTAACTGCTGGAAGTCTTAATATTAACTATCAGAAACAGATTACGGATGGGTTAAAAGCTTTAGGTGTCCTGTCCCAGCCCGCACAGCCATTAATGCTTCAACAATTTATTCAGGATTTTAAAAGCAGGTATGACAGGCAGAAAATTCCCTTACTCCAGGCCATTGACCCGGAAGCCGGTATAGGTTATGGGCCTGACATTGCACCGCCTTCGGAAACAGAATTACTGCGGCAGGTAAATTTTAGTGTGCCGCAGAAAAGTAGTATCATGTTGGAATGGTCTACGGTTCACCGGCTATTATTAAAGAAATGGAATAATAACCAGCATAGTAGTGACCCCATTCTGTTAAACGAGGCTGATCTGCTTTCAATTCCAACAAGTCAAACCTTACGCTCTCCTCCAACGTTGTCCGTATTGTTTAGAGTTCTTGATAATGTCATTTTTTTAGAAACGGTGGGCGGCGTTTCAGCAACGGCATTGATTGGCCGCTTTACCGCCTGGAATAAGGATGTACATAACCTAAGCCAGCAATTGGCTTCATTTGAACAATTAGCCAATCCTGAAGTGTTTTTTGCAGATATTGGTCAGCTTTCTGACACTCATGCAGATAATATTAACCGTAGGAAGCACAGCTATGAATATGAAATCCCTATTAATTCTGTTTCTACCCTACCATTTGACCATCAAATTCCCCCCTCAGATTTGTGGGTTTCCGTTATTGGGGATGAACTTATTCTCGAATCAAAATTGCGTCAAAAGGTTATTATTCCCCGACTGAGTTCTGCTTATAATTACAGCCGCAATCACCTTGCTTTATTCAGAATACTTTGTGATTTACAATACCAGGGTTTACAAGGAAATTATTCATTTGATTTGGAACAGTTTTTCCCTGGTATGCCACAATACCCGAGGGTAGTTTTTAAACAAACCATTCTTTGTCCCGCCATATGGCACTTATCCCAACAAGATTTGAAAGAGTTAAAATCGGTAGTCACAAATGATGTCCTCAACAGGTTTAAATTATTAAAGGAAAAATTAAAATTACCATCTGTTGTTTCACTGAGCAAGTTCGACCAGCAAATGGTTTTTAATATCGACAAGGAAGAAGAAGTCCTTTTTTTGGTTGACTGTTTGAAAAGCATGGATCAGGCGGTACTGCAAGAATATTTTTTACCGGCGCAACCCACCGCTACCACAAGTGAGGGCAACCCATTGGTTAGCCAATTTATTGCCTTTTTGTACAAAGATGAGGCGATATATCCGGGAAACCCAACGACTGATATAATTGCAAAGACTAAAGTCAAACAGGAATACATTTTAGGTAGTAAATGGCTCTATTTAAAATTGTATTGCAACACGGCAACAGCCAATGATTTATTAGCAAAAAAGTTGCTTCCCTTATTAAAGAAATTTGATAACGAAGGGTTACTATCCTGGTTTTTTATCCGTTACCGGGATTCCGGTTATCATATTCGTTTGCGCCTCAAAGTTAAAGAAAATGTTATAGGGCCTGTGTTAATTCTGCTAAAGAAACGGTTGGAAGGTTCAGTTCATTACCATTTAATCAGGGAATACCAGGCTGATACTTATCGCAGGGAAATGGAAAGGTACGGGGCTGATGTAATTGATTTAGTGGAGGGTTTTTTTCATGGAAGCAGTGAACTGGTCATACGTTATATCAAGATTTCCAGGCTCAAATCATTCAAAAACTCTTATCACAGCCTGGCTTTGGTTTCAGTTACTTATTTGCTGAATGGCTTTTTGCCGGATATTAACATTCGGATTACCTTTCTGGAACAGATGGTACAAACGTTTTATTCAGAATTTTCAAATGATAAATCATTAAAAATAGAACTTGACCAGAAATACAGGGAAATTAAAAAGGAAATCGCCGGGTTGCTCCCCCATCAAGAATATTATGAGAAATTAAAGCTTATGAGATGGTCTGATATATTTGAATTAAAGACAAATGCGATTTTAAACGTTGCTTCGGGCTTTACCGCGAAACGCAAAAATCAATTACTGGCAGACTTGATCCACATGCATCTTAACCGCATATTTATTGACCGGCAACGAAATCAAGAATTGATCATTTATTATTGTCTCTATAAATATCAAGTATCTATTAAGGCTATAGCTGATAAAAGCTAATTAAAATTTACGTCTTGACTTTAAAAGCAGTTCGTTCATCTTTTCCAGAAAGGACTCTTTATAATACCGGCCTAAATTTAAACTAATATCATTTTCAAGGATTACGCGGGTTTGTTCGACGGCTTTTATCCTGTAGTTATTGATGATGAATGATTGATGTATCCTTGAAAATTGTTCCATTGGCAAATATTGTTCAATTTCATTTATAGT
>DHXK01000087.1:11247-11865 GCA_002413665.1 Legionellales bacterium UBA5158 | reverse complement strand
AGCTAAGATAATCGAAACATTGCATCGCGAAGCTCATAGCTTGAAAGGTGCTGCTGGCTCAGTTAATTTAAAGGATGTTGAATGTATTTGTCAGGAAATAGAGCTTATTTTTTCAACTTGGAAAAAAAATAAATTAAACATAAATGCTCATGTATTTGATACTTTACTTCAGGCTATCAATACACTTCAACAAAACCTTATGAAAGAAAATTTAGAAAATTTCAGCATAGAAAAGCAAGTCGTTTCAGAAACAATTGAGCGATTGAAGCAATTATTAAAACAAGATAAATTGACGAAGTCTAATGAAGTCATTTTAGAAAAAAAGGACATTAATACATGTCAGCAAGTGCTTGATAACGACTCAACCATTCAGACCGTAAGAATCGCAAGCTCCCAACTTGATGCGCATTTATTAAAAGTAGAAGAAATGTTAACAGTAAAATTGTTAACTAGTAAATACACCAATGATATATTTAATATTAAAGAATCTTTAAGATTATGGAAAAATAATTGGGATAAATTGATACGAAAATCCACCAATCAATCTATAGAAGAGGTGATAGACGATGGACTTAATAATATAAAATTATTAGAAAACACATTAACAAATCTCCATAC
>DHXK01000087.1:8278-11161 GCA_002413665.1 Legionellales bacterium UBA5158 | reverse complement strand
TCTCCATACTCAATTTAAAAACGACAGCGATCAAATTAATACTTTAATGGATGGCTTATTAGAAGATGCTAAAAAATTGGTGATGCTTCCCTTCTCTACCCTCCTTGATAGCTTTCCTATCATGGTCAGAAATATCAGTCGAAATCAAGGTAAAGATGTTAATTTAATAATGGAAGGTACAGATATTGAAATTGATAAACGTGTTTTAGAATACCTAAAAGATCCACTCATTCATTTGATACGTAATAGTATAGATCATGGAATTGAAAAACCAGAAGATAGATTAAATAAATCTAAACAAGGCACTTTAAAAGTTTCAGTATCAAAATTTAGTGGCAATGAAATAGAAATAACCATTTATGATGATGGACGTGGAATTAATATTAATGCAGTAAAATTATTTGCCGTAAAGCAAGGTCTTATATCACATGAACAATTTAATCAAATGGATGACCAAACTGCTTTATCTTTAATTTTTATGTCAGGACTATCTACAAGCCCTACTATCACCAGTGTTTCAGGGCAAGGATTAGGGATGGCAATTGTAAAAGAAAAAATTGAAATAATAGGCGGACATTTAGAATTAAAATCACAGTTAAATATTGGTACAACAATAACTATCACTATGCCATTAGCTTTAACGACATTTAAAGGCATTTTAATTAAAGTTTCTGATGAGCTATTTGCATTACCTACATCACATTTAAAAAAAATTATTCGCATACGCCCACAAGAAATAACTACGATTGAGAACAAAGAATCTATATTTGTAGATTCAACTATGCTGGCATTCGTAAAATTGTGTGACATATTGGGCTTATCGCAAAAGTTAAATTCAGAAAGTAATCAGTTCCTTCAAGTTGTTGTCATACAATCAGCAGGCAATAGCGTTGCATTTCAAGTGGATGACATCTATGGTGAACAGGAAATTTTAGTTAAAAAACTGAATAAGCCGTTAATTAGAGTTAATTATATTTTAGGCGCTACTATACTAGAAAATGGCGATCTAGTCCCCATCTTATGTGTGAGTGATTGAGTAAAAGCAGCAATAATTAAATCCCCCACATCTACACAGTTACTCGATAATATCGAGATAGAAAATAGCTTGGACAAAAAAATACTGGTTGTAGAGGACTCAATCACGACTAGAACTTTATTAAAAAATCTTCTGGAAATGGCGGGTTATACTGTTCTAACTGCCGTTGATGGATTGGATGCCTGGAGAGTTCTAAAAAGCAGTGATATTTCGTTAGTCGTATCTGATATAGACATGCCTAGAATGAACGGTTTCGATCTCACGCAGAAAATACGTCAAGACACAAAAACATCAGCTTTACCTGTAGTGCTAGTAACATCTAAAGAATCTCGTGAAGATCTCGAATATGGAATTGATGTTGGAGCTAATGCCTATATTCTTAAAAGTCATTTTGAAGATAATAATTTTTTAGCTACTATTAAAAGGTTGCTGTAGTTATGACTAGCATAAAAAGAAAAATTAAATTATTGATAGCTGAAGATTCCATTGTTCAGAAAGAACTTCTGTCTTATATTTTTGACTCTGACCCGGAAATTAAAATAGTGGGATTTGTTCACAACGGTATTGATTCAATTAAAGCCTTAAAATATTTAATGCCAGACATAATCTTGATGGATTTACATATGCCAGACATGAATGGTATTGAAGCTATACGCCAAATTATGACTGAAAACCCGCTACCCATTGTTGCTATGAGTGCAAGCAACTCAGCAGACGAAATGGTCAATAGCATTCATGCTCTGGAGGCTGGCGCCCTTGCTTTTGTTGAAAAGCCTAAGAGTATTCAAGATCCGCAATTTGAATGTATGTGTGATTATTTAGTTTCAACTGTCAAACTGATGTCAGAAGTAAAGGTTGTTCGCAGATATTCTAATATTGATAAATTAACCAGACCAGCTGACTCATTGCTAAATAAGAATAGTAAATTAATATCTAAACAAATTAACTTGATTGCCATTGGTGTTTCAACAGGAGGGCCATTGGTTTTAAAAAAAATATTAAAAAATATTTCTTCCGATTTTCCACCTATATTAATCGTGCAACATATTGTCCCTGGGTTTATTCAAGGCGTGGCCGACTGGCTCACATTAGAAACCAAGCATCATGTCGAAATTGCAACTAACCATCAATTAATTCAGCGCAATCATATTTATTTTGCCCCAGATTTTTTTAATATGAGCATATTGAAATCGCAACAAATATGCTTAACACCTAAAGATATAAAATATAATTTTTGCCCATCAGTAAATTTTTTATTTAATAGTGTTTACACTAACATCAAAGATCGAGCCATGGGTATCTTGCTAACAGGAATGGGTGGTGATGGCGCTGATCAATTAAAAAAGATGAAAGAGGCTGGCGCTATTACCATAGCTCAAGATAAAGAATCATCTATGATTTATGGCATGCCTGAAAGAGCTGCGGCATTAGGTGCCGCTACCTTCATACTAACGCCAGATGAAATTTCTGATATTATTAACTCATTATCCAGGGATGAAAAATGAAAATTTTAATTGTTGAAGATAGTAAAACTCAGGCTGAGCAATTAAAAAAACTTCTTGAAGATAATGGATATAAAACCTTTGTTGCAGAAAATGGGCAAGAAGCTATGGATAAATTGCATAGCATTAAGCCTGTTTTAATTATGAGTGACATCATGATGCCCATTATGAGTGGTTATGAACTTTGCAAAAGAGTACGTCAAGATCCTGAGTTTAAAAATATACCTTTTATTTTATTAACAACGCTCTCAGATGCCGAAGATATAGTATCAGGATTAGAATCTGGCGCGAATTATATTATCATAAAACCGTATGACTCAAATTACCTACTTAAGCATTTATACG
>DHXK01000087.1:0-8101 GCA_002413665.1 Legionellales bacterium UBA5158 | reverse complement strand
ACTTAAGCATTTATACGATATTACAAAAACACTTAACGTACCTTCGATTGAGCTCGATAGTAAAAATGTTAAACTCATGATAAACGGTCACGAACATATAATTACCGCAGAAAAACCACAAATATTAAATTTATTAATTTCAATCTATGATGCTGCCATTCAAAAATCACGAGAATTAAATATTGCTCGATTACAATTGCAACAACTGAATAACATACTTGAGGACAAAGTAACAGAGCGCACTGCTGCACTACGTCTCGAGTTTTATATGCGTATTAAAGCAGAAAATGCTTTATATTATGATTCGTTAACAGGATTGCCAACGCGAATACTCTTGCTGGATCGCTTAAATCAAGCAATAGAAACGCATCGGCATCCCAATCAAATAGCTGCGATCTCAGTCAGAATAAATAGGCTACAAGAATTAGAGAATTCTTTTGGTTCGGAAGCATCTGACTATATCATCCAGGAAGCTAGTAAACGTTTAAAAATATTATTTGATAAATCTGATATCACTTCGCGCTTAGAAAATGATTGCTTTGTCATCCTAATGACTTTCCCTGAACGGTCATCGACATTACTAACCAAGCTGAATGATATATTTAAAATATTTGAGCTTCCCTTTATCGTGGATAAAAAAGAACATTTTTTTGGTTGCAATATAGGCGTTAGTTTATTCCCTGGTGACAGTGATAATGCCAATAAATTACTTAATAATGCTTTGTATGCTATGCATTTACAATCAACAGATAGTAAATTTCCCTATCGTTTTTATTCTGATGAATCAACCAAAAAATTATCTCTACAATTTGAGCTAGAAACATTGTTAATCGAGGCCATAAAGTTGGGGAAGCTTGAATTGTTTTATCAACCTAAAGTTGATATAGCTACTGGGGTGATTTGTGGAGCTGAAGCATTGTGTAGATGGAACGATGCCATACATGGGTCCATCTCCCCTTTAGAATTTATCTCTATAGCTGAACAATCCGAGTTAATTGTTCAATTGGGTGAATGGACATTAAGACAAGTCTGTAAACAAAATAAAGAATGGCAGGACAGAGGATTACGCAAAATACCAATTTCGGTGAATGTTTCTAAAAAACAACTATTAAAGAAAAGTTTTCACGAAGATGTTAAGCGAATTTTGGCTGAAACAAATTTAGGTGTTAACTATTTGGATTTAGAAATCACAGAATCTTTATTAGTTAACATGGATGATCTTCTTGAAAATATAAAAAGAATTAACGAACGCGGTGTTTCATTAACATTAGATGATTTTGGCACAGGCTATTCCTCGCTATCTTACGTTCAACAACTACCTCTAAGTGCTTTAAAAGTGGATAAATCATTTATAACAAATATGTTTTTAAACGAACGTAATGCTTCAATGGTAAGAACAATAGTTGCAATGTCTAAAACGCTGGGCTTAATTTGTATAGCAGAAGGAGTGGAAACACCAGAACAATTATCAGTATTAAGAAGTTATCAATGTGACCAAATCCAAGGTTACTTATTTAGTAAACCATTACCAGCCGATCAATTTGCTCAGTTATTACTAGATGATGTGCGTTTGGAATAATTACTCATAAGGCGTCATTAGCATGAGTCGTAGTTTTCTAAGCCAAGATCGTATGAATGGTTATCGTGATGGGAGGACGCCTGGTCCTATTTTCTTGAAGCTAGGTTATGCTATACGTTATCGTAGAGAAAGAGCCCACTCACCCTGCACTCCATTCGCACTCCAGGAAAAATAGGATTTTTGAATTCAATTTTTAATTTGTTGATTATACTGGTGGCTATGGGTGGACTCGAACCACCGACCTCAGCATTATGAGTGCCGCGCTCTAACCGGCTGAGCTACATAGCCATTTCTACGGAGGGCTATTCTCAAAGTTTTCAGTAGGTGTTGTCAAGGTTAATGTTGAATCTTTGCTATTAAATGCAAGTTAGTCCTGAAAGGCCAGCTTAGAGAATCTTTTTGAACAACATCTGTCCATGAGTTTCTTTCTGGGGTAGATTTCAGGCAGATAGTCCTAAGATAGAATCAATAAAAGCAAAATTCTGAGTGTTATTTGATCATTATGGGTGGGAGCCAACCTTTTAAGGGGTGCGGGTATGCAAAAATATTGCATCTCTCCGCAATGTTGCGTAAAATCAGCAACCTTTCGAAGACCATCAAGAAAAGTGGTTTTCTCCTTGTCTTTCCAAGCTAACCGCTTAAAAAAGACTGAACAAACCGTAAGGAGAGTTAAATGAAGCATTATGAAATTATATTCATGGTTCATCCGGATCAAAGCGAACAAGTTCCCGGAATGATAGAACGTTACACCAATATTGTTACCCAACGTACAGGTAAAGTTAATCGCTCAGAAGATTGGGGTCGACGTCAGTTGGCTTATCCTATCGACAAAATTCTCAAAGCACATTATGTATTGATGAATGTTGAATGCGATACAGAAGCACTCGACGAGTTAAGCAATGCATTTCGTTATAACGATGCTGTGATTCGTAATCTTATTTTAAATGTTAAGCGTGCAGCTACCGATCCTTCTCCTCTGTTAAAAGAAAGAGAATACCGCTCTGACCGCTCAGATGCTGGGTCGTCTCATGATTCTGACAAAGGCCGATATAATAAAAAGCCTGCTGTGACAGAAGATGCTGACCAAACCTCACTTAACGATTAACAGCAGGAGTTTTAATTAAATGGCTACTTATTTCCGTCGCAAAAAGTTTTGTTATTTTACTACCAACAAAATCGCAGAAGTGGATTACAAAGATATTAATCTTTTGAAAAAATTTATCACAGAAAGCGGCAAGATTGTACCAAGCCGAATTACAGGAACAAAAGCGCGTTTTCAACGTCAATTAGCGGCTGCTATTAAATTAGCACGTTACTTGTCTTTGTTGCCTTATTGCGACAAGCATTAATTTCTTTTAATGCTATTACGTCGAATTTCAGATTTTGTTCTGGAAAGCCGTCGCAATGCGATGGCTGCAGCATTCATCTGCGCGTTTATCCCTTTTATAGGTAGTTTAAGCATAGTTATTGCTGCTTTTGTTACCTTGCGTAAAGGGATATACGAAGGAACGTTAGTCGTCATAGCAGCCACGCTGCCAGTTTTGATTGGCTACTGGATTTATCCTGGTAGCGAATCTGAAATGGGATTAAGTGTCACCCAAGTGCTGGTGATGATGCTGACTTTGAATGGCCTAACGTGGTTATTTGCGGTTTGGTTACGTCAGTTTTCTAGCTGGAGTTTGCTGCTTGAGCTGGTCGCTTTGTTAGGTATAGTAACAGTTAGTCTTGTGCATTATCTTTATCCTGATATTCAGGCATTTTGGACTAAACAACTAACTTCTTATTTTACTCAAGTCATGCAGGCTTCAAATGCAGGACCGCCAGATGAAATGGCGATGAAGAATGTAATAGAGTTCATGAAGCGGTATCTGACAGGTGCTATTGTTATTTTTATAACGTTTAACGCGTTATTGCAGGTGTTTTTAGCGCGGTGGTGGCAATCGATCGTGTTTAACCCTGGTGGCTTACGCAAAGAGCTTTATCAGATTCGTCTGAGTTATGCTGCAGGTATAGTGTTTATTGTTGGGTTAGTGTGTTCGTATTGGGGCAATGATTTAATCGTCGATATCATGCCGATTTTATACCTTGTCTTTGGCTTGGCTGGATTTAGTTTGCTGCATGCAGTCATTAGCACTCGAAAAACCGGGTGGATCTGGATCGCGGTGATGTATGGGATGCTAATATTGACCCCCGTTATCGTGGTACTGATTGCAATGTTGGCTTTGATTGATACGTTGGTAGATTTTCGTAGCAGGCTAACTAAACAAAGTTAATTTAAGTATGTTGTTAATGTGAGGTGTTTTGTGGAAATTATTTTATTAGAAAAAATTCGTAATTTGGGCGCTTTGGGTGAAAGAGTGCATGTAAAATCAGGCTATGGCCGTAACTTTCTTGTGCCTACTGGTAAAGCGGCTTATGTCACAGAAGCTAACATTGCTAAGTTTGAAGCACGTCGTGCTGAACTTGAAAGAGTTGCAGCTGAGCATGTACAAGTAGCTGAAACTAAAAAGAAAGCCTTAGAAGCATTAGGTTTAATAACGATTGTGACTAAAGCTGGTGAAGAAGGTAAATTGTTTGGTTCTATCGGTACGCGTGATATTGCTGATGCAATTACAGCAGCGGGTATAGAGATTGAAAAAAGTGAAGTAGATTTGCCTACGGGTGTTTTGCGTCACGTTGGTGAATACGATATCGTTGTTGAATTACACAGTGATGTAAAAGCTATTGTGAAATTAAGCATCGCATCTGATGCTGAAGTTGAATAAACCTAATACCTTACAAAGAAAAATGTAGGATGGTACAGTGCGCTAGTCGCACTGAATCTACCCTACGTTCTTCATATTGTTCTATAAGTTTACGTATGTCTGCTTGCGCAGGAAAAAAGTTATTCCTTTGGACAATCCTCTTTGATAATGCGAAAATTCATTATCTAATCATTTGTTAATTTAAAATATTGATTGCCCTCATGGAAACTCAATCCTTTTCAAAACGCTATAAAAAAAGCCCTTCTAATATCAATCCCGATACATTAAAAGTACCGCCACATTCAATCGAAGCAGAACAATCCGTATTAGGCGGTTTGATGCTTGATAATCGTGCTTGGGATACCATTGCAGATAGGGTGCGAGAAAATGATTTTTATCGTTTTGATCATCGCTTGATTTATCGTGTGATGGGGAAACTATCGGCGCAAAACCAACCCATAGACGTATTAACCGTCGCAGAATCCTTAAGAGAAATTAATGAATTAGAAAATGCTGGCGGCGAAGTTAATTTATTCGAGCTTGCAAATAATACACCTAGTGCTGCGAATATTAGTGCATATGCTGACATAGTTCGAGAACGTTCAGTGATGCGGCAATTGATCGCAGCAGCAAATGATATTGCCAATAATGCATTTAATCCACAAGGTCGCAACAGCACAGAATTACTGGATGAAGCCGAGCGTCATGTATTTGCGATTGCAGAACAAGGCGCCCGTGTGGGTGGCCCTATTAATGTCAAAGAATATTTAGCAAAAACCATGGAGAGGATTGATACGTTATTTCAATCCAAAGATCCTATTACAGGTGTGCCAACCGGTTATCATGACTTTGATGCCATGACCTCGGGTTTGCAACCTTCAGATTTGATTATCGTAGCTGGTCGCCCTTCTATGGGTAAAACGACATTAGCCATGAATATCGCAGAACACGTTGTGATAAAAAGCCAAGCTCCTGTTTTAATTTTCAGTATGGAAATGCCGGGTGAAGCAATCGTCATGCGCTTGTTATCATCTTTGTGTCGTATCGATCAATTAAGAATTCGAACCGGCAAATTAGAAGACGAAGATTGGCCTCGCATTAGTTCTACCGTCAGCATGTTATCTGAAGCACCTTTATTTATTGATGATACTCCTGCACTGAGTCCTGTTGAAGTTCGCGCGCGAGCAAGACGTCTTACGAAAGAACACGGGCAATTAGGCTTGATTGTTATCGATTATTTACAGTTGATGCAAGTTCCAGGTAATAATGAAAATCGTACCGCAGAAATCTCTGAAATATCACGCTCATTAAAAAGTTTGGCCAAAGAATTAAAAGTACCTGTCATTGCTTTGTCTCAGTTGAATCGAGGTTTAGAACAGCGTGCAGATAAACGTCCTATTATGTCTGATTTACGTGAGTCTGGCGCAATTGAGCAAGATGCCGATTTAATAGTCTTTATTTATCGTGATGAAGTGTATAACGAAAATAGCCCTGATAAAGGTACAGCAGAAATTATTATTGCAAAACAACGTAACGGTCCTATAGGTAAAACACGTTTAACATTCTTAGGGCAATATACTTGTTTTGAAAATTTTACTCACAATCCTTATTAGATTTTTATTTTATGAGTCGTCCTGCTAAAATCACAATTGATTTATCAGCTTTGCGCCATAATCTGCAGCAAGTGCGGAAAATGGCACCAGGCTCTTCCGTCTTAGCAATGGTAAAATCTAATGCTTATGGTCATGGCATTGAGCGTATCGCGTTAGCCTTGGACGATGCCGATGCATTCGGTGTCGCGTGTTTGGAAGAAGGTTTGCAGCTTCGTGATGCAGGTGTGAATAAACCTATTGTGTTGATGGAAGGTTTGTTTGACGTGGATGAACTATCCAAGGTCGTCAATCAAGATTTCACTCTAGTGGTGCATGAAATACATCAATTAGAGATGTTAGAACGTCATTCATTCGTTCATCCATTATCGGTTTGGCTAAAAATAGATACCGGCATGCATAGATTGGGTTTTGATCCAAATGAAGCCGCACAAATTTATCAGCGTCTCATGAAGTGTAACTCAGTAAAAAAACCTATAGGATTAATGACACATTTTGCCGAAGCGGATTCCGTGAGTCGTACACATACGCTAGGTCAAATTGAAACATTTAATACGGCGACGCAAGGGCTTGAAGGTCCACGTAGTCTAGCTAATTCAGCTGGTATTATTGCATGGCCTAGTGCTCATGCTGATTGGATACGGCCGGGCATTATGTTGTATGGCGCTTCACCTCTTGCAGGTCATCGTGGAGTCGAGCATCATCTCTCACCTGTGATGGTATTGAGTTCTGAATTAATTGCTATTCATCATTTATCAAAAGGTTCTCGTGTTGGTTATGGTGGGACATGGACGTGTCCTGAAGACATGGTTATAGGGGTAGTAGGAATTGGTTATGGTGATGGTTATCCACGTCACGTCAATAATGGTGCGCCCGTGTTAGTGAATGGTCGACCTTGTCCATTAGTAGGACGTGTTTCTATGGATATGTTGACAGTAGATTTACGTACGCAATCTGAATCAAAAGTGGGGGATCCCGTATTATTATGGGGCCCTGGATTACCTGTTGAAGTTGTTGCAGAGCACAGCGAAACAACAGCATACGAATTGTTGACTCGTATCACTCAACGTGTGCGTGTGGTAGTAAAAGAAGATGCAACAGTTAGCTGATTCAAATTCTATGGACTTTAACAAATCGCCCGCCAACTCGCTCACGTGTGTCTGCGAAAGTTTTCCTGCACTTGTATTCTATTTTTTTTTCAAAGTTAAACAACGTTCTGTGATTTAATTTTTTAAATCTATATCGTTCCAAAGCGTGTGTTTTTCTATCCGCTCCTTTTATGATTGTTTCAAAGGCTAAGTCTGTTAAAAAAGAAGTGGGTACAGAGAGCTCTATGGGGGCTGAAAAAATATTACGTGCACCTGTAAAATTACATCTATCGTGGGTTCTGTCCTTCTTTTTAAAATTATATAATGTTTTATGATGTGCCTTTTTATATTGAAATCTTGCTAGTGCATGAGCTCTATCACGCGTTTCTTTAGTCAGTAAAGGAGGTTCAGGTGATATATCTTTTAGCAAAGATGGAGATGCCGAGGGTGGCGTATGCAGAGCAAAAAAATTAAAGGAACCCATGGGAATCGAATTAGATGACACGGTTTTTTGTTGAGACTCTCTAAATAATTCTGCTGCTAAATCGTAACTAAAAGGAGCCGGGTCAACATGATCCAATGGGGATTTAATATCAGAAAAACTAGGTTCGAAGTCTAAACTGAGTAGCGATTCAATTCTATTTAGCATGGGATTAAGGCTCAATAAGTGAATTAACTGATTGAACATAGGGTATCAAATAAATCTTAAGGCAGTATTATATTTGCATATTTATTGTTCAAATATAAACTAAGCCACCTTTAGATGGACTTTATAAATTGATTTTTTTCAATACGAATCAATAGGATATGTAGAATGACAGACATAATAATTAATGATTTATATCCTCTATCGACAGCCTAGATAAATTTATTTGCTCTCGAAGGAGATTTTTAACAATTTCTTTAAAATCAACAGGTTGCTTAAGAATCCACGTAATGTGAAGAGCGTTGCAGTGTAGAAGACATCCATAAACTTTATCTCATTTCACCTAATTCTATTTTTGCAAGCTCATAACAGAATGGATATGATGTAACCCTTGTTTAAAAAAAATCATATACACTCGGTTCCGCAGTTTTTAT
>DHXK01000250.1:771-4319 GCA_002413665.1 Legionellales bacterium UBA5158 | reverse complement strand
AGCCGCGACCGTGAGGGAGTGATCTCATCATAGTATGGTGACACTTCCTGACGGTCGCGGGTCGGTAGCATGGCTCATATTGAATGCTTGCACAAACTCAACTGTGTTACTTTTTTAATGCCAAGGTTAAGCCATCGCCTATAGGCAACATACTAATCGAAACCCTCTCATCATTTAATAACTTTTTATTTAGCTCACGTATCACAATAGTATTTTCGTCATCCACGTCGGGGTCTGCTACTTTGCCGCTCCATAACGTATTATCAATCGCTATCAGCCCGCCCTGGCGTGTCAGCAAAAGAGATTTTTCATAATAATCTGGATAATTTAATTTATCCGCGTCAATAAATGAAAAATCAAAGGTCTCAGCCTCGCCCTGCTCTATTAATTCATTTAGCGTGTCCAATGCAGGCGCTAAACGTAAATCAATTTTATGCGCTACTCCGGCCATCTCCCAGTATCGTTGAGCGAGCTTAGTCCATTCTATATTGGTATCGCATGCAATGATTTTCCCATCTTCTGGCAAGGCTAAGGCAACAGATAGCGTGCTATAACCTGTAAAAACACCAATCTCTAACGTTTTCTTTGCGTTCATTAATTGGATTAACAAGCGCATAAATTGCCCTTGTTCAGGTGAAATCTGCATCTGTGACATGCTCATTTTACTTGTTTGTGCGCGACATTTATTTAAGACTTCAGGCTCACGCAGAGAAGCTTTTTGCAGATAATCAATCAGTTGCGGTGTTAAGTTCAACGTAACATCAGACATATTAATCTTCCTGGAAGGCTATGAAACAGTTATAATTAGTAGATGACATTATAACGATTCACCCTTAGGAGTTATAGCTATGACAGCTATTATCATTTTAGTAATACTAGTTTTAGGGTTTGGCTTTATCGTCATGACATACAATGCCCTAATTGCAAAAATTGAAGCAACACGTAACGACCAAAAACAAATTGATGTGCAACTTGATCGCCGCTACAAAGTATTCGAATTCCTCATAAACGTTGTTAAAAAGTACATGGACTATGAGCAAACCACTTTAAAAGATGTGGTGGCATTACGTAACCAAGCTCAGCAAGCTAAGGCTAGCGGTGATGAGCCCGGACGCATTGCAGCTGAGAATCAAATTTCAAAAATAGCCTCTGGAATCAATATAGTTTTTGAACAATATCCTGATTTAAAAGCCAATCAAAATGTTTTGCAATTGCAAGAAGAAATAGTCAGTACAGAAAATAAATTAGCGTATGCAAAACAATCTTATAATGATCGCTTAGAAGATTATAATGCTGCTCGCAAATCATTCTTTTCTTCTATGATTGTCTCGCTTTTCAAAGCAAAACTCGATGTAGAATTTAATTATTGGCAACTGACTCAAGATAAAATTGCTGAGCAAGAAAACTATACGGTTAAATTATAAGGCTGAGCTAACTAACTAATGAATCAACCATTGAATAATTTTACGGTATCAAGCACTGACTGGCGTAAATCATTACAGACAAATAATCGCAAGACTGTCATGATTATCGGTGCTTTTATTGCAATTTATGTTTGCTTAGGTTTGCTAATCGATATGTTTATGTATTCGAGCACCCTACATTATGCAACTATGTCACAATTATTGATTGATGTTCTTACATTCCAACATTTCCCCATCGCAACACTTATTATGGCTGGTGTTGCAGCTGTCTCTCTAATGGTAACATTTTCATTTTCAGATCAGTTGATGTTGCTAGGAACGGAATATCGCCAAATCAATCCAGAAACAGCACAAACAGCAGAAGAAAAACAATTTTATAATATAGTAGAAGAAATAAAAATTGCGGCTGGTTTAAGTTATATGCCCAAAGTTTATATTATTGAAGCAGATTATATGAATGCATTTGCCAGCGGCTATAGTGAAAAATCTGCCATGGTTGCCATTACGCGCGGACTCTTAACTAAATTAAATCGTAGCGAGATTCAAGCTGTGATGGCCCATGAAATTAGTCATGTACGGCATATGGATATAAAGGTTACCTTGCTAGCATCAGTCTTAGCTAATTTGATTGTGATGGTATTAGATATGGTGTTTTATAGTATAGTATTTTCAAATCAGCGTTCCAGTTCAGATGATCGTTCTCGTAATTCACTTGCATCAATTTTGCTGATATTGAGATATCTGTTACCGGTCATTAATATTTTATTATTGCTATATTTAAGTCGCACACGAGAATATATGGCGGATGCTGGCTCCGTCGAACTTCTGAGAGACAATCAACCATTAGCAAGTGCTCTTCTTAAGATCGAGCAAGATCACACAGATAATAAAGATGTTTACTCATCTGAATATCAACAAACTGCGCATGAAAATGTGAGGCGTGCAGCTTATATTTTTGATCCGGTGCAGGCCGGCATAGAACCCATGACATCATTGGCCGATGCGTTTTCTACTCATCCCAATTTACGTGATAGGCTGGCGGCTATCGGAATTAAAATCAAAAATGATAATAAATAATTCTTAACGTTAAAGCATTTTAAACAAGTACTCCTCACCCGCCGCTTTGCGTCGGCCTCTCCCGCAAGAGGAGATGCGGATAAAGCGAATTTATCAGTTACAAATTATTTATGGTTGTTTATATGAAAAAAAAATTAGGCGTTTTGCTTTGTAATATAGGTACACCAGACGCACCAACCATTTCTGCTGTACGTCGATATTTAAAAGAATTTTTGTCCGATAGGCGCGTCATTGAAACAACTCCTATACTCTGGCAACCCATTTTACGTTTATTCATCTTGCCGTTTCGTCCAAAAAAATCTGCAAGTTTGTATCAAAAAATCTGGACAGAAAAAGGCTCACCGTTATTACTTCATACACTTGATATTGCAGAAAAATTACAGAGTACGCTTCAACAGTTTGACAGTGACACATTAGTGACTATAGGCATGCGTTACGGCAATCCTTCCATCAAATCAGGCCTGGAATTATTACAAGCAAATGGTGTCAAGCAGATATTAGTTTTACCCATGTTTCCTCAATACTCAGGAACAACGACAGCTTCAACATTTGATGCTGTTAGTGATGTGTTAAAATCAAGGCGCGATATTCCTGATCTTCGCATGATCAAACATTATTTTGATAACAAGAGTTACATAAAAACGATTCGCGAATCGATTTTAGAACATTGGCAAGAAAATGGGAAAAAACATTTATTATTTTCATTTCATGGTATTCCTCAGCGTTATGCTGATCAAGGGGATCCCTATGCTGAGCAATGCAAGACAACAGCGGAACGAGTTGCCGCAGAATTACAGCTGAATGAAACAGATTGGACGCTAGCTTTTCAATCTCGTTTAGGACCTACAAAATGGTTGACACCCTATACAGATAAGATCTTAAAAAGTTTACCCAAAAAAGGCATCGAGCATGTGCACGTTGTTTGTCCTGGCTTTCCTGTTGATTGCTTAGAAACATTAGAAGAAATTTCTATACGAGGTAAAGAACAATTCTTAGGAGCAGGCGGTAAATCTTTTGGTTATATTCCCGCATTAAATAGTACAGATA
>DHXK01000250.1:0-710 GCA_002413665.1 Legionellales bacterium UBA5158 | reverse complement strand
TCCCGCATTAAATAGTACAGATATGCACATTACTATGCTCACTGAAATAATACAAAAAGAAATTATGGGCTGGGATTGATTTTCAATTTTTCAACGACTGTAGATTCAGGTATTTTTGAAGCTTTACACCAACTACGAAAAAAATTTATCACTTTAAAGATTCTTGCTTCAGTTTGTATATCTGCAGTAACAGCTTCATTCACTGGTTTCGTTTGATGATGAGTCTTGGTTTTTTTAATATACGGCTTTAGCATAGATTTAGCTTTAAAAAATATCATTTGCGAATATTTTCGTGGCATATTTGGAATAATATTAACTTTACCAGGCGCCCAAGTAAATAATACCTCATCCTCCCATTTAAGGACTTCCTTTGTTGTACGCTGCTTGACTTCAGGTTTAATCACTACTCTAGAGGGAGACACATCATGATGACTTTTCAAATGGTTGCTTTGCTTTAATTCTAAAATAGATTGCATCAACTTTTTCTTTTTCAGAAGAATGTCACTAAACACCAAAGTATCAGCTAATGCTTTTTCAAAAGCTTTTTTATTATTTTCATAAAATATTTTTTGTATGGTGATATGTTTAAAAGATTCCAAATGCGAAAAAGCTTCCTGTACTTTAGGAAGTGCCAAAGGTCCCAAGAACTCCTGCAATCCATGCCCACCTAAATTAAATAATAACGCACTGATGAAATTTTTAATATAAAG
>DHXK01000095.1 GCA_002413665.1 Legionellales bacterium UBA5158 | reverse complement strand
ACTATCAGTGGCTGTATTTGTCTTAATCGAATAAGGATAAAGGGTAGCACCATTAAGTAACGCAGCAAATATATCCATAACTGCTGCATCAAAGCAAAATGAGGCCAGCAGAGTCAATTTATCGTTAGCCTGAATTTTTAAAGCATGGGTATAGACTTGATTAAAATACAGAACATTCCGATGGTTTTGTAAAACGCCTTTAGGCTTTCCTTTTGTCCCAGACGTATAAAGAATATAAGCATGGCTATCAGGTTTACTTTGGATAATGAAAGAATGCTTAATATTTCTTTGAATATTGTTAACAAGAATAATGGGTATGTTTTTCTCTCCTGCTAATCTTGCAGCTAAAGCATAATTATTCTGATCAGTTAGGATAAGACTCGCTGCACAGTCTTGGACTATGAAATTAAGCCGCTCTTCTGGATAAGAAGAATCTAAGGAAACATACGCATTATTTGTGGCTAAGACTGCAAATAGGCTAGCAATCATCACCTCATTTTGCTCCACGAGCAATACTATTTGTCCGTCACTATTAGAGATGAGATTTTGGATGGCAAAAGCAATCCAATTTATTTCCTGATCTAATTGATGGTAAGTCAAGGAAGTGTGTTCTGTTTGAATTGCTATGTGATATGGGTATTTCTCTACTTGCTGCCTGAAACGAGTAGCTATGCATACCTCCACTTCTATCTTATCTTTGTTAATTCTTGCTGAAGTTCCTTTACAATTAACTTCCATAATTCCTCTGTGCTCAATTTTCTTTTAATAATATTCATAAACATGCGATTTTATATTTTTTGAATAAAAGATTCAATCAACCATTTATTTTAGACTGTCAATCACGATAAATAAGGATTAGATGTCAGCTATTTATGGGCGTAGATAATATTGTTCACTTATCTGTGTGAATAATATTTTTATAGACAAGGTAAATCAAAAATTTCTCTAAACATTCCGAATGTGATAACTGTAATTAATAAATCGGGTTCATAAGGAACATGTATTTTAAAATCGGGTTGACGATATACGTTTTTTAAATATTCTACATAATCCGGATCAAAATAACCTTCACGTTTAATACGCTCATAAGATAATAAATCATTTATATATTCATTATTCTGCAATAAAATTTCAATACTTGAAGGTGTTGCAAATGCAAATTTATCCCTATCAATGATAGGATTCGGAACAAAATCATATGCAATTTTTTTCAATATATATTTTTCTTGAAGATTATGCAGAAGAAGATCGGGTGGGATAGTAGCAGTAAACTCAATTAAATCTTTATCGAGAAATGGATAACGACACTCTACTCCATTTGCCAACGCCATCCGATCGCCATGATCACCAATAAGGTGATCACATAGTCTAAGTTTGTAATCAATATAAGATCTGAGATGAGTAATATGAACATTTTGAATTTTAGGACTATCGATTACAAAATGATTCGTTGATTCAAATTCTTCAAATTGTAAACGGAGTTGGCTTGAATAAAGTTGTCGCTTTGTTTCTTTAAATGTTGTGTAATTCTTTTCGTAAGTAAACTCTGTGTTGCCCCATAATTTTTTACGTAATTCTTTTTCAGTCTCACTTACAGCCTCACCTTTGAAATTTATTTTATCAAAGCGATACCCAATATAGCCTGCAAAAAACTCATCCGCACCCTCCCCCGATAAAACAACTTTGATACCTGCAGCTTTAACGCGCTCAGATAAAGCTAAAGAGGCCGTATTATAAGTTTCTCGTAATGGGCATTCTGTGTGGTAAATCACTTGCTTCAAACGCTTTAACATCTCGTGTGGCTGAAAAAATATTTCTTCATGAGTAGTATCTAAATGCGCAGCAAGCAATCTTTGAAATTTTGCTTCTGATAACTCTTCTGCGTGAACATTAATTGCAAATGTGCTTTTATGAAGAGATTGTAATCCTACAGCTTTAGATGTAATCATAGCGGAGTCCAATCCTCCACTCACATAAAATCCAATAGGAACATCTGCACGTAATCGATATGAAACTGACTTCTCAAATAAATCTGAAACCGTATCTATGTAATAAGATTCTGGCTTTATTTCTAAAATTTCATGTTTTTTGGGATAGATAACATCCCAGTATTCAATGGGTTTAATTTCAGTATTTTCTGGTGCGATATTTATATAATGTCCATTAGGCAAACTCAAAATATTTTGAAATAAAGTTCTTGGGCTGATCAACCCTGGAAATGTTAAAATCTGGTCAAGCCCAATTAGATCAACTTGCTTTTTCACTTGAGGGTGCATTAGCAATGCTTTAATTTCAGAAGCGAATAAAAATAAACCCTCTTCTGTTACGGTATAAAAGAAAGGAATAATACCTAAATGATCACGCGCTGCAAATAGTATATTTTTTTTAAAATCATATAATACAAATGCAAATTGTCCATTGAGCATATCCAAACTATCAACATTTCTATCTTCGTAAAGATGTAATATCACTTCACAATCTGAGTTAGTTGAGAATGTATGACCTTGCTTTATAAGATCTTCACGTAGTTCAATATAATTAAAAACTTCGCCATTACAAATAAGAACAATTGAACGATCTTCATTCCAAAGTGGCTGATCCCCATGCTCTATATCTATGATACTTAAGCGAGTTGTAGCTAATCCTATATTTTCATCAGTATGAATAGTCGCCCCATCAGGACCACGATGATTTAATGTGTTACGCATCTTTAGCAGAATGTCAGCATCAATACGATTCATCTGCTTTAGGTCAAAAATACCTGTAATACCACACATAACTACAACCTTATCTCTTTTAATATTTTTTTAATTATTAGGATTCTACACTTTTAATAATCATTAAGTAAATTTTTACGCAAGAGGACTTTAAAATATTTAGCTTCTTGAAGGTTGTGCAACACAGTTAGATACCATTATCGTATCTACATTATCAAGGTTACGAATAGCCATATAACTATCTTCTTTTATAACACTAGAAGCTACAAAACTTACACCAGAATTGGTAGGAATATTAATTTGGCCATGACTAGCAAGCACGGTGCCGTTGACGCTAAAAATCGAGTGGTGATAATAAGTAAATATTTGTATATCATCAAACGTCTGTTTGGATTTATGATTACTAGCAATTTCACAGGAAACAATATAATCAACATTCGCAAGCAATTGATCGAGTGAAATAATAATATTTTGATTATACCTGGCTTGACCACCGGCTAGAAGAATTTCACTAGTGTTAGGCGATGCTACTACCATTCCAGAGACAAACATAGATAAAGTAATCATGCTTATTTTTATTACAAACTTCATGTCCATTCTCCCATTATACGTGCATTTAACTATCCAAATTATTCATAAGTCTCATAGTATTGTCAACTTCATAGCTATATTCTTCTTTGTCGCGCAATCTTATTCCTGTGCTTAGCTAATTACTATTTATATCACTGTTGCACTTCATAATACTGGACGAATAATTCATCACATACTCATAATATTGATGCAAATTAAATCATTTTTTAGTTAACATCATCTATTCATATTGCATAGAATAATTAACGCAATTATTTTGAAAATAAATACCCTTATCATTTCCTTAGTCATCATTAATTACTGATCTGCATACACTATAAAATTTCTATACATCTGCTAAACTGATTCAACATTAATTAGCCTAACTTTAATCAGTCATCAGAGGTAAATATGGCAGCTTCCAGAAACTCAAATGCATCTTTAAACAATCATGCGAATTCAATAGCAGACACTGCAATTGACTTAACTGCCAGCTCACAACCAACCCCACATCAAGCTTTGAATAGGTCAGTGGTAAGTGCCAGTGCTTATCCAGCTAGCTATTCTTCGATTGAAGTTGAAGCAAACGCGTCATTGTCTGATGAACAATTAGAAATTAAAGACATACAATTCAACATAAAAGCATTAAAAGAAAAAATGTTCACTTTAGGAATTAACATCCCCTCACAAGAAAATAAACAAAAAGAAAATCTTGAAGATATAGCCGCTAAATCTATTACACATAAAAAATATAAAACATTCATTTTAAAATTGTGTAATTTAGAATTACAGTTAAAAAAATCGTTTTATAAGTTCTCTATTGATAGATTTGAAACATTTTGCGAATCAAAAATGAATTTATTTTTAGAGCTTGACAAGCGAACTTACAAATACAGTATCAAAATTGATCTCTTAACAACGACATTACAAGAGTTAAAAGCACTTTTTCAAGAGTTAGAATTTTCACATGACGGTATTACACTTGGCAACAAGAAAGATAAAGCATTATATAGCGCTATCTATCATTCTGTTTTGCTAGCAGGATTGTTTATCTTATATCAAAAACAACAAATTCAATTAATTGTTGATGTATTCATATCACAAGGATATTTAACTGCATCGAACACTAAAGTAAATTTTTCTGAGTATAAAGATAAAGAATTTATAAGTTTGTTTGTGGAAAATAGTGAAGCTAATCATAAGAAAAAACGAAATAGAAATATCAATCCTAAATTTCATCAATCATCTGCCATGCATTCTTTTTTTAATAAATCAGAACAATTTGCATGTGCTTTTTTGAGACCTAATCATTCACATGTGAAGCCGCAATCAGAAGCGGCAGCAGCAAACCTTAGTGTCATGCTCAACTCATTACCCAGTCTTGAAGCCAGCTCCTCTTCGAGTTCTTCATCAAGCTCATATTTCAATCTGCCTCCCAGCTTTCCATGCTTCAATTTGATCACTAAAAAAAGTGAACCCATCAAAATTTTTATGCAATTTTGTAGAGATAAAATGAATTTATTGACTGACATTAACAAACGCGGTTTTGAGGACTGGGAAAAAATTCATCTTACTGGCCTCTCATTGCAAGAAGCTAAAGAGCTCTATACCAAATTAGAAATAGACGATGCTCAAGACAAATTAATTTTAGAAAAAACCTATAACGCTGTATTGTTGAAAGCATTTCACACGCTATATCAAGAGGGTAGTTCTGACTCTATAGTCCAATTTTTACATGCTAAATATCATGTGGTGACAAGCTCAGAATTAGAGTTTTCTGGATATGATCAATTATTTATCGTTGAAATCAAAGATCAAATAACAAAAATTGATAATGAGCATTTGAGAATGCGTTTAAACTAAATTGTAGAAAATAAAGCAGTGTGCGTTTTTAATAATTTTTTATAACCTAATTTTATAGTAACTACACTGCAAGTCTGATCTCATATCTATGTTGCAAAGTGTGTTTGCTCATATTGAAAAGCTCTTTTGGCTTTCTTGAGCCGGAGCAATCGATGAATTTAAGCAAGCATAAATATTATTCCAAGGATAATGGTGATAAGTTTTGATACTGAAATTTTCAATAGTCAAGAACTAATAATTTTACAATAGAAAGAGGCGATGGGTTGCTTGGCTTATTAGCAAAAAATGCTTTGGGAGCACTGGGTTTCGCAGTGCTTAAACTGGAGCTCGAAAACATTTTTATCTTCTCATAGATGATAGAATTAAGAATGCTATCATCTATGAAGCACCGTTGCAAAAACTAAAAAACACCCATTCTAAGATTTACTAGGACTTGCCGAATGCCATATGACCCGGGAAGGTGTTGATGCTTCCTGCTCCACAGAAGACATATCATTTTTAGCTTCAGCTATTTTAAAAATCCCTTGTTGAGCCAACAATTGGCTTGTACCCAATAATTTATTATTTACTACAGGAATTTCTATATCTCGCGAGAAAAATTGATCCAACGCTGTTAAATCTTTTAAATCTAATTTATATAAAATTTCATCTTTCAAAGTAGATAACACTTTAATAATCAGATCTCTTTGGGTAAATGCTGAATCTGGATAAAATTTAAAGTCATAATAATTAACACCGCGCTGCAATAACATGTCCATAGTTTTAGATTGAGCAAGCGCACTACCCAAAAATGAAAAGGGAATGAATGCATTTAAACCCGGTTTTGTGGCATTATCTATCGCTAGATAAGTAGTACCGACAGCCGCTAAACAACCAATCACTAACGAACTCCAATTCAAAAATTTTCGAAATCGTGCTCTACTCGTCTCTGAATTAATTCTAAAATTTTTGTCATAATAACTATAATAAAAATCATCACATTTTTTTTTCGTAAAATCTGCTAAAAACAAAGTATTAGGTATAGTCGAAATAAACGCTATGGTATGTGATATACCTTTTTTATCATACTCATTCTCAATGCCAATCGCATTGCATACCCATTCAGATGCGGTTTCCGTTAACGCATACAATGCATAAGTCGCAGCTATACCCGTAGCAAAAGCTAAACGATCTAATACTTTTTTACCTACTCCGGGTTGAAAATTAGCAGGATTTACTGCATTGATTTCGCTTAATTTTTTGAGTTCTTGTAAAAAATCTTCTGGTGTATTATTTGAAATAAGAGAAAAAAGTTTTAAAATTTCATCATCATTCGTCCTATAAACAACTTCTAAAATATTTTCTAATTTAGATAACAAATTACTTTGCAGGCGTTTAATTTCATCAATTTCCTCTGCATAAGTATTGAATAGCATTTCTATATCAAATAAAACTGATTCTGAAACACACAAATAAGATGTGACAAGAGTTATGACCGTCCAAAAAATTTGTATAGGTAAATTATCAGGAAATTCTTCAACTAAAATATAAACAAAAGGTGCGCCGGTCAGACAGACAGCTAAATGGCCGCAGATTATTACACCTTTTTTAATATAAGGATGTTTATTTTTTCGAGCTAATTTTTTAACAGAATGACTTTCAGCTAGAGAAATCAATTTATCTTGAGTGGGTACACCTATCAATGCCGCAGCGGGAATCATAGAACCTAACGCAAAAAAGTATTTTAGAAGTTGCCTTGCATCTGAATTTGCTTTTGTATTATCTGCAACCTTATCGCCGAAACCTACACCTAGTGTAAATTCAGCATAGACAACTGCGGTACCCATAGCTAGACCAACTAAGCCTACGAACTGCTGGGTACGAGTAAGATGGGGTTTGGGTAATAATTCAGAGACAAAATTCAATTCAGATTGGTGTTCGGCCACAACTTCCGTCCGTGCATGAGTCAGCATTAGGACTGCCTTGCGTTATATAGAGAAATTGTTAAACCATTAGCTACGTCTTCTTTGGCTGTTTTAAAAAAATCTCTAATAGTAACAATACGATTTTGCATGCCGTGACCCACCTTTAGCCTAAATTAGTACAAAAGTATACCCTATGGCTAAATTAAAATCTATATTGGCATTTTTGATCTTATTAAAGATCGACATTGTTGCTGAAATGCCAATCACTGAAGGCATAAAAATTATTATCCAATTGATGTCGCTGAACTTTATACGTTATTTAAAAAAAAATGAACTAAGGTCTGATTAGTTGTCGCTTATGAATGTGATTTCGCACAGGCAAGAATAGAAAAAACATTGTTTCATCTCTTGATTCTAAGATAACAACCTTTATTAACATCACTATTATGGCGAGGCAGGAATTGTTTTCTAATTTCAACAGATGAAAACATTTCATTATTATGCGTATAATGTAAAAAATTTTTTGAACGACTAAGACAAAAAATATTTTAGAAATTCATCACTATCATTTGAGCCTATACGAATGTTTACTTACCATTACGCACAGCCGGATGACTATCATTTTAGCTTAGACTCAATTCAATTTGCGGAGTTAGTCGCAAAGAACTTACAAACACGTACAGATTTAAAATCTATGCGTATATTAGATCTTTGTGCAGGCTGTGGAGTTATAGGCATAGAGCTTTCATGGCATCTACGCGATATTAGGAAAATCCATTTCATTGAAGTTCAAGATATATATACGCCCTACTTTCAAAAAAATATTGCGATAGTCAATAGACCTGAATTGCAATTACATTGGCATCTTTTAAATTACGATGAATTGCTAAAAAAAGAATGGGAAAATAAATTTGACTTAATCGTCAGCAACCCACCCTACTTTCAATCAGGCCAAGGAATACTATCACCGTCCTCTTTTAAAAGTCGCTGCCGATTTTATTTAGATAGCACTTTCGAAAATTTTATTTTAGCCATCGTTAATTCGCTAGCCCCTGGTGGGCAAGCTTATTTTTTACAGCGACCCTTACAACTACATGGACATGATTTATTTGCAAACGTTCAGCAACTACTGCATAAAGAAAATGTATCTATCAAAAAAGTAACCCAAATCCGCGGAACTGACGTAATTTTAGTTGACAAGCTAAAATGAAAAATCATATTTATTTGCATTCTCTTGATAAAACAAACACAATCCACACCACAAACGTACGCAGTAAAGTTTTTTGAAAAAAAATTATATGAGAAGGTCTGGAATGAGTGTTTTATATAAAAAGTTAATTTCATATTTTTTAGTTAGCATATTTTTTATAGTGACAACTTCTACCATAGTACAAGCAAGCACCGCAAATAATGCACTATACATTGTTAGCTTTAATGTTCTAGCACCCAGCTGGGCTAGCCCTAGTTACTATTCGCCCGCTATCACACCTTATTTAGAGAGAACACATAGAAGAAAATTGATAATTAATTTTTTAAATAGTGTAAGCGAGAAAGCGGATATTATTGCACTACAAGAAACATCTCAGTCAGAATTCAAATATTTTAAACAAGCCCTTAAACATAATTTTCAAGCTTTTCAAGTCTACCATGACCCACACTATTGGTCAGGATGGACTACTCCAGGGCTGACTTGGGAACCTAATGGAGTCGCACTATTTATAAAAAAGAAAAAATTTAGCAATGTTCACTTTCGCGATTTGCCGCTCACTCAAGACGGTAATCACAGCGCTTATTTTGAAGGCTTACAACTGAGTACAGGTAAAACGATTAGAGCGGCATCTATACATCTTGACAGCGAGTACAACTATAATCGCAATCTTGAATTAGAAGCTCTTATAAAAATGATGACTCCAAAACATTCATCTCGCGACATTATTATTGGGGATTTTAATGTGGGCACTCATGACAAAAAAATCAAAACAACTTTAGTAAAAAATCATTTTGTCGACACTCTCAACTATTTACATAGAGAAGTCTGGAGCAGTCCTTTTAATGAGGGTGGTGATAGTAATGCTGGCATTACAGATCATATTGTTGTGAGGAATACTCTACCCATAGATGGGCATGTCATAAATTCTGGTCTTTGGGAAATATTTCCACACGATGAAAACAAACGTATTATTGCAAATCTTGAGATAAACGGCTCTGATCACTTTCCTTTATTCACTATCTTAAAATAATAAAATAAAGTTGCAGGGACGACAAAACCTATACTTAAAATTTTAGCACTAAAAGGTAACTCATAATGATTCATAAAATTAAAAAAACAACAGTTTTTTACGGATTATTTTGTTCTGCTTTTTTATCTTGCACTTCTATCCATGCAGACCCCGCACTCATTCCAAATGATTTATTAACAGGATGGAACAGCATTAATAAATCCACATTGAAAAATGAAGTCACATTTCTATCCTCTGATAAGCTCAAAGGAAGATTATCTTTAACGAAAGGTGATACCAAGACTATTTCGTGGATTGAACAACAATTCAAACGAGCTGGATTAACACCGGCAGTAGGTAATAGTTACTTGCAAGCTGTACCTATCATTCAACCAGCTAGCACCTCAAATCGTTTGAATTTAATTGGTGGACATTATAGTCCTGACTATAAAAATACAGTCATGTTAGCTGATAAATATGTTGGCTTAACATTAGATGATCGATTCGATGAAGAAGCAGCACTGAATGTTTTTTTCCGTAGCGATCAATTTCCTTTTGTTTTAAAACACGTACCTGCTTTTTGGTGGTTCACAGGATTTCATCCAGATTATCATCACATCACTGATACTGCCGAGAAAATTAATTATTCAAAAAAGGATTATCAATGGCACTTCCACGTATAACGATAACCTGTGTAGACGCGGGCAAAACGACACTTTTAGAAAAGCTAGCTCGTTATGAATACGTAAATACACCCATTAGCGAATCCGAAGATAACGCTGACTCTATATTGCTTGGCCCAGGATTGTTTGCGAATAGAATTCGAGAATGGCCATATGGTGCCGCGCAGAAGCCAGAGACTATAAACTATCGTACTTTTAAACCTGAACATTCCTCGCTATGGGATGACGGAATAGATGCGTCAGCACTAAGATCACGAGCAAGGATACTAAGTACAGTCAATAAACTGTTTGGAACACCTCCAATCGCTACACATAGAGCAAGCATCGGATTAAATGGATATCTTTATATGCCTCGTCCACACACAATGGATAAATCAACTCTCCTGGATATTATTGATAACTTATCTCCACCGTTAACGGTGACTTCCAAAGAGACACAATTAATTCCCGCAACATTATCATATGCTAATTTTCAACAAACATTATTCGCAAAAATTAAAAAAATACAAAAAGAAAATGATTATGTGGTAATTGAGAAAAATGAAATAACAGATCCAAAATCAGACACGGCTGGTCAATGCAGGATGATGTAATAGAATTAAAACCATATTCTAAATGTCATTAGTCATTCTCACGAATTTTGCGCGATTCGAATTTCAATGGATGTCCATTTCTCTTAATTGGGAATGGTTCAAGTAACGTATGTGGGCTAGCTAAGAAATTATTTTATATAAATCCTCCCTAACCCTCCTTTTTCAAAGGAGGGGATTTCATGTCAATATCAAAAGTGACGCCTTGTAGAGATTCTTAAGCTTTCCCAAGAGGCAGTAGAAAAAAATATAGATTCTTAAGGGCGTGTCAGCTAAAGTG
>DHXK01000129.1 GCA_002413665.1 Legionellales bacterium UBA5158 | reverse complement strand
CATAAGACCGTAGAAGAGCCAAAAATTTATTTTTTTATATAATAGAATTAGAGTGTTAGGTGATTATTCTTATTTTTTACTTTGCTTATTTTGATGGTTTATTTGTGTATGGGGTATCGATGTGGAAATGGAATAGTGTCCATCAAATTGTGTGTATTAATCCATTTCTCATCAACAGCGTATGCGGAAAAAAAGAATATTGACTACCTATTTTAAGTATACCTTAACAATTGCTGCGTAAAATATAATCAATGTTCATTTGTATGGGAAATAAAATTTTATGCGCAGTCATGTAAATGAGGCACAACAAGCTGCTGATATAATGATGACTAATGTAGCAATTAGTCACTTTAAATTACTTAAAAGTGAAACCAAGCAGCAGGACTATATGTCTGCTTCTATGATTAGCATATTGAATATAATCAATAAGACTGAGAAACTTATTAATCAAGAGCCTGATAGAATGGACGTACTTTGCAATGATGCTTTATTCGAAATTTGTCATGACATATTAAGCAATGCATCTCTACATTTACACTCTCGTTGGAATCGCTTGTGGCACACAAAGGAAAATGAAAATTTTTATTCTAAATGGTGTAACAAGTTAAGTGATTATAAGCCTACTATTCTTTTATCATTAAATGATGATCCGCTTTTCTTATCAAAAGACGAATATGTCCATCGTGGTATTCCTTTGTTTGAACTTAACAAAAATCAGCCTGTCATTGATGCAAAGCAGTTAATAGATCAAGTCAATCATTTGCCATACTATAAAGTTGCTGCCTATATTTATGTTGCAGATAAGTTAACGTGTAAAGTCAGGTTTTCTCCTACTACTACATCTGCACACATTAATATTACTGATGGCCTAGCTGCTTCTGGGGCTGGAGAGGTTTACCTACAAAAAACATTGGATGGTATTGAGTTATTGAAGTTAAATAATCGTAGTGGTTTATATTTACCAGGAGCTGGTTTTATGAATTCATTGAAAACCTGGTTTTCTGATTTTGGAATTGTAACTGCTCACACTCTTATTGAAGATGAAAGAAATAAGCAAATCGAAGACATTGTAGGTATGAGGTGGTTGGGACGATAACGAATAAAAAACATTAAACATATCATTACCGCAACTAATATCCCTTCTCCCAACGCAAAAAGCGCTTCGTGAGAAGGGATACTTATGAGCTAATTTTTCTTTAACATACTTCGCAATACGTACTGCAAAATCCCACCATGACGATAATATTCGACTTCATTATTAGTATCAATACGACAAATTAAATTAACATCAGTAGTCGTATTGTCTTCACGATAAATCACAGCTTTAACATTCATGCGTGGAGAAATATCTGACTCAAGACCTAATAAATCTATTTTTTCATTACCCTTTAATAATAATGTTTTGCGATTTTCACCAGGTTGAAATTCAAGTGGTAAAATTCCCATGCCAATTAAATTAGAGCGATGTATGCGTTCAAAGCTTTCTGCTATGACTGCATTGACACCTAGTAATTTAGGGCCTTTAGCTGCCCAATCACGTGATGAACCTGTGCCATATTCTTTTCCTGCTATAATGACCAAGGGTATTTTTTCTTTTTGATACAGCATCGCCGCATCATAAATATCTAATTGTTCATTGGTAGGAATGTACTTAGTAAAACCACCTTCGACTCCTGGTACCATTTCATTTTTAATACGAATGTTTGCAAATGTTCCTCGCATCATCACTTGATGATTTCCACGTCGCGCACCTAAAGAATTAAAATCTTTTGGTGCTATGCCTTGTGCTTGTAAATAACGTCCTGCAGGGCTGTCTGTTTTGATAGCGCCAGCTGGAGAGATGTGATCTGTAGTGATGCTATCACCTAACATTGCAAGAATGTGTGCGCCTTTAATATTATGAATCGGTGTTGGGGTTTCTGTCATATCTTCGAAGAAAGGTGGATGCTGTATGTAGGTAGAATCATTTTGCCAATCATATGTTTTACTTAAAGGTGTTTTCATAGCTTGCCATTCTTTCGAACCTACAAATACATTTGCATATTGTTCGCTAAACATTTTGCTGTTAACTTTTGCGACTTCTGCGGCGATTTCATGATTCGTTGGCCAAATGTCTTTTAGATAAATAGGGTCACCTTTTTCATTATTCGCGATGGGATCTATGTCTAAATTAATCTGTGTAGTTCCGGCTAATGCGTATGCTACGACCAGAGGAGGGGAGGCTAACCAATTTGCTTTTACGAGTGGATGCACTCGTCCTTCAAAGTTTCTGTTGCCTGACAGCACGGCAGAAACAATTAAATCATTATCCATCACGGTCGCTGTGACAGCTTCAGCGAGAGGACCTGAGTTACCTATGCACGTAGTACAACCATATCCCACTAAATTAAAGCCTACTTGATCCAGATAAGTTTGTAAGCCAGCTTCATTTAAATATCGTGTGACGACTTGAGAGCCAGGAGCAAGAGAAGCCTTTACCCAAGGTTTAGCTTTTAAGCCTTTTTCTATCGCTTTTTTAGCGACTAAGCCTGCAGCCATTAAGACACTAGGATTTGATGTATTCGTGCAACTGGTGATTGCTGCAATGACGACATCGCCATGATGTAATTCATAGTCCTCTTGCGTTTTGAATGCGGAATATCTTTCATTCGTACGATTTGCTTCGACTAATAACTTATCAAATGTTTCTATCATCTCGGAAATGACAACGCGATCTTGAGGACGTTTTGGACCAGCTAAACTTGGCACCACTGAGCTTAAATCGACTTCTAATTTTTCAGTGAATATGAGTTCTTGTGTATCTTTGTCATGCCACATGCCTTGAACTTTTGCATAGGCTTCAACTAGCGCAATAGTTTGCTCATCACGGCCAGTTAATCGTAAATAGTTTAAAGTGACTTGATCAATAGGAAAAAAGCCACAGGTAGCCCCGTACTCAGGTGCCATGTTGGCTATAGTTGCGCGGTCAGCCAACGGTAATTCATGCAAGCCCGGACCGTAAAATTCAACGAATTTTCCGACGACGCCTTGCTGTCTGAGTATATTGGTGATAGTGAGAACTAGGTCAGTTGCGGTGACACCTTCGCGTAATTTATTAGTTAATTTTACGCCTATGACTTCAGGAATTAACATGGAAATAGGTTGGCCTAGCATTGCAGCTTCTGCTTCTATTCCTCCCACACCCCAGCCTAAAACACCTAGTCCGTTAATCATTGTGGTATGACTATCAGTTCCTACAAGTGTGTCAGGATAAGCCGTTTTTTTGCCGTTTTCTTCGCTAACCCAGACTGTTTTAGCGAGGTACTCAAGATTAACTTGGTGACAAATTCCGGTATCAGGTGGAACGACACGAAAACTTTGAAAAGCCTTTTGACCCCAGCGCAGAAATTCATAACGTTCACGATTACGTTTCATTTCCATTTCAGAATTAATTTGCAACGCAGCTCGTGTGCCGTATTCATCAACTTGAACAGAGTGGTCAATGACTAAGTCCACCGGTGAAAGTGGATTAATTTTTTCAGGATCCCCACCCATTTTTTTAATAGCAGTACGCATAGCTGCAAGATCCACAACAGCGGGAACGCCCGTAAAATCTTGCATCAACACACGTGCAGGACGATAAGCAATTTCGCGATCAGAAGATTTTTTTTCTAACCATTGCGAGATAGCTTTAATGTCGTCCAATGTGACGCTTTCACCATCTTCGAAGCGCAATAGGTTTTCTAATAAAATTTTGAGAGAAAAGGGGAGTTTTGCTAAACCAGTAATACCCGCTTGTTCTGCTGCGGCTAAGCTGAAATAATCGTATTCCACGCCATTAACAGATAATGAACGTCGCGTTTTTAAGGTATCCGTGGGTTGCATGGTAAGCTCTCCATAATAAGTTGGGGGTATTATATAACTTACTTCCAACCGGCCAAAGTGGTTTATGTCATTTAATTTTTTTTAATTGTGGGTATTGTTCAAATGATTCCAGAAAACATTAGCGTATCTGATTCTATTAATGCAGTGAGAGAATATTTAGAAAAATTACAAGATAATATTTGTTCTGCACTGGAGGTGATTAATGGGAAAGAAACATTTTCAGAAGATGTCTGGCAGCATATTGAAGGTGGTGGTGGGAAAACTCGCACCTTGGAGGGCGCAAATGTCATTGAAAAAGCCGGAGTGAACTTTTCACATGTTCAGGGTAAAGCGTTGCCAGCTGCTGCAACGGCTAAACGTCCAGAGTTAGCTGATCGCTCCTTTCAAGCATTAGGTGTGTCGATTGTAGTTCATCCTTTAAATCCTTATGCACCTACTTCACATGCAAATGTAAGATTCATTGTAGCCGAAAAAAAAGATGCTGATCCTATTTGGTGGTTTGGTGGTGGGTTTGATATGACACCTTATTATGGATTTGCAGAAGATTGTCAGCATTGGCATAGCACAGCAAAAGCTGCGTGCGATCCTTTTGGTGTTGATGTGTATCCGCGTTATAAAAAGTTGTGCGATGATTATTTTTATTTAAAACATCGTCAGGAGCCAAGAGGAATTGGTGGATTGTTTTTTGATGATTTAAATCAGGGTGGCTTCGAACATTCTTTTTCTTTCATGCGTAGTGTAGGCGATCATTTTATTCAAGCTTATGGACCTATTTTAGAAAAGCGCAAAGCGCAATCCTACACACAAAAAGAGCGTGATTTTCAGTGTTATCGTCGAGGAAGATATGTGGAATTCAATTTGCTTTATGATAGGGGGACCTTATTTGGATTGCAGTCTGGAGGGCGTACGGAATCTATATTGATGTCATTACCGCCACAGGTAAGTTGGAAATATAATTGGTTTCCTGAGAAGGGAAGTGCGGAAGAAAAATTATATAAAGAGTTTTTAGTGGTAAAAGATTGGATTTAGGATATAACAATTCAGCAAGGGTAACTGCGACTCGTCATTGCGAGCGAGAGCGCGGCAACCCAGGTATTAATGTACTTTTCTTGTTAGCCCGGCAGTTAACGTTAAAGCCTGGGTTGCCGCGCTC
>DHXK01000030.1:8303-16909 GCA_002413665.1 Legionellales bacterium UBA5158 | reverse complement strand
GATAATTTGGTCAAAACTGGACAGTTAAAAGTTGAGCCTTTTAGTCAGCAAGAATTTGCTGGGTTAGTACATTCAGGTCAGGCGCGTTTGAAAGATGCCCTCAATGCAACTCTTGCCATGGAGAGCCGTTTTGATTTGGCCTACAATGCTGCGCATGCTTTAGCATTAGCGGCATTACGAGTCGTTCTCAAATCCAGGAAAGCTGAAACATTGGCGCTAATAATAAACTGCAAAAATTTTTATAGTGCTTTATTTACTCGAATTAAATTATTGGAAATGAGCTTGGTATCGAAAGGAGTGTGCTGACGGATTAGCTCTGGCCAATGAGTAATTTTGATTTTCATAGGGTTTTTTAATAGCAGCTCTCTTTTGATAAAAGGAAATTCATAACTTTCAATTAAGTCATCCCAGAAATAATGCGTAGAATTACAAAATTCTGTTTTAGCGAACAAGTTTTTATATTTATTATTTTTGCTTTCTTCTAAGTCTTTTTTAATTTTTGCGTAATCACACAGTGCGCCTAATTTAAATCCTTTGGTTAGAAAGAATTGTGACATTCCGATTTCATAAAATTCCACCGTACTTTGCCTGGATTTTACGTAGGCTACATTCATCCAATACTGAAAAAATCTTGGGTCTCGTATGATAGATTTATCAAATACAACAAAGTAACTTTGAATGTGATATTTTTTTTCCCATGAGTCTGTGGATCCCCACATGTTTAGTTTTTCAGTGTCACCAAAGTTGATGAGTTTTTTTAAATCATAAAAAGGCCCGTAAACACTATCATTTGCAAAAATAACTTTATCGTAAATTTCTAAATTCTTGACGGCCAATATTCCACATTTGAATGCACCAAAATCGCGTCCTCGATTTTGCTTAATAATAATTTTTCTGCAATAAGAAGATATTTTATGGCGTTCTGATTCGTTAAGGTCACTGGAAGTTGTAACGAAAATAATCTCGCAGTCAGACTTTGCGAGTTCTCGTAGGTAATATTCCACATGAGGATCAATTTGATTATGTGGATCGTAATGAGAAAAAATACAGAGATTTTTTTTGGGCTGGGCTAGTTTATATGTATAGTGTTGAGTAATTAAATCATTGCTATGAAATAATTTTGAGTTTAGTAAATCAATATAGCACAATGGTTTCTGCATGCTGCGCTTGAAAAGTCTAAAGGGGTATTTAGCTATTCTTTTAATTTTTCTGACTACTCTTGCACAGGTGATTTTGCGAGCCATTGTTTTTTTCCGATTTGTCTAATAAATAAAAGTATTGTCTGCTTCGCTTAAGTAAGGGGCTTTGCTATCTTTTTCGGCTTGCTCTATTTTTTTATTCACTTCAGGCCATGTTATTCCAATAGATGGGTCATCCCAGCGTATGGATCGTTCATGTTCAGGGCTGTAAAATTCTGTCATTTTATAAAGCAATTCTGTGGAATCTTCTAGAGCTAAAATGCCATGGGCGAAACCAGGTGGTACCCATAACATTTTTTGATTGTCAGCACTTAAAATTTCACCTACCCATTTTCCATATGTAGGAGAGCCACGTCGAATATCAACAGCTACATCGAAAATGCTACCAGCTACTATCCTGACTAATTTACCTTGTGCTTTAGGATTATTTTGATAATGCAATCCTCTTAAAACACCCGCATTGGATTTAGAGTGATTATCTTGGACGAAAGGAAATGCTATGCCATTTTCTTTAAAATCATCCGCTTTGTAGGTTTCTGCAAAAAAACCACGGTCGTCTTTAAAAATTTTTGGGGTAATTAAAATAACGTCAGGTATTTCAAGTTTAGTAAATGTAAATGGCACGTAAACCTCGTTTTAAATTAATTTGCAGGGGCTGCATACTAGCACGTTAATTTTTCTAAGTACTTTCCATATGCTGTTTTTAAAATAGGTTGCATGAGTTTTTCTATTTCAGATTTATTAATCCATCCATTTAAAAGGGCAATCTCTTCAAGACAAGCAATTTTCATGCCTTGTCTATGTTCTATAGACGCGATGAAGTTACTGGCTTCAAGCAGTGACTCATGTGTACCCATATCAAACCAGTTGAATCCACGGCCTAGGACTTCGACGTTTAATTTTTTTAAATTCATATAAGCTTCATTGACACAGCTAATTTCAAGTTCACCGCGTGCTGAAGGTTTGACTGATTTTGCAATATCAAGTATCTCGTTATCGTAGAAGTAGAGGCCTGTTACTGCGTAATTAGATTTTGGTATTAAAGGCTTTTCAACGATTGATATTGCCTTATGATTCTTATCAAATTCTACCACACCATAGCGCTCAGGATCTTGCACTTGATAAGCAAAAATAGATGCTTCATCTGTATTTTGATTAGCTTTTTGTAATAGCTCTGAAAATCCATGCCCGTAGAATATGTTATCGCCTAAGATTAATGCTGCAGGATTATGCTTAATAAAATCTTCGCCTATGATAAAGGCTTGGGCTAAGCCATCTGGGGATGCTTGTTCAGCATATTGGATTTCTATACCCCATTGTGAACCGTCACCTAAGAGTTCTTCATAACGGTGCAAATCTCTTGGAGTTGAGATTAATAATATTTCTCTAATTCCTGCAAGCATTAAAACTGACAGAGGATAGTAGACCATAGGTTTATCAAAAACAGGTAATAACTGTTTTGAAATGGCTAAAGTGATGGGATGCAATCTTGTGCCTGATCCACCCGCTAATATAATTCCTTTGCGTTGCATCTAACGTATCCTCTTTGTATTTATGAGTACTGTTTTTCTATCCATGTTCTATAGGTTCCATTGACAATATTTTCCACCCATATTGGATTTTCCAGGTACCATTTTATTGTTTGCTGCAAACCTTCTTCGAAACTAGCAATAGCAGGTTTCCAGCTAAGTTCGTTTTGTATTTTAGTTGCATCGATTGCATATCGTCTATCATGTCCGGCGCGATCTTTGACAAATTGAATTTGTGTTTGATAAGAGCTGTTATCAGTTTTTGGAGACAGGGCATCAAGAATACGGCAAATAGAATTAACAACTTCTAGATTATTTTTTTCATTTAAACCACCGATATTATATATCTCACCTAGCTTACCTTTTTCTAATACGGATCGGATAGCTGAACAATGGTCACCAACGTATAGCCAGTCGCGAATATTCATACCATCGCCATAAATTGGTAAAGCTTTTCCTTTCAACGCATTGTGAATCACTAGTGGAATAAATTTTTCCGGGAATTGAAAAGGCCCATAATTATTAGAACAATTTGTCGTGAGTGTAGGTAGGTTGTAAGTATGATGATATGCGCGAACCAGGTGGTCTGAAGCAGCCTTTGATGCTGAGTAGGGGCTATTAGGTTCGTATCGATTAAGCTCAGTAAAAGGGTGGTCGGTGGAGCTTAGTGATCCATACACTTCATCGGTAGAAACATGCAAAAAACGAAATGCTGTTTTTTCTATGTCTTCTAGTTTATTCCAATAATCTTTTACAGATTCTAGTAATCGAAAAGTACCCAAGATATTTGTTTGAATAAAACTTTCAGGGTCATGAATCGATCTATCAACATGAGACTCGGCAGCAAAATTAATTAAAGCGCGAGGCTGATACTTAGCCAGTAGCTTGGTGACTAAAGCTTGGTCGGCTATGTCTCCACGCACAAAATGATGTCTTTCATCATTTTTTAAAGAGTATAAGTTTTCTAGATTGCCGGCATAAGTCAGCTTATCAAGATTGACAACCATTTCATTAGATAGTGCTAACCAATCAAGAATGAAATTTGCGCCTATAAAACCCGCTCCGCCTGTTACTAGTATAGTCATTGTGTATTCAGATCCTGTTTAATAAAGTGGCTGCGATTAAACCTAGATTGTCTAAAGACGTTTGTCTATATACTCCGGATTTCAAAATGCCAAGCATTCTAGCGTAAAGAGTTCCTTTACGTGCAGCACAAAAATTTTCATAAAGTTGTTTGTTTTTCGGAGGCAGTTCATTTTCTAAATTTTTTATTGCTGCCAAGTTGGTGTCGTTCCATTTTTTGAATCTGCCTTTGAGCAGAAACTTTAATCTGAATAGTTTTGCGAATAAATCTTTATTGGATCCGATTTGATTATTGGCATGCTGTCTGTATCGCAAGCTTGGGTAAGCATCAAAATATACTTCACCGTCAAGAGCTGTTACAACGATGTAAACCCACCAGTCATGATACACAACGTCTATATTTTTTGAGACTCGCAGGAGTGTATCGCGTGCTATTTTATTGAATACCATGGTGTTGCCAGCCGCGATATTTTGTACGATTGCGTTGGCAAATGAGGGTTTCTTTGTGTAAAGACCGGAGTAGCCTATTTCTTTATTGTGAGTATCAACTAGCCTGGTGCGACCACAATAAAGTAAGGGTTTGCTTTGCGGCATGCTTTTTAGTTGAGCTATGGCTCTTGAGATCTTGTCTTTTTCCCAGATGTCGTCTTGGTCTGAAAAGGCAAAATAGTCACCATCGATTTCTGGGTTGGTCACTAAAGATAAAAAGTTAGCTGCGAAGCCCTGTTGAGGGCCGTTTAAAATATGAATGCGATCTTCGCCGTATATGGCTTGTTGTTTTTTTAGTATTTCAAAAGTGTTGTCAGTTGATCCGTCGTCAGATATCCAAAGTGTTATGTTTTTATAATCTTGCTGGAATATAGAATCAAGCTGTTCTTGTAGATATTTTGCGCCATTTCGAGTGCACAATAGAATATTAACCAAAGCTAATTGATTGATATTACAAGAGCTTTGCTCGATGCGCGATGTCATAACAGGAATCTAGTAGGCGTAAAATTGCCTATTCTATCAAGCTGTTCGAGAAACACCATGAATATTAAATGGATTTTTAGCGGAATTTTAAAATTTGCCATCCAATATTATTCGCTTTAAATTGCTCAACCCTTAAAGCCATGCAAAATTAACAATAAACAACACTTGATTTTATACATAAATGATATAACACTATGAAAAGATTAATAAATCACGATCTTCTGGCATGGAAATCATCCAGCCCAAGAAAGCGCTTTTTTTACGGCTTCCATCAGCGTTGGTGTATGTCTAAAAACAGCCTGGAAAATTTCCAATAATTTTGCGCCTGCATATTCATGAGCGATTATATTGCGTAATTCTTTAATTTCGCGAATTTCTTGAACTGTATTGATGAGGCCACGTTTTTCGGCTTTATTTAAGGTATCTATTAATGTCCCGGTTTCTTCAAGCTCAGCTTTGTCAATTGCTCGATAAACTTTGTTAATTAAAAAGTCGCAAGTGCGGGCAAATCGGCTTGTTAGATTTTCAAAGGCATCAAATTCATCGGGTAGGTATGTTTTTTTTATTCCAATTTTTTGGCATATATCGAAAGATCGTTGTAGCCATTTATTTGTTTCGCTTAAATCAGAGCGTGCTTTTTCCAATTGTTCATGAGCAAGAGTTAATTTAGTCATAATAGAATACCTTCATTGATCGCAAGTTGAACGAATGCGTTATTAGTTTCATCAGGAACAACGATATCAATTTTTTGTTCACCCAATGCATCATACAATTTCAACTTTAGCTTTATTTTTTCTTCTATCCCTATTTTTGAAGACATGACTAAAAGGTCTATATCTCCGCCTTTTAGGTCATCACGTGTTCGGGATCCAAATAGATAAATATTGGCGTCAGGATCAAAGTCTTGAATGATTTTTTTAAGAGTATTCGCTTCCAGGGTTGAAATTCGCATGATTTACGCCTTTTGCACGCCAAGAGATGGTTGAAATATACCCAAGCTAAAAGGCCGGCTGGATAGAGTATAGTATAGCGACTTTTTTTAATTTGTTTAATTGTTCCTATTCCAATAATATACCTTACTTTAATCAAAGTACTAGGCGTAAAATCCATATGTTGCTTAAAGGTCTGCTCAAAGAATACTCAAGATTGTTATCTATGCTGCTACGATTTTTTGATATTAGTGCGGTTTTAACAGCTGGTATTGTTGCCTATGTTATTAAATTTCAAACTTTGGATATAGAAACAAATTACATATATGGATTAGGTGCCGCAGCCTTCCTGACCCCTTTTATATTTCGTTTTTTTCAAGTGTATGATCCGGTTCGCGCTAAAAGTTATCTCCAACATTTTCAAAATCTTTTGCAAGCAGTGCTGGCTTTATTTTTTGTTATTGCGGGATTAGTTTTTATCTCAAAAACATCTGATAGTTTTTCGAGAGTTTGGTTTTTATTATGGATACTCCTGAGTATTGCGCTGTTACTTATTGAGCGTGGAAGCATGATTTTAACACTGCGATTTATGCGTAAGCATGGATGGAATGAAAGACGAGTTATTATTTTAGGCACTAGTGAATTAAGTTTTAAAATAGCATCTAAAATACAAAGCGCTTTGTGGACTGGGTTTCGTATTACGGCAATTTTTGATGATAACTATGAGCAATCTGATAATCCTTTAATTCAAAAAACACCAGATAATCTTGAAGAATTTATACGAAGCAATTCAATTGATGAAGTTTGGATAGCTTATCCATTAGCCTATGAGACCAGGGTTAAAGAAATATTGCATGAATTACGACATCAGACAGTAGCGACTCGATTGCTTCTGGATATTTTTGGATTGAATTTATTTAATCAATCTATAGGCGAGATTGCAGGTTTTCCTGTATTGAATATTCGCTCTACTCCTATGGTTGGAGTCAATCGATTTATTAAAGCCATGGAAGATCGTATCTTATCTGCTGTGATTTTATTATTAATAAGTCCCGTACTCATCATTATTTCTGTGGCTGTAAAATTAAATTCAAAAGGCCCTGTTTTTTATAAGCAAAAACGAGTGAGCTGGAATGGCAGAGAATTTGAAATGTTAAAATTCCGTACTATGCCTGTTGATGCTGAATCAAAAACTGGCCCTGTTTGGGCAACTAAGGATGAGAGAAGAGCCACAAAAATAGGCGCTTTTCTACGTAAAACAAGCTTAGATGAATTGCCGCAATTTTTTAATGTATTAAAAGGGGATATGGCTATAGTCGGGCCTAGACCTGAGCGTTTGGTTTTTGTTGACGAATTCAAAGAGAAAATTCCTGGCTATATGCAAAAGCATTTAGTGAAAGCAGGGATCACGGGTTGGGCTCAGGTGAATGGTTGGCGTGGAAATACCAGTTTAGAAAAACGTATTGAATATGATTTGTATTATATTGAAAATTGGTCTTTGCATCTTGATTTAAAAATTATTTTCCTCACACTTTTTCAAGGATTTGTTAATAAAAATGCCTACTAATGATTCTGAAAAAAAAATAATTTTAGTTGTAGGTGGGGCGGGTTATATAGGTTCGCATATGGCGAACATGTTAGCGCAAGAAGATTATCAAGTTTTGATTTTAGATAACTTTTCTACGGGCCATGAAAAAGCAGTGCAAGAATTTGAGTGTATAGATGGCGATATACACGATGCAGTTCTATTGAAAAAAATATTGAATAAAAAAAACATTTTTGCTGTGATGCATTTTGCTTCTTTTATTCAAGTGGGCGAATCGGTAAAAGATCCCGCAAAATATTACATTAATAATGTGAGTGGAACGTTAAATTTATTAAATGAAATGAAAAATGCAAATGTAAATTATTTTATTTTTTCATCTACTGCAGCTGTTTATGGCGATCCTAAATATACACCTATTGATGAATTTCATTCTATTCAACCTATCAATCCTTATGGTAAGAGTAAACATATGATTGAAGAGGTTCTCCCAGATTTTGCATCTAGTTATCATTTAAAATATTTTATTTTGCGATATTTTAATGCTTCAGGCGCTGATCCTAAAAATAAATTTTTAGGTGAATGTCATACTCCAGAGACTCATTTAATTCCATTGGTCTTAAAAGTTGCGAAGGGTGAGTTTGAACATTTAGCGATTAATGGAAATGATTACGATACTGCTGATGGAACTTGTATTCGTGATTATGTTCATGTGAGTGATATTTGTCAGGCTCATTTGTTGGCCTTGAAATATTTAGTGTCTGGTGGAAAGAATGAAACGGCGAATTTAGGCACTGGTGTCGGACATTCAATTTTAGATGTGGTCAAAGTGGCTGAAGAAGTGACTGGGAAAGAAATCTTGATTCAGTATGGCGCGCGACGCAGTGGCGACCCTGCAGTTTTAGTGGCCGACCCGTCTTATGCCAAAAATATTCTGAATTGGCAGCCTGAATACTGTGCATTGAAAACGATAGTTGAGCATGCTTGGGAATTTGAAAAAGCGCATTAATCAATAGTTGACTTTATGATCAACCGGGTTAAAATTATAGTTAAGTAATATTAACCGGGTTAAAATCATGAAAGATCAGCTTATCAAGCTAATTCATCAAGCAAACCCATGGTTAGCTAAGCCAGATCTACTTGTTTCGAATGAGGGTTATATCCCTAGGCTGCAAACAGATATGTTGCTTTTGTCGGAATGGGATAATCTTTGGCTGGTATTGGTTGGACCAAGGCAGGCTGGAAAAACAACACTCGCAAAATATCTTTCACAAGAATTCATCAGGCAAAAGCGTTTTGACAACCTTCTTTATCTAAATTGTGATTTACTTGATATAAGACAGTGGCTAAC
>DHXK01000030.1:5343-8173 GCA_002413665.1 Legionellales bacterium UBA5158 | reverse complement strand
GTATAAGAGACAGATATAAGACAGTGGCTAACTACGCCCTTATTTATTCAGGAAGCGATGGATGAATTCCATTTGCAAAGGCCAATTATTCTGATTGATGAAGTTCAACGTTTGGAGAATCCTGGTTTATTATTAAAAGCCTGTGCTGATTTAAAATTAAATATTAAAATGATTGCAACTGGTTCATCGCAATTAGAAATGAAAAGTAAAGTCCAGGAATACTTAACGGGTCGTCATTTAGAAACATTGGTATTACCTTTAAGTTACCAGGAGATAGGCAGTTCTGAAGAATTACAATTAGTTTATGGATGTTATCCAGCAGTTGTGAAGTCAGCAGAAAAAGCGATTTTGCTTAGACAGATTTATCAAGATTATATAGCCAAAGATATTATTGAAATTCTAAAAATTAGCAAGCCTGATGCTATGCAGAAACTTATTACTTTGATTGCGCATAGTTCTGGACAGTTAGTTAATTACAATCAATTGGCAAGTGACTGTCAGATCTCCGTTACCACTATACAAGCTTATCTTTCAATCTTAGAAAATACTTATACGATATCGCGTATCACTCCTTTTGTGGGAAATAAACGAAAAGAAATTACGAGTAATCCTATTTTTTATTTTATTGATAATGGATTTAGAAACCAATCATTGCATAATTTATCAATGACTCTTGATACACGTCAGGATGTAGGTTTATTAATTCAAAGCGCTATTTTTCAAGAATTGCTTAAGTTTAAAGTGCAACATTTTTATGATTTTACACTTCACTTTTGGCGCACACAAAGTGGAGCTGAGGTTGATTTTGTTTTATATAAAAATGATGGTTGTATTATTCCAATAGAAGCAAAATTTCGAGCTATGAATAGTCCTGTGGTGACTCGAGCATTTCGTTCTTTTATTGATGCTTATCAGCCACGTTTTGGTTTTTTTATTACTAAAGATTTCAATAAAAAAATCGTAATAAATAATTGTGAAGTGCATTTTATTTCATTTTCACGATTAATATTGTTATTTGATATCTTAAAAGAGTTGTTGGAATAGCATCTGGGCTACAGGCTATAACTGTCAGCGATTATTGTAATTAACTTCATTTCTACGCTCGCCCCCTCATTGCTTGCGCACGCGAGTACAGCTGAGCAGTAGCCAAATACCGTAAATCCTCGCTTATCTAGTTGTTTATATTGGTATTTAATTTATTACCCTTGATAAATCAACAATTATTTCAGCTGTTAATTTGTATAAAAAAATAGTATCATTCCCCGTTTGTCTTGCCAGAATTATCTTAAAGGACCATTTATGCATAAAGAATATCTTTTTACCTCTGAATCCGTTTCAGAAGGTCATCCTGATAAAATTGCCGATCAAATTTCGGATGCTATTTTGGACGCAATGCTAGAGCAAGATCCTCGCTCTCGAGTAGCCTGTGAAACATTTGTTAAAACTGGCATGGTTTTAGTAGGAGGAGAGGTCACCACCTCTGCCTGGGTAGATATTGAACAGGTTACCCGTAATGTAGTTCGTGATATTGGTTATAACAGCTCTGAGATGGGCTTTGACGCAGATTCTTGTGCTGTTATGTCAGCGATAGGCAAGCAATCCCCTGATATCGCTCAAGGCGTGGATCGCGAAAGAAATGAAGAGCAAGGCGCAGGTGACCAAGGATTAATGTTTGGTTACGCTAGCAATGAAACTGCCGCTTTTATGCCAGCACCTATTTATTACGCTCATGAATTAGTGAAGCGTCAGGCAAAATTGCGCAAAGAAGGCGTCTTAAGCTGGCTCAGACCCGATGCCAAAAGCCAAATCACATTCAGATACGTTGATGACAAACCAGTCGGCGTGCAGACAGTTGTATTGTCCACCCAGCATCATCCAGATATTAGCCACACAGACTTAACAGAAGCGGTGATTGAAGAAATCATCAAGCCTGTTTTACCTGAGCAATGGTTAGATAAAGATACCCAATATTTAGTGAATCCTACCGGCCGATTTGTGATAGGCGGTCCACTAGGTGACTGTGGCTTAACCGGTCGAAAAATTATTGTCGATACATACGGCGGTATGGCGAGACATGGTGGTGGTTGTTTTTCAGGAAAAGATGCTTCTAAAGTCGATCGTTCAGCGGCTTATGCATGTCGTTATGTTGCAAAAAACATTGTAGCCTCAGGTATTGCTGATCGTTGTGAAATTCAAATTTCTTATGCAATTGGAGTCGCAGAACCCACTTCTATACACGTAGAAACATTTGGTACTGGCAAAATTACTAATCAAGAAATTATAAAATTAATTCGTATGCATTTTGACTTGCGACCTTATGGCATTATTAAAATGCTAGATTTATTAAAACCTATCTATCGACAAACTGCTAGCTATGGCCATTTTGGACGTAATGATTTAGAGCTCAGCTGGGAAAAAACCGATAAAGTCGAAACGTTACGTGAAGCCGCTAATTTAAAGAGGAGCATCGAATATGCATGCGCAAACAGTTAATTCATTAACATCAAATGATTACAAAGTCAGTGACATTAGTTTAGCTGATTGGGGTCGTAAAGAAATTCGCATTGCTGAAACAGAAATGCCAGGGTTAATGGCACTGCGTGAAATGCATAAAGGTAAGCAGCCCTTAAAAGGCGCACGTATTGTGGGTTGTTTGCATATGACAGTACAAACCGCTGTCCTCATCGAAACACTCATCAGCCTAGGTGCCGAAGTGAGATGGTCTTCCTGTAATATTTTTTCAACACAAGATCATGCAGCTGCCGCTGTTGCTGAAGCTGGCGTTCCTATCTTTGCTTGGAAAGGCGAAACAGAAGATGAATTTTGGTGG
>DHXK01000030.1:0-5256 GCA_002413665.1 Legionellales bacterium UBA5158 | reverse complement strand
TAACAGAAGATGAATTTTGGTGGTGCATAGAGCCAACTATTTCTGGCCCAAATGGGTGGGCTCCTAATTTAGTATTAGATGATGGTGGTGATTTAACTGTACTTATTCATCAAAAATATCCTGAGTTACTGAAAGGAATTAAAGGTCTTTCTGAAGAAACGACTACTGGCGTACATAGACTCTATGAAATGTTCAAGGTGGGCGAATTAAAAGTTCCAGCAATTAATGTCAACGATTGCGTTACCAAATCTAAATTCGATAATTTATACGGCTGCCGTGAATCATTAGTCGACGGTATTAAGCGTGCTACCGATGTCATGATAGCAGGCAAAATCGCTGTAGTCTGTGGTTACGGAGACGTTGGTAAAGGCTGTGCGCAATCTTTGCGTGGCCTGGGTGCAACAGTTTGGGTAACTGAAGTTGATCCTATCTGTGCATTGCAAGCAGCTATGGAAGGTTATCGTGTTGTCACTATGGATCAGGCTGCTTCACAAGGAAATATCTTTGTGACTGCAACCGGTAATGCAAGTGTCATTACGCATGATCATATGCAAAAAATGCAAGATCAAACTATTGTATGTAACATCGGACATTTTGATTCTGAAATCGAGATTGCTTCATTGCGTCAATATGAGTGGGAAAACATTAAACCTCAAGTTGATCACGTTATTTTCCCAGACGGTAAAAGGTTAATCATTTTAGCAGAAGGGCGTTTAGTTAATTTAGGCTGTGGCACAGGTCATCCTAGTTTTGTTATGTCGACTTCGTTTACTAACCAAGTGTTAGCTCAACTTGAGCTTTGGCAACATGCTGAAAAATATGCTGTAGGTGTGCATTTACTTCCTAAATTATTAGATGAAATGGTAGCACGCTTGCATCTAAAAAAATTAGGTGTGAATTTAACTGTGCTGACTGCAGAACAAGCTAAATATTTAAATGTACCAGTAAATGGTCCGTTTAAACCTGAAACTTATCGCTATTGATTTTCTTTTGACAGGAAATGTATGAAAAATTTTCACCTTTACGGAATCGGGAATGCTTTAGTCGATATTGATTTCGAAGTGAGCTTAGAGATGCTTGAACGGCTCAACATTGATAAAGGTGTCATGACCCTTATTGATGAGGCTACTCATCATAAATTATTAAAAGAGTTGGAAGGCATTAAGCATTTGAAAGCTTGTGGTGGTTCAGCAGCAAATACTTTGTTTACGGCGCAACAGCTAGGTGCGAAAACATTTTATTCCTGCAAAGTAGGTAACGACAAAACGGGCGATTTTTTTGCCCGTGAAATGATGTCACATGGTATCCAAACCAATGTCCAATCAGAAGGACGTGAAGGCGTAACTGGTAAGTGTATTGTTATGGTGACGCCTGATGCAGACAGAACTATGAATACATTTTTAGGTGCGACCTCTACTTTTTCTAAAAATGAGTTATCTGAGACTGCTTTGAAAAACGCAGAATATCTTTATATCGAAGGATATTTAGTTGCGTCACCTACCGCTTGTGAAGCTGCAATTATTGCTAGAAAATCAGCTCAACAACATCATATAAAAACAGCGATCAGCTTGTCTGATCCCAACATGGTGACATACTTCAAAGAAGGTTTGTGCGACATCATTGGTGAACAAGTTGATTTATTGTTTTGTAATGAACGTGAAGCTTTATTATTTACTGATGTTGACACTCTTGAAGAAGCAAAAACATGTTTGAAGAAATATGCGCGTACCTTTGTTATCACATTAGGCGGTAATGGCTCAGTTGTTTTTGATGGAGAAGAGTATTTACATGTTCCCGCTTATGAAGCTCCAGTAGTGGATACCGTAGGTGCCGGAGATGTATTTGCAGGCACATTTTTGTATGGAATTACCCATGATTTTTCCTATTCTGAAAGTGCAGATCTTGCAAGCTTTGCTGCTGCAAAAGTTGTTTCAAAATTTGGCCCACGCTTAAATCAATCTGAAATTGATGCTGTCAGCGCTGCTGTATCAAAACAGAAAATATATGCCTAACACACTACAGCACCACATAAAACAACGTATCCTACTGCTAGACGGTGGTATGGGTACGATGATACAAAGTTATCGACTACAAGAATGCGATTTCCGTGGTGCTAGATTTAAAGATTTTTCAGCAGATTTAAAAGGGAATAATGATTTATTATCCCTGACGCAGCCTCAGATTATTTCAGAGATACACAGTGCATATCTGGAAGCTGGCGCTGATCTTGTCGAAACGAATACCTTTAATTCTACGGCAATTTCACTGATTGATTACAGAATGTCTGATCTTGCCTATGAGTTTAATTTGGTAGGTGCGCAATTGGCGCGTGTGGCTTGCGATCGTTTTACTCTGAAAAATCCTAACAAGCCACGTTTTGTAGTAGGAGTTTTAGGACCAACAAGTCGTACAGCCTCACTTTCTCCGGATGTCAATGACCCTGGTTTTAGAAATGTTAAATTTGATGAACTCGTCATAGCGTATACAGAATCTATCAAAGGGCTAGTCGATGGAAAAGTCGATACGTTGATGATTGAAACTATTTTTGATACGCTCAATTGTAAGGCTGCTATTTTCGCAGTTGAAAAATATTTTGCTGATCACAATATCCGATTACCTCTTATGATTTCTGGGACGATAACAGATGCCAGTGGCCGCACATTATCGGGGCAGACTACAGAAGCTTTTTGGAATGCAGTTCGACATGCAAAACCCTTTAGCATAGGCTTGAATTGTGCCTTAGGAGCAACTGCGTTACGACCTTATATCAGTGAGCTAAGCAAAATTTCAGACACGTATACAACGATGCATGCGAATGCTGGGTTACCAAATGCTTTTGGTGAATATGATGAAACACCTTCTGATATGGCCAGTATCATTCATGAATTTGCTTCCAGTGGTTTTATCAATATTGTAGGTGGTTGTTGTGGTACTACACCAGATCATATTCGCGCGTTAAGTGAAGCTGTCAAAAATATTCCTCCACGAAAAATTCCATTCATACCTAAAGCATGTCGTTTAAGCGGATTAGAGCCACTCACAATAGATGAAAATTCTCTTTTTGTGAATGTAGGTGAGCGCACTAATGTGACGGGCTCTATACGTTTTGCAGATCTTATACGTAATAATGATTACACCACTGCTATTGAAGTTGCACGTGATCAAGTGATTAACGGCGCACAAATCATCGATGTGAATATGGATGAAGGCATGCTGGATTCAGAAGTTGCCATGGTTAAATTTTTAAATTTAATTGCAGCCGAACCAGATATTGCTCGTATCCCTGTCATGATTGATTCATCTAAATGGTCTGTGATTGAAGCAGGATTAAAGTGTATTCAAGGCAAAGGAGTTATTAATTCAATCAGCTTAAAAGACGGTGAAGCTGCATTTATTGAAAAAGTTATTTTAGCAAAACGTTATGGTGCAGCCATTATTGTGATGGCATTTGATGAGCAAGGCCAAGCAGATACAGAAGAACGTAAAGTTGCAATCTGCACGCGCTGTTATCATTTGCTGGTGAATGAATTAGATTTCCCAGCGGAAGATATTATATTTGATCCGAATATTTTTGCTGTAGCAACAGGTATTGAAGAGCACAATAATTACGGCGTTGATTTTATTAATGCGACTAGACGTATCAAAGAAACTTTACCTCATGCGCTGATTAGCGGTGGGGTCAGTAATGTATCATTTGCTTTCCGTGGAAATAATCCCATACGCGAAGCGATTCATGCCGTATTTCTTTATCATGCGATTCGTGCTGGCATGAGCATGGGAATTGTGAATGCAAGTAGCCTTGCTATTTATGCAGATATTCCAAAAGATTTATTAGTGTTAGTTGAAGATGTTATTTTAAATCGATCGCCTCTCGCGACTGATAAATTGTTAGAAGTGGCTAATTCAGTTATAGGCCAAATCAAAGCAAAGACAGAAGATTTAAGTTGGCGCGAAAAACCTATTGCTGAGCGCTTATCATATTCATTAATCAAAGGCATCAATACATATATTGTAGAAGACACTGAAGAAGCTCGCACTACTTTAGGCAGTCCTTTGCGTGTCATTGAAGAGCCTCTGATGGATGGAATGAATGTCGTTGGTGATTTATTTGGCGCAGGTAAAATGTTTTTACCTCAAGTTGTAAAAAGTGCTCGAGTGATGAAACAAGCAGTCGCTTATCTCACACCGTTCTTAGAAGCTGAGAAACAAGGTGTGCGGCAACAGAATGGCAAGATATTATTAGCAACTGTAAAAGGTGATGTTCACGACATTGGAAAAAATATCGTAGGTGTAGTATTGCGATGTAATAATTACGATGTCATGGATCTTGGTGTGATGGTTTCGTGTGAAAAAATTCTCACTACGGCTCATGAACATAACGTTGATATAATCGGTTTAAGTGGTTTAATCACCCCTTCACTTGAAGAGATGATACATGTCGCTCAAGAAATGCAAAGACTTGCATTTACCATTCCCTTGTTAATTGGTGGTGCAACCACTTCTCGTGCGCACACAGCGATTAAAATTGAAGAACATTATGCTGGCGCCACTGTGCATGTTGTTGATGCATCACGTGCAGTTGGGGTGGCTAGTCAGTTACTGAGTGATGTAAACAAACATGCTTTTATTGAAAACATAAAAGCTGAATACATTACTCTGCGTCAGCGTCATCTAAATAAAAAATCCGAAAATCAATTAATTAGCTTAGAAGCTGCTCGCGAAAATAAAGTAAAAATTGACTGGTTGAATTACACGCCTAAAAAGCCTGAATTTATCGGTGTGAAAGCATTTTCAGATTATGCATTGGAAGACCTAGTCGAACATATAGACTGGACTCCTTTCTTTCAAGTGTGGGAGTTGGCCGGTCGTTATCCCAATATTTTAGACGATGAAATCGTGGGTGAAACCGCCAGAAATTTATTTATTGATGCTCAAGCAATGTTGGCAAAAATAATAAAAGAAAAATGGATACAAGCAAGTGGGGTGATAGGATTTTATCCTGCTAATAGTATAGATGATGACATAGAGATTTATACAAATGATAATCGTGACGAGGTGTTAATAACATTTCGCATGTTGCGTCAGCAAACACGCAAAGCCAATGGCAAACCCAATTTATGCTTAGCCGATTTTGTTGCGCCTAAAGATACTGGTATTCCAGATTATATTGGATGTTTTGCAGTGACATCAGGCGTAGGTTTAGATGAAAAAGTTCATGAATTTGAAAGTTTAAATGACGACTATAATAGTATTCTC
>DHXK01000044.1 GCA_002413665.1 Legionellales bacterium UBA5158 | reverse complement strand
AATAAATTCTGTGAGATTCTGCCTCGCCATTTTATCAGAGGGTAAATAAAGTAGGGCTTGCTCCCAAGCTGACTTCGCCTTCGGGTAGTCCCCCAGACTGTGAAATACCGTACCCAAGTTGTTATATGCCTCATTAAGGTGATAGTGATCTGATGGCGGATAATTCTTAATGGCGGTTTCGTAAGCTGTGATCGCACCATTTAAGTCACCATTTTCTTTAAGAGTCAGACCACGAATGTAGTAAGCTCTCGGATGATTAGGATTGGTAGCTAAACATTTTAGAAGGATCTCTTCACTTTTCTCAGGGTTGAAATAACTATAAACAATCGCTTCTCTACATAATACTTCGGCTGTCTCTCCAACAACCGTCTTCGCTTTAGCAATCCATTCCAATGCTTCTGATATTTTTCCTTCTTCCGCTGCCACCATTGCTTCTACAATTTCACAAAATATTTTTTTACAACAGAATTTATATTTCTTTCCTGATGCACAGGGACATGGATCATAACTATCAGGAATCATTTGCTTGGCTTCCTCTCGATCTGAGTCATCAGTACTATCGTTATGATTAGTATAGCCAACTGAAGACGGAGAGAAAAAATGCTCCCCAAAAGACTGCTTAACTGGTGCGACAAGCTCATCTATATATTGAGATGGAACTAATTCAAGATTCATGGATAATTTTTCGGCTGATTTACGTAAGCAACTCTCTGCTGGATCGCCTTTAATCAAGAGAAGACGCTGAGGTGTAATACCTTTTTTTGTTTTCCCCTCTTTTAGCAATTTGTCTGCCAATTTTTGTGATAGCTCTGATAACACAAGTTCATGCGCCATAATATATTCGCTTGGTAAATCCATTAATATGTAGATATCAATAGGTTGCTCTTTTAAGATGGCATCTACGCGAAAAATTAGCCAAGCGTCATTATTATGAAAATCATCAGAATTGTATTGCTTCATTATCGCATCTCTATGTGTGTGAATGTATTTTGATTATTCTTCTAGTAGGTTCGCATAACCAGCATCCGCATGTGGTAGTGATTCTGGCTTATCTGGGAACCCTGTTAGCCATATCGCATTAGGTTGAAAATTAACGTAAGCCTGAAAAATATATTCAGGCCAATAAAGTTGATTCAAGCCATATTTCATAAAGTGGTAATACGCATTTTGCATGCCTTTATACTTATCGCGAGATAGATTTCGCTCAATAAATTCAACCCATTCTTTTTCTAAATATTTTAGTTTCCTAAAATCACCCTTAACTTCTTTTCCCAGTGGACAATCAATAATAATGTATGGCGTCGTAAATACAACTGAATAGTCAAAATGGTTAAGTGGATCCGGCAGTATTCTAGCAAACCATATTTCTCCGACCGCACCAAAATACTCGCAAGCAACATGTGCTTTTACAATTTCATTGGTATAAAGTTCACGAAGATAAACGAATTCCTTATCGCTTCCTTCATGGATGTATAGACCCATTCGAGATTGCTGCATATTTTCTAATATTTTAATAAATTCAGAATTTGCACCTAATGCCTTGCAGCAGTCAATCATAATTGTGGCGTATGTTTCCCGCTTAATGCCGACTGGCATATCAAATGAAGCCCAAGCCCAAAAATAACTTTTTGTTAAAGGGCTCATTGGAGGGCTGGATGGCATGTAAGTATCTTCCGCTTTCTCGTAATTTTTATTTAACTTTCGGCTTTCTGGAAGAGAAGAGAATTGCTCAACAAAATCAACAATGCGATGCTGTGCATCGATATAAATAGCATGCAAAGGATTTAAATGAGATAAATCTTTTTCTAGATGAAATTCTTGTAATCTCTCATGATAAGATTTAGCTGATCTCCACGCACTAAGATCAATGATTTTATTTTTCGCATGTTTTGCGGCTGAGCGAATAATTTTATCTGCTATTGGCCCACGCATTGATCGTATACTTTTTTGATTTTCCATCATTTATTCCTGCTCGTTATCCCATTTTTTGTAATCACAGATTTTTAAGCAATCTCTGATATTTTTTTACTAGTTCTTTGCCGTCGTTGATTCCCACTGCTTTAATTGGCCAAATAGCTGCGCTTTTTCTTGCCCTAAAATCCATTTATCGTGTGCCAATGTCTTATTTTGTTCGGTGATATTATTTAACTCGGCTTTCATCCCGGTCATCTGTTGCGACAAAATAGCATGCTGCGTTTGTAGTTCAATCGTCCTCTTTGAGTGATCGTCATACTTAGTAAATATATTGTCATATTGCGTCTGCAAGTGGCGTTCATTTTCTGTTTTCTGTACTAGTGTGCGATTAATTTCCGTTAATTGAACGGATATGGTTTCGCATCGTAAGGTCATTTTATTTAGCTCAGCCAGCGTATTTTTCTGCGCAAATTGTAGCTGATCATGAGATTGTTGCAAGCCCGTTTTCTGTTGCCTGATCGCTTCATTTTCCATTTTAAGTTGTTGCAATTCATGTGTTAGTTCGCGCTGCTGTTGTTCACTGCGTTGCAGCTCTTGCTGGCGTTGCTCCAAAGATGCTTCACGATAATGTTCTAAATTAGCTTGAGTTTGTTGATTTTGGCGATGTAACTCGTCAATGCGTGCTTGTTTTTCTTGCAGTTGCTGCGAAAGACCATCCTGTTTGGCTAACGAGGCTGCCTTTTCGCTTTGGCCATTAGTAATTAGCTGCTCTAAGGCAACTTTTTCTTGTGTAAGCCAGCTGCGAAGCATGAGTTTAGAGCCCTATATAAATCAGCAACTTAGTGAGGTGCAAAAAAATTATCGACGAGCTAATATAAAGGTAACCTAGCACACCTCCTGTGCGTGTAAAGAAACCAAACTGACAAGGATTGTTTATGCTTAGTGCTAATACAAAATCACCTATATCTCATGCAGTGCACCGCAAAACACTCACTAAAAAAATAAGAACTTCTCAAACCAAAATTCGCGAAACCATTGCTGCCACTGGCTCCACTATATCAAAGAGAATTCATGCCAGAAATTGCAAAGCGCCAACGACACTTCAGGAAACACTGAGTGAAAATACAGAGTTAATGGCAGAACAAATTAAAGCATGGCGACAACTCCTTTGACAAATACCGAAAGTGTAAAGCATAAAATTGTCGTGCTAATGATTTTTGGATTGTTTGCTTTTGTTTTTCGTTTAAGCTCACGCCGAGAAATGAATAGGGAATTAACTGGAATCATCATTCATCAACATCTACGGAAGTTATTTCCGGAACTCGACAGCATTCCCCATGCCGATACGCTGGCGCGGATGCTTGAACATATTAATCTAAAGAAAATTGAAGCGGCGCATATTGATTTAATTAAAGAATTAATTCACAAGAAAAAGTTTAAAAAACTTTTGATTAATAGTTGTGTACCCATTGCGGTTGATGGCGCGCAAAAGTTATTTCGTGACGGTATTTTACATGATTCACATTGGTTGCAACGAACCGTCGGTAAAGATAAATCTCTGACTGAGCAATAATATGTTTATGTTATCGAAGCTAATATCACTTTAAAAAATGGCTTAAACATACCGCTACTCTCTGAATTCTTATATATGGAAAATAATCAGCTGATCAATCCTGAGGGTAAGCAAGACTGTGAGCTGCATGCTTTTGAAAGATTAGCTACAAAGCTAAAACGCTACTTTCCAAGACTTAAACTGATACTCTTCATGGATGCCTTATTTGCAACTCAAGGTGTCATGAGTGCATTAGCTAAAAATAAATGGGATTATATTATTAAGTTTTCTAAGCAAAAAAATAAAAAGTTTGCTAGGTTGCTTAACCAGCAGAGAAAACAAAAAGTTACGCTACCGAATCAAGCGCACTATCGAGGCAGAAGCCAAGAATTTTTTTGGGTTAATAATGTGAAAACTGGTTTAGAGCTTGAGTTAACTATTAATTTAGTCGCATGTTTAGAACGACGTGAAGCTAGTAATAACTTATCTGGTGAGATAGAAGTCAAATATTCAGATCATACTTGGATATCCAGCATTCCTTTTTCTATGCATAACGCCCATGAAATTTTTAATCTCGGTGCCAGAAAAAAAGAATCAATTGAAGATAGCTTTAATACAGAAAAAAATCGTGGCTATCATTATACGCACGCGTACTCTTATCATTGGAATGCCATGCAAGGATTTCATTTATTAATGCGGCTGGCTCACGCTATCAATGCACTGTCTGCTTTCATAAAAAAGCTAAAAAAGTTTATGAAAGAGCAGGGCTGCTCAGCCATATTAAAAAAGATCAAAGAAATTATTTTTAATCCGTGGCTCACAGATGAGTGGTACGCTGAGCAATATCAAAAACCACCGCAGCTTCGATTTCAAATGGAATAAATTGGCGATAGATACCCAAAAATGATAGCAATTTTCACCCTCCATAATTCAACTCGCCCTGAAATAAATTCCAAGTCAATAAATGACTATTTTGACAATTAAATTATGTAAAAAATGATAAAATTGATCTTAAAATTGGGGTAAGTTTGAAGACAACACTATAATGATCACTTTTTGATTTATATAAGTTAAAATTTAGCAACTGATGCGGCACAGCTGACCTTTCGTGCAAACATTTCCTCACGCTGGTTACTTAGCAAAAGTTATTTTTGCTATCGGTATTATTGGACTCGGGCTTCTTGCTGTTCCTGTTTTGGCAGGGTCATCAGCTTATGCGCTGAGTGAAGCAATCAATTGGAATGATGGGTTGAATTTAAAACTAAAAAATGCGCATGGTTTTTATGGGGTTATTACAATATCAACCTTAATAGGACTTATTATCAATTTTGTTGGAATTGACCCAATTAAAGCGCTAGTTTATGCCGCCGTATTAAATGGAGTCGTCGCTGTCCCTCTGATTTTTCTTATAGCATTAATTGCAAAAAATAAAAAAATAATGGGGGAATATAAAAGTAGAATGTTATCACATATTTTGGTTTGGATGACGTTTGTTGGTATGTCTGTTGCTGCAATTGGAATGTTCTTTACCTTTTTTAAGCAGTAAAATATGAATATCACTGAGATAACAGTATGTTCGTTTTTTTTGACAGATTAGTGTGGAATTGTATTAGAAACCAGTACATTATAGAAAATCATATTACCAGAGTTTACTCGTAATTTTATTGATTAAATAACCAAAGAGGTGATGCGATGTCGCTGGGAGCTATTTTACTCATTGTTTTAATACTTGCTTTGCTCGGTGTAATTCCTACTTGGACTCATAGCAAAAATTGGGGATATTACCCAAGTGGCGGGGTGGGTGCTCTGTTATTGATAATTATTATTTTGCTTCTAATGGGCAGAATATAATTAATCAAATGCAGCAATTTTTTACTCGCATGTAAATAATTCTTCAAAAGAGGATTGGTTCTCTTTTGAAGAATAGAGAAAATTTTCGGTTTTGTTCTTATCGATTTTTATCTTGATCTTTTCTAGGATTTCTATCGTCACGTTGATTTTGATTGGGACTTTTATTTTCGCGTTCATTTTGATTTTGATTAGGATTTCTATTATCACGGTCATTAGGTTGTTTAGGATTTCTATTTTCTCGTTCATCCCTTTCACGTTCGTTAGGTTGAGCTTGATATGAATTATTCATGATAAATCTCCATAAATGAAATTATGATTATTTAGAAACTACAGTCAACTTTTAGTATTTCATAAGATAAGAATCCATGATATTGGTACTTACCCGTGGTTAAATGAATAAATAAATTATCATTAACTTAAATGATATTTTAACTCTTCAATTTTAAGCAACCGATTTAACTTCTAATTTCGATTCTACTTTTTTAACACCATTGATTGATTTTGCTAATTTTACAGCATTGTCAGCTTCAGCTTGAGTTTCAACAGTACCTGTCAAATAAACTACTCCGTTTGTTGTGTCTACCTTAACACCCATCACAGAAATATCTTTATCTCCAAATAATTTCTCGCGAACATACAAACCTTTTACTTTTGCTGTAATGGCAGAATCAGCCATAACATGTTTGCTTTTTTTGTCAGTTAACTGCGACGATTCAACATCACTTACACCTTGCGTTGATTCTGCAGTTTGAATAAGTTTATCAGCCTCTGCATCTGTATTCACTTTTCCTGTTAATGTTACTACACCAGCATTACTAGACACATGGACTGTTAAATCTGATGTCGTTTTATCAGCTGCAAATTTAGCTTGAATAGCGGAAACAATTTCAGAATCCGTTGGAGTATTAGCATCCGCATAACTTAGTGGAAAATATAAAAATGCAGACGCCAAAATTATAATCTTAATTGGGTTTAATTTTTTCATATAAAAAATTTCCTTTAGGGGGTAACTATAAAGACAAAAAATAATTTCTGAGGCAAACAAATGGTGAAATAATTATTTATCTTCCCATTTGTTTGCCTTTAAGAAAACATCAATTTCTTTTTTGGCTTGATCTTTTTGATAACCATATGTAGCCTGTAATTTTCCGGCAAGTTCTTCATAAGATCCTTGCATTTTAGAAACATCATCATCTGTCAGTTTTCCCCATTGTTGTCTGATTTTTCCTTTTACTTCTTTCCAATTGCCTTTAATAATATCTTCATTCATATGATTCTCCTTGGTTGTTAAATCAAAATGTATAAATTAAGTTTCATTCATCTAGTCATTTTAAAAAAAATAAGAGATTAAATATCTAAATCTCTTATTTTCATACCACTATTCTTAAATTAATTAAATTTTATTTATTGGACTCAGTCTCAGCGCAATGTTTTGATGCATTTGTTGCATGTTCTTTTGCACAACATGTATGGCCATGAGCAATATGCGCAGAAGAAGTGGCTTTCTCGTGATTACCAGCCTCATGATGTTTTGCAGCTTCAAGATGATGATCCGCTGCTTTTTTGTGATGTTCGGCAGCTTTCGTATGGCACGCGGTCATTTTTTGTTTGTCAATTGTTTTAGTGTCCATGTTATTCTCCATTAATCTAAGATTTTTTAATTTAATTTCCATCCATAACAATATTCTACTTCATCCTCATAACGATGGTTAATCACTAGTATGGACGTACACCATAATAATTAGAGATTTTTTCCCCCCAAACTTTTTCAGCCATATTTGGCCAATTATCTTTATCAAATCCGGGTGCATTTTTAAGTTTATCTTTATCGATATTTAAAATAAAACATTCTTGTTCTTCATTATATTTAATAGCATTCCAAGGAAGAGCAAACAATGCATCACCCATGCCTAAGATTCCACCAAAAGATAAAACCACATAACAAGCGTGTCCAGTTTGTTTGTCGAGGACCACTTCTTCAATTTTACCTAAATTTTCATTTTGTGTATTCTTTACACCTATTCCAACCACTTCCTTTGTTCTTACTAAATTGCGAGGAACTTCTCTAATATCCGACATAAAATACTCCTGTAGTTAAAATATCATCATAGTGAAATTAAAAATCTTCTTTGGGATTGCGAGGATTGGTTTCGGTTGGCTCTATTTCCGGATTAATTTTAGTACTTTTTTCTGGAGATGTTTTATTAGGATCATTTTGTGTGGGAATTTCACGAGGATTTTGTTTATCTTGAGGATTACGCTCTTGCATATGCTTCTCCTTGAAATTGAATTTCCACTTTACAGAGAAACAGTACGAAAAGACACGGGGGAAAATATAGTTGAATATTAGGGTTTACCCTAATATTCATTACCTTCATGCTGGAACAAGCGTTCGTTTCGATCGGAATACACAATTACCTATCGATAATAAAAGACATCAGCTAACTCGCCCGCTCTAACCACAGCTCTAGCATATCAATAAAAAATTCAAGCCTATGATATTTGTATTCTTAAATTTGTAGTGAAACATGTAAGTTTACTGTATTAATAAGATAGATAGAAACTGTATCAGTCAATTACAAAATGCCATTGATAAAATTTTGCAGGAATATATATGCTACAATAAAATAATATGGAGGATACAATCATGACAAAATTAACGACCGAAAAGAGAAAAAAAATTCCTACGAATGAATATGGCTTGCCTGCTGAAAAAAAATATCCTATGCCAGATCGAAAACATGCAGCAAATGCAAAAGCTAGAGCATCGGAGATGAAAAAAAAAGATAAATTAAGCGCATCTGCTAAAACAAAAATTGATGAAAAAGCTAATAAGATTTTAGCAAAGAAAAAATCATAATTAACACCGACACCAATTTGTTCGCTGATAGGACCATACCAAGTTTTGCTTCAATTTTTTAAACTATTATTTTAAACAATTATCGTTGGATAATAAATTTGAATTGGCCTCTTCTTCCTATTAATCACTGCGAATGAAGTCAACTTATGAAGATGAACGGAAGTCTTACTCATAATTTCCCAAACAACAAAATGGGGTCCAATACCCAAATCCGACATAAGTTACAAATAACTATGTAACCCCGCTAATTAATGGCGTTGATGTCGCATTTTTTAGTTGATATTAGTGAAAATAAGCTAAATTATAAATACTGGAATATGATATTGAAAACATAAAGTTATTGAAGGTTTTGTAGATTATGTCGGATTTGGGCATTGGACCCCTATAAAGCGCGTCAAAGAACAGGGTTCGGCTGGAAAAGATGGAGTAAAGCAGAGTTATATCGCAATACTGGAATCTCCAATGATTACAAAATAAGATATGCCTCCTAATGAAAGTCTACCAGTACGATAAGTCACATAAACTTTAACAAGAAGTTATCAAGAAAGCGTAGTGC
>DHXK01000169.1 GCA_002413665.1 Legionellales bacterium UBA5158 | reverse complement strand
AATTTGATCAATATTTTCAATATTTGATGAAGCTTCAGCGTTTGCAATTGAGCTGCATAACGCCAAACTTATTAATAAAAGTTTTTTCAAAGTTAAAATCATTATTATACTTCCTACTTATAAATTTATTGGCTTAATTTTTATTATAAACATCAATGATTAATAAAGGGTTAATTCAAGGATCTAGTGCAACAAAGATTTAATGAAGAGCGCCACTAGTGGCGACACAGATGTTTTCTTGGCATAGTTGCTTTAAGAAAATCCGCAGCTTAAATAGGTCAAGGCAACGAAGTTCCTGCGAAGCAGGTCGCCTTGAGGTGTTTAAGCAAGGATTTATATTAAGCGGCGCCAAGAAAATAGATGAAGTATTCAAATAAAGAAGGAGTGTGATAACCTAGTTGTAGATCAACACAAGACAAGGTTACCACAATGCAATATTATAATAGACTTAGTTTAGAAGAAAGAGAAAATATCAATCATTACCTAGAATTAGGAGTGAGCATAACTAAAATTGCTGAGCATTTAAATAGATCTAAATCAACCATCTCCAGAGAAATTAAAAGAGGAAGTATAAATAGCAACTACTGTCCTATCTATTCAGAAGAAAGATTTATCTCGGGGTTATCAAGGAATAAGGCCTTATTCCTTGATAATAATTTGCGTGATTTTGTAATAGATAAAATAGTTAACTGTAGATGGTCGCCAGCAGCCATCTCCGGAAGAATTAAAGCTTTTTCTGATTTAATGCTTAAAGCTTCTTATGAAACAATTTATAAATTTGTTTTTAGTCCAGAAGGACTTTCTTTGAATTTGCCATCATATCTTAAGCGTAAGAAAAAGGTTAGAGGGTTTTATCATCGCAAAGCCAAAAGAAATACTATTATAGATCTTATACCCATAGCAACAAGACCTGAATATATCAATAATCGCTCAGAATTTGGACATTTTGAGGCTGATCTACTCATTATATCTGGAGCAAAAGGAACTAACATCATTTCCATTATTGAAAGAAAAACTAGGTGGAGTAAACTAATATATAATCAAAGCAAAGGAAGCAATCCAGTAATTAGTAAAATAAACTCTACTTTAGGAATATTATCAGAGCAGTTTAAATCTATTACTTTTGATCGAGGAAAAGAATTTGCTAAGCATCATGAATTGCCTGCTAAAACTTTCTTTTGTAATCCTTGTAAAAGTTCACTAACTCGGTTACAGAATTTCATAGTACCCCGCACTTTTAATTAAAAGCTGAAATGTACTATTGTATAGTGATTAAAAGTCTATAAAATCCGCTGTGTTAAAGCAACCGGAGGTATTATGGACAATCAATCACTACACGACATATTATACATATTTTTGGATTGGCATCCAGCAAGAATTAGGACATTTACAGATTTAATTTGGGGGGTAATTCAAGCCAAGACAGTAAAGATAAAAGAATTAGCCATTTATGTAAGCTCCAATGGAGGATTACGCAGTAAAATAAGTAAAATTGAACGATTATTTTTAAATCAAGTCATCGATTTTATCTGCTTTGGCAGAATTATCCTTAAATTATTTCAAGCTGAAGTTCGACTTAAACTGGCGATAGATCGTACTAATTGGCAGTTTGGCGAAAAGAACTTGAATTTCTTTGTTGCTGTAGTGATTTATGGCAATATCTCGATACCTATTGCTTGGATCTTATTAGATAAAAAAGGAAATTCAGCAACTGCTGAACGAAAAGAACTTATTGAAAAAATCTTAAAAATATTACCAAAGGAGCGGATTGAAATTATTCTAGCTGATAGGGAATTTGTTGGCGAAGAATGGCTTGAATATTTGAGTTCAGAGAAATTACCTTTTGCTATCAGGGTTAAAAAGAATGAACGCATTAAACATAAAAATGGTGGAAAGATGCAGCTTGGTAAATTCTTTACTGATCTACAAATTGGCGCAAGCAAAGCAATAGAAGCAAAGTTTTATGAGTCGGAAATTGCAGTAAAAATCACTTGTTTACAATTAGAACGTGAGCAATTAATTATTGTGAGTAACGCGATTATTGGCAATGATGCATTAATAGCATACAAACAAAGATGGAGCATTGAGCGAGCCTTCAAATCTTTGAAAACAGCTGGCTTTAACCTGGAAGATACTCATATGACTGATCTTAAAAAGTTAGAAAAATTATTTGCAGTTGTTTCACTAGCGCTTTCAATATGCGTTATTGCTGGAGAAATCAAGAATAATATTAAGGCAATCAAGATCAAAAAACATGGTTATAAGGCGGTATCGTTGTTTACATATGGCTTTGATTGGCTCAAAGATTATTTCTGTAATATGCAAAATATGTTTCTAAATATGATGTTCGAGCAGTTACGAGAGAAAATTATGAGTATAGCTCAATGAAAATGCGGGGTAGTATGTAAATTTTGATAGGAATTTATTCTATTTGCAAAATTCTTTGACGACTTACCAAATATTGTTAGTTTTCGTTTAAGTTTGGCTACATAATTTGCTTTAGTTTCAGTGTTATTGTGTAGTGACCCCCACTTGGTAGACCAAACTATTGTCTAATCTGTGGACTAAATATTCTCTTTTCTTACTTCTCTTAAAAATAATTTTATATAAAAACTTTCTTAATT
>DHXK01000280.1:13142-13701 GCA_002413665.1 Legionellales bacterium UBA5158 | reverse complement strand
GGAATAACTTATGTGCTCAAAACAAGAAGCCTCTTAACTATATTGATTTTGAGCATTCCACTGATCGCCTATATTTGTTGCTAGCACTTATTACAAAGACGGCGATGAGAAATTTTGATGTAAATATTTCAGCTTATGAATTGCTTATGCCGAATAGAATTAAGCATCCAATAGTAGAAATTCATCCTAAGGCTGAAGAATATGCTTTTGATAATGAGATTGATAATTATAATTACTCAGACATCATCTCTTTTCCTGATGGACGATGGATATCCTCTCGACATTTAATTTATAACTATAAAAATAAAGAAAAGATATTAGACGGATTTTCTCTGAAAGAGCTTTCAGTTGACGATGTTAAACATATTATTGAATTCTATCCTAATACTAGTAAACAGTTATTAAATTTATTTGTAGGATTGCATATTGCAGGAATGAATATTGAATCCCAAAACGCACTGTTAGAGTTTTTGAAAAATAGTGTGTTTTCTAATGGTTATTCTGAGGATTATGGCCCAATACAAAATATAAGAGCGACTGCAGCACATACCAAACTTAT
>DHXK01000280.1:7610-13082 GCA_002413665.1 Legionellales bacterium UBA5158 | reverse complement strand
CTGCAGCACATACCAAACTTATGTTGTTTATTTATAATTTACCTGATGAGGAAGAAAGAAATAAATTGTCTAATCTTCTTGTGCCATTTTCTAGCCAAACTCTAGGTGAAGTTTTAGTTGCTGGTGATAACTGTATTACCTATGCTGGGTTATCTGTTGCAAAAATAATTTGGCAGCAATGCCCAGATGTTACTTTTGATCAGCTGGGAGCAGGTGTAGTCCCAAGAGAAAATGAAATCCGGCTGATTCCACGCATTAATAAAGAGGATAAAATAAAAATTCAGCAAAATGAAAAACCCTTGCAAACATTATATGCTGAACGATATGGTGTCTCGATTCAATCAAATAATTTTCTGACTATGCATCGTTAAAGATGTGTAGGAATAACTAGTCTATCACCATCGCGCAAATCATTGCTGGCTAGTAAATTGGCTACGCGTATAGCCGGTGGGCTGGTATTAAATTTCTGGGCAATTTGTTCAATCGTGTCACCCTGCTTCACTTCGTAAATTGTATCACCTGATGTGAGCTGATATTGCAGTTCAGCATTTTCAGCTATATTTGTATTGATATGAGTGGGAATGACTAGTCTGTCGCCAGGAGTTAATATTTTATTATCAGGAAAAGGGTTGGCAGCTTGCACATCTTTTTCTGATAAATGAAAACGTCTTGAAATGGTAGGCAAGTCATCTCCGGCTCTGACCATGTATATAGTGTCATGTGGTTGTAATGAATAATGGCTTTCGGTTTTTTCTAAAGCAACCATTAAACGTGAAGATTTTTGGGGAATGGCTTGATGTAAAGGTTCGACTTTGTTGAATGCAACGAATGAAGGTGTAGCTGTCTCTAAATTTGCTTTTAATAAAGTGGTAACTGTATGAGGAATAACTAACTTTATACCAGGCTTTAGGGTGTTGCTGCTTAGCTGATTCATCTGACGTAGCATTGCAACTGAAATATTATTATGTTTTGCTATCGTGACAACAGAGTCTCCACGTTTTGCCGTATAGTGTTGCCAAGCTACATGTTGAGAAAGCGGGGATCTAGCCAAATTCTCTGAAAATTGTGCTACGTTTTCGATAGGTAAAACTAATTTATAAGGACCGTTAGGACTGGTTGCCAAACGATTATAACCAGGGTTTAACTGCATTAACGCTTTTAAACTTAAACCCGCAAATGAGGCGGCATGTTTTAATTCCATTTGTGCGCCCACATCCATTTGCGCTAAATAAGGCGCGTTGTGCACTGGAGGTAAATACACTGGATATTTTTCAGGGTGAGCAATGATAGTGGCTAAAGCGAGCAGGCGAGGAACGTAAGTGCGAGTTTCTTGGGCTAAAGGTAAGGACCAATAATTTGCGTCCAGACCGTTATTAATATTTTTACGTACGGCATTCATTACATTTCCTTCACCCGTATCATAAGCTGCTATGGCAAATAACCAATTACCTTTGAAAAAATTCGATAGATAAGAAAGATAATTTAAAGCGGCTTTTGTTGAAGCTATAACATCGCGTCTTCCGTCATACCACCAATCTTGTTTGATTCCATACCCTGTTGCTGTGCCCGGCATCATCTGCCAGATTCCAGCAGCGCCAGCAGGGGAGTAAGCAAATGGATCAAATGAACTTTCGAAAACTGGCAACAAAACAACTTCTGCTGGTAAATGACGTTTTCGAGATTGTTGTAATATGTAATATAAATACGGTGCTGCGTGACTGGTAGATTTTAGCAAAAAATCTTGGTGTGTCATAAACCATGTAATTTGTTCTTGAACTAGGGGGCTATCTTCATAATGAGGTAATGAAAATTCGTGGCGTAAAACATCCCAAATATCATTTGCATTACGATATCGATTAATGTCTTCGGCGAGACCTTGTTTGCGTTCTGGTGAAAGATGGATATTCTGTTGATAAACCTGAATACCTTCTCCGTTAGGTAAAGCATAGGTCGTCAAGCTTATTAAAAGTAAGCTAACTATGATTAAACTTTTTATAAATTTTTGAAACGTAAATTGTATCATTTTCTTTAGGCTCATTTACAGCACACTGGAAAAGGTGTTTTTAGTTGATTTAAAAAATATCTTTCCATGAGCGCAATGCTTGAAATATTTTTATCGGGTCTGAAATAGGTTCACCATTATGAAGTTTGACGGAGTTTATCACAGAATCTTGATGACAACGTAAGAAAGGATTTATCATTAGTTCTTTATGTAATACAGAAGGTAACGTTGGACGATTTTGTGCGCGTAATGTATGTGTGATCTCGATAGATTTTTGAATATGGATATTATCGGGTTCTATTGTTTGCGCGAAGCGTAGATTATCAGCAGTGTATTCATGCGCACAATATAGTTGGGTATCAACTGGTAAGCTTGAAATTTTTGAAAGTGATTTAAACATTTGTTCGGCTGTTCCCTCAAATAATCTACCGCACCCAGCTGAAAAGAGTGTGTCTCCACAAAAAAGCATGCCCGTACTATAGAATGCTATATGGCCTTTTGTGTGGCCAGGTATATTGATTACAATAAATTTGATAGCAAAATTCACGAAATAAATTTCATCATTTTCATTTAGCGGGTGATCCACGCCGTCTATGGATTCATGTGCCGGGCCATAGACTGGAACAGGATATAATTCGGTGAGTTGTTTTATTCCGCCACAGTGATCGTGATGATGGTGAGTAATCAAAATTGCATCAAGTAATAATTGTTGTTGTGCGATGAGACGAATGATAGGTGATGCATCGCCCGGATCAACTACTATGCAATGGTTGTTAGTTATATTGACTAATAGCCAAATATAATTGTCTTTGAAAGCAGGTATAGGAATAATCTCTATCATGCGTTAAATATACTAATTTATTCAAATAGGTCAAGGCTATGATTGAGAATCTAACTTGTAAGGCTCTTTCATGCGCATTTTATTGTTTGTCTTATATCCAAAGCGTATGATATTCCATGTGTTAGCTATTTACTCGGGAAATTATTTTGGCTAAAACCTACAGAAAGATTCAACAATGGGATCGATGGCTGGAACATTTTTCAGGCCAAATTGTTCTTGAAGCAGAACAAAAATTTTTATCGTCTACTCTAAAGCATCATTATGGTAGGGAAGCTCTTTTAATAGGGACACCCAATCAATATGGATTATTAAAAACCAGCGTTATTCCTGGCTTAGTACTGTTGAGTCCATTGTTAGGTTTTGGACATCCTAAAAACATGCGGGGTATTGAAAGTGAGCTGTATGATCTTCCCATTTTATCGGGCAGTGTAGATCTTGTTATCCTTCCTCATACCTTGGAGTATATGGATAATCCTCAAAAATTATTAGCAGAAGCGTGTAGAATTGTGCGCCCTGAGGGTCATATCGTCATTTGCGGATTCAATCCTTATAGTTTGTGGGGAATAAAAAAATGGTGGGCACATAATAAGCACACTCCATGGACGGGACATTTTATTGATGCAAATAAGATAAAAAAATGGCTATCCTTTGCTGATTTTGAATTGATTAAGCAGAGTATGATATTATTTCGACCCCCGGTGAAACATAAAAGTACATTTAAAAAATTAAAGTTTATGGAATGGTTGGGTAGCAAGTGTTGGTCTCCTTTTGGTGGAGTTTATATGTTAGTAGCTCAAGCAAAAGTTATTCCTTTAACCCCAATTAAGCTAAGCTGGAAACAAAAAATTTCTGATATAAATTTAGCTCCTATAGGTATTCCACGTACAACGATTCGAGATCGCGTTCAATGAAGAAGGTCATTATTTTTACAGATGGAGCTTGTCGAGGAAATCCAGGGCCGGGAGGTTGGGGTGCGTTGTTAAAATATAGCCAGCACGAAAGAACTCTTTCTGGTTCTGATAGCAACACTACCAATAATCGTATGGAGATGATGGGAGCAATTGAAGCATTAGCAGCATTGCGTGAATCCTGTGTTATTGAGCTTTATACTGATTCTCAATATCTGCAGAAAGGTATTACAGAATGGTTGCCAGGTTGGAAAAAAAGAAATTGGATTAAAGCGGATAAAAAACCCGTTAAAAATGCGGATTTATGGCAGCTACTCGAGATTGAAGCCAATCGTCATCAAGTTAGTTGGCATTGGGTAAAAGGACACAGCGGCCACCCAGATAATGATAGAGTAGACTCACTGGCTAATAAAGCCATTGATGATATGTTGGCATAATCTTAAGGAATTGTTTTTATGAGGCAAGTCGTTCTGGATACAGAAACTACAGGCTTATCACCATCACAGGGTCATCGTATAATTGAAATTGGTTGCTTGGAAATGATCAATCGTAAAGTGACTGGACGGCATTATCATCAATATATTAATCCTCAGCGCGAAATTGAAGCCGGTGCCATTGCGGTTCACGGGATTACAAATGAATCACTCATTAATAAACCTGTATTTGCAGATGTTTGTCAGGAATTAATGGATTTTATCAGTGGCGCTGAATTAATCATTCATAATGCACCATTTGATATTGGTTTTTTAAATTATGAATTGAGCATGTTAAATCAACCCTGGAAATCCATCATAGATCATTGTCAGGTTATCGATAGTCTTGTGTTGGCTAGAAAAATGTATGTAGGTCAGCGTAATAGTTTAGATGCTTTATGTAAACGTCACTTTATTGATAACTCAAAGCGAGAGTTCCATGGCGCGTTATTAGATGCTGACTTACTTGCGCGTGTTTATTTAGCAATGACTGGAGGGCAGGCTACGTTAGCTTTTTCTAACGAATCAAAATCGGCTGAAATGTCTGCACAGGAAGCTATGACTACTTTATCAGACAGCGAGATTAGGCGTGTTTTGCCCGTTATTAAAGCAAATTCAGTTGAGTTAGCAGCGAATCAGAAAAATCTTGAAGCGATGGCGACTAAAGGAAAATGTTTATGGCTAGAGGTTGAATAACCTCCTAGCCTCGACCTCGTCAGGTGCGTAAATGCGCACACTGACGAGCGCGGTTCAGTTAGCTGGAATTAATTTCTGTTACCGGTTAATGAGCCCAATAAAATGAGAAGATTTTGGAAAAGCATCAAAATATCTAAAAACAAGCTCACGGTAGCCATAATATAATTTGTTTCACCGTTATTAATGATGCGGCTAGTATCATACATCATTAGTAATGTGGAGATGAAAATCATTGCCGTAGAAATAGCAAGTTGGATAGCGGGCATTTTGAAAAAGATGTTAGCTAATCCTGCTACTATGCAGACCACTAGGCCTATCATTAAGAATTTACCTAAAATGCTCATGTCTTTTTTGGTGGTTAATACATATGCAGAAGATAGAAAGAACGTGATGCCTGTGCCACCCAATGCGGTAGCAATCAATTGCCCGCCGTTACTGTAACCTTTAATGAAATGATTCAGCAGGGGTCCCATGGAATAGCCCATACAGCCCGTAAACGCAAATACTGCTACCAATCCCCAAACGCTGTTACGTAACCCACTAATAACAAAT
>DHXK01000280.1:6987-7397 GCA_002413665.1 Legionellales bacterium UBA5158 | reverse complement strand
GCACCGAAGCCCACATCATTCATTACTGCAAAACTTGCGGCCGCAGCACTAAACAATAAGGTTAAGCTTAATAAAAGATATGTATTACGTAAAACTGAATGTGTGCCGAGTAATGAAGATCGATCACGGGTAACACTAATATCATTGTGTTGCATAGAGCCTCCACTGTTGCAAATTTTGTTTATCATTATACCATTATAGCTTAGGTATACAATGGGTTAGCAAGTAAAGCAATTGAAAGCAATTACTTATCCTAGCAAAGAAAATTAACGAATAAGTTGAATAATCTAATTAAAAAGCGTTAATATGTGCCCATCATTATATTAGATGAAATGGTTGTTGTTGTAGAATGAAAATCACGCTGGAGAGATGGCTGAGCGGTTTAAAGCGGCGGTCTTGAAAACCGTTGA
>DHXK01000280.1:3198-6818 GCA_002413665.1 Legionellales bacterium UBA5158 | reverse complement strand
CGAATCCCTCTCTCTCCGCCAAGTTAAGTCTGCAAGTATATGGGGTGTAAACTTGATTAAAGTTCTGTTGGTTGATGATCACGAGCTAGTCCGCATGGGTATTCGACGTCTATTACAAGATGTGTCGGGAATCAAAGTGGTTGGCGAAGTGGGAACGGGCGAAGATGCCATCAAATCAGCTAAAGAACTCATTCCTGATGTGGTCTTGATGGATGTACAAATGCCTGGCATAGGCGGACTTGAAGCAACTCGCAAAATGACTCGCCATAATAGTGATATCAAAATCTTAGCATTAACTGTGTGTGATGATGAACCTTACCCATCCCGATTATTACAAGCGGGTGCAGCGGGTTATATTACCAAAGGCTGTGATCCAGACGAAATGATACGCGCAATTCGTATAGTTCACTCAGGCCAGCGTTATATTAGTTCAGGTATAGCTCAACAACTTGCTCTAAAGCGATTTACAAAAGCTGAAGAATCTCCGCTAGATATTTTATCAGAGCGTGAATTACAGATTATGCTCATGATCACCTGCGGTCAGAAAGTTCAAAGTATCTCTGACAAGCTTTGCTTAAGCCCAAAAACAGTAAATAGTTATCGTTATCGTATTTTTGAAAAACTGAGCATCAATAATGATGTAGAATTAACTTTATTAGCTATGCGATTAGGCATGGTTGAAGGTAGCAAGAATACTCAGGAGGAAATATCCTAACCTAAAATGCGTGACATAAAAGATTTTCTAAAAAGTGCCCCTAATAATCCCGGTGTTTATCAAATGCTCACCGAAGATGGCACGGTTTTGTATGTCGGAAAAGCTAAAAATTTAAAAAAACGCCTCTCTAGTTACTTCAATGCACAGGTAAAAGATCTCAAGACTCAGGCCTTAGTTAAACAAATAAAAAAAATAGATACAACAATAACCCGCAATGAAAACGAAGCTTTGCTGCTTGAATGTAATCTCATAAAGAAACACAAGCCTCGTTATAATGTACTGCTTAGAGATGATAAGAGTTATCCCTATATTCTTATCACTGATGAACAACCTTATCCCCGTATAGATTTTTACAGAGGTGCTCCCAAAAAAAATGGGATGTATTTTGGACCTTATCCCAACGCAACATCAGTTCGTGAAACCATTCATTTAATACAAAAAGTATTTCAACTTAGAACGTGTCACGATAGTTTTTACTCTAGTCGAACTCGCCCTTGTCTACAGCATCAAATAGGCCTATGTTCAGGCTCATGTGGTGGGTTGATTTCTCAAGAAGAATATTTGCAAAATGTACGTTACGCGATCCTATTTTTACAGGGTAAAAATGAAGAAATCCTGCATGAACTGACGAAAAAAATGGAGTACTCAGCAAGTCATTTACAATTCGAACTTGCTGCAAAGCTACGCGATCAAATTACACAAATAAGAGAGATCCGTGAGCGCCAATACGTCAGCGGACTGCATGGAGACGCAGATATCATTGGAATTGCAACTGCGCCTAATACCGCCTGCATACAATTATTAGTGATACGTCATGGTAGAATTTTAGGGAGTCGTTCTTATTTTCCTACGGTTCCGGTTGGTTCCTCCCAAGATGAAATATTAGCAGCCTTTATCACACAACATTATTTAAATCAGCAAGTACATGAGACTCCCAAAGAAATTATTGTGAGTATATTGTTAGCCGATCGTTCATTATTAATGAGCGCTTTGAGTGAGCAGGCTCAACATAAAGTTATCATTTCACATTCTGTTCGCGGTGAGCGTAATAAATGGATAGAAATGGCAACAGCCAATGCCAAGCAATCTATCGCTAGCGTCTTATCTAACAAAGCGAATAGTAAAGATCGCTTTGTAGCACTACAAAAATTATTAACACTAGAAAAACTTCCTCATCGTATAGAATGCTTCGACATCAGTCATACTATGGGGGAGGCGACCGTGGCCTCTTGCGTAGTATTTACTAGTCTGGGTGCAGCAAAATCGGATTATCGTCGTTTTAATATTACAGATGTAACTCCAGGTGATGATGTCGGGGCCATGCGACAAGCTATTTTACGTCGATATAAGCGTTTGCAAGCCAATGAAGAAAAGCTTCCTAGTATTGTTTTGATTGATGGGGGGCTTGGCCAATTACATGCAGCTCAAGCTGTGCTGGCTGAGCTGGAGATTACAACAATACTTTTGATCGGTGTGGCTAAAGGTGTGACGCGTAAAGCAGGTCTAGAAACATTGCATATAGGAGACCAAACTCCTGTGCATTTAGAATCTGATTCATTGGCACTACATTTAATCCAGCAAATACGTGATGAAGCGCATCGTTTTGCCATCACTGGACATCGGTTACGTCGCGATAAAAAACGCCGTACCTCAACATTAGAAGAAATTCCTGGAATAGGTGCGAAAAAACGGCGTGAATTGTTGCGCTACTTTGGTGGTATTCAAGCCATCAATCGTGCTAGTCTTGAAGAGCTTGCAAAGGTGCCAGGGATTAGTCTCTCGCTTGCGCAAAGAATTTTTGAAGCAATACATAATGTGGTGGTTTAGTGCATGTTAAATCTCCCTAACATTCTTTCTTTAGGACGGATATTTGTTATCCCATTCCTAGTGTTAGTATTTTATCTTCCTGTCGTATGGGCTCATACTGCTGCAGCTATTATTTTTTCATTAGCGTGTATTACTGACTGGTTAGATGGATATCTTGCCCGCAGCTTGAAGCAAGCTACAAAATTTGGGGCTTTTCTCGATCCTGTTGCTGACAAAATGATGGTGTCCATTGCGTTGGTCATGATCGCTGCTGAACAGCAATTTCAAGTTTTAACATGGCACTCTAGTCCTCATATCATTCCTGCGTTTGTTATTACCCTTCCTGCCGCTATTATAGTCAGTCGTGAAGTGATCGTGTCTGCATTGCGTGAATGGATGTCAGAAGTCGGTAAGCGTACCAGTGTGGCTGTTTCGCATTTAGGTAAAATTAAGACCACGGTTCAAATGATTGCTTTGACAATACTTTTGTACTGCAGTCCTGCGACTCATCCTTTCTTTCTTATTTTAGGATATATAACGCTTTATATTGCTGCAGTATTAACCATATGGACTATGGTCATTTATTTAAAAACTTCTTGGCCAGAATTTAAAATAGATTGAAAATCTCTTAGAGTGGAAAATAATGCATCAATATAGCTAACAATTAACCGTTTAGCGTTGAAAATCTGAAAAAAAAGCGCATTTCATACTTGACACTTTGGGGTCGTAAGATAGAATTACGCGACTAGAAGATAAGACGGCAAAAAGTAATAAATTTCTAGAAGCGGGAATAGCTCAGTGGTAGAGCACAACCTTGCCAAGGTTGGGGTCGCGAGTTCGAGCCTCGTTTCCCGCTCCAAATGCAATGATGTGTAGCCTCGGATCAACTGAGGCTTTATGTTTTGTTTAAACAAGTTTGACCACGATTTTGGCTGGGTGGCAGAGTGGTTATGCAGCGGCCTGCAAAGCCGTGTACGCCGGTTCGATCCCGACCCCAGCCTTTTATAGGATAGATGAAATGTAAGCGCTCACTAAGTTGAGTTTTTAGATTTCCAATATCCAATAATCTTCATGCCCGGGTGGCGGAATAGGTAGACGC
>DHXK01000280.1:2631-3000 GCA_002413665.1 Legionellales bacterium UBA5158 | reverse complement strand
GACGCAAGGGACTTAAAATCCCTCGGAGGGCGACTTCCGTGCCGGTTCGATTCCGGCCTCGGGCACCAACTTTTTAAGCGTTAAGTCAATCCTATGACCTTTGTAGTGACAGAACAGTGTATCAAGTGTAAATACACAGACTGTGTTGAAGTCTGTCCTGTAGACTGTTTTTATGAAGGTCCAAATTTCTTAGTCATCAATCCAGATGAATGTATCGATTGCGCTCTCTGCGAACCAGAGTGTCCAGTGAATGCTATTTACTCTGAAGATGATCTTCCTGAAAAATTCCAAAACTATTTAGAACTCAATAAAGAACTGGCTGAAACGTGGCCGGTCATTACTCGCCTGAAAGAAGCTCCTGCTGATGCT
>DHXK01000280.1:2184-2475 GCA_002413665.1 Legionellales bacterium UBA5158 | reverse complement strand
AAAGCTCCTGCTGATGCTGATCAATGGGCAAATGTTGAAGATAAATTAAAACTCTTAGAAAAATAAAATTATTATCAAGGTATGATTTATGCCCTTAAATTCGGCGCTTTTTGCAGCTACTTATGCTACTGCGTATAATTTCGGCCAACGTAATACTCATTGTGGTCATTCCTCATCTTATGCCCAAGCTCCTCAGCCACATGTTATTTATAGATCAAGAGTATTTACAAAAGATGAATTAAAAGCAAAGCTTGCCTAGATGGAGAAAGAGGAGATATTGCAAGAAGAGCG
>DHXK01000280.1:0-2178 GCA_002413665.1 Legionellales bacterium UBA5158 | reverse complement strand
AGCGAGAGAGAGTCTTGGCAGAAAGTCAGCATATTGCTGAAGAAAAGAAAATGCGAGAGCAAGAATTGCTTCTCTTAGAAGCTCAGCGAAAAGAAGAGCAGAAACAGAAAGAAATTCAAAAAGGAAAAATTGGTAAAGCTGAAACTTCTATTCAAAATAAACAAGACAAGCTTGAAAATGATATTTTCTATAGTCAATATCCGAGTATTAGACGGTAATAAAATTCTTGCTTATCTCGCTCCTGGATTTCGCTAACGCTGAATTCAGGTTAAGACACTTACTTGCTATTTTCCGTGATATTATAGGATATAAACAATGATTCCTACCAATAGCCTCGATATTTTAGGAAACAATGGTTTATTAAAACAAGCCATTAAAGGCTTTACTCCGCGTGATGCGCAACAAAAAATGGCAGTCGCGATAGAAAAAATAATCGAGTTAAACTCTGAATTGATAGTCGAAGCTGGCACAGGAACAGGAAAAACATTTGGCTATTTAGTGCCTGCTTTTCTTTCGAATAAAAAAACAATTATTTCCACAGGCACTAAAAATTTACAAGATCAATTATTTTTTAATGACATTCCTGTTATACAAAAAATTTTTTCTTCTTCCATGAAAATTGTTTTATTAAAGGGGCGCGCAAATTATCTTTGTTTGCACAGATTAAAACTTAATCGTGAAGATGGACGATTTGCATCGAGACAGTTAGTGTCAGAATTGCAAACTATTTTTGAATGGTCAGCGCTAACTAAAACAGGTGATATTGCAGAGTTAGAGTCGGTGCCTGAAGACTCTACGATTTGGCCCTACGCAACGAGTACTGCAGATAATTGTTTAAATCAAGACTGTCCAGTTTACAAAGATTGTTTTGTTGTGAAGGCGCGTCAGCAATCTTTGGCGGCTGATATTGTTGTTGTGAATCATCATTTATTTTTTGCAGACATGGCATTGCAAGATGGAGGCTTTGGCGAATTATTACCAGGTGCTGAAATTGTTATTTTTGATGAGGCTCATCATTTACCCGATATTGCTGCGCAGTTTTTTAGTACCGTGTTGACTAGTCGACAACTATTAGAATTGGCGCGAGATGCTGAATCAGAAGGGCTAGAGAGCGCTCTAGATATGCAGCAAATCAGTGCTGAGTCTATTAATCTTCAGCGTGCAGTTCAATCTATGCGAACCGCATTTGGATCTGAGTTACGTGCATTGCCCTGGCCTGATAAACAGCCTCAACATGTTGAAGCCACTATCGATGAAGTAAAAGACTCATTAAAAGATTTTGAAAAAACATTGAAAGAAGCGGGTGTTCGTAGCAAGGGCTTAGAAAATTGTTGGAAACGTACAGGTCAGTTGATTGAACGTTTTGATCTTTTAACAAAAGCAGCGCCCGTAGACACTGTACATTGGTATGAAACGCACGCACACAGCTTTGCATTGCATTTAACACCTATGATAGTCGCTGAACACTTTAAGCGATGTATGCAAGATAAAAAACGCTCTTGGATTTTTACATCAGCGACGCTCACAGTGAAAAATACTTTTAAATTATTTTCTGAGACTATGGGCTTAGATCATGCTTTACAATTACAATTAAAAAGTCCTTTCGATTACCAAAATCAGGCTCTTTTATATGCACCCCGTGGGCTCCCAGATACACATTCAGAGTATTATACTGAAGCAGTCATTGATGCAGCAATCCCAGTGTTAATGGCTAACCAGGGGAAAGCCTTTGTATTGTTTACTAGTCATCGTGCTCTAGAGAAAGCTGCAAATTATTTAGAAAATAAAGTACCGTTTCCATTATTGCGTCAAGGCACTAAACCTAAAAGACAATTAGTTGATGAATTTAAAGCATTAGGTAATGCTATTTTATTAGGTACCAGTAGTTTTTGGTATGGAGTTGACGTGCGTGGAGATGCTTTGTCGTGTGTGATTATAGATAAGCTTCCATTTGCAATGCCAGATGATCCTATACTGCAAGCTAAAATTAAAATGTTAAGACAAAAAGGTTTAGATCCTTTTTCTCATTACCAATTACCGCATGCTGTGTTGATTTTGAAACAAGGAGCGGGGCGCCTGATTCGGGATAGTAAAGATAGGGGTATTCTAATGATTTGTGATCCGCGATTAGTGGGTAATCGCTACGGCGAAGTTTTTTTTTTTTTAAAAATAAAACGG
>DHXK01000100.1 GCA_002413665.1 Legionellales bacterium UBA5158 | reverse complement strand
AATATCTTGGCTTTAACGGCAGCGCCTGGATAGCACGGCAGATACAATTTACAGACATTGCTTCGGTAATGAGCTTCCCTTATGTTGCCAATAGGTTCCTTAATGGCTATGGCGCATTTACGCCATTAAACACTGACAGTGTACCGGAAGGGCCTACAAACAAATATTTTACAAATGCCAGGGTAGCAACATACGGCGATGCACATTATTACCCACTCTCATCAAATCCTGCAAATTATTTAACGGGCACACCATCGGCTCTTACAAAAACAGATGATACAAANNTTAAAACAAAATCAATTATCAGGCACAGGCTATGCAAAATGGTCAGGAAGCACACCATCATACCTAACACCAACACAGGTAACTGCTGATCTAAATTTATTTTCTTCAACGCTTAAGGGATTAGCTCCTTTAAGCGGTGGCGGTACTTCCAATTTTTTACGTGCCGATGGTACATGGGCTGCGCCGGGCGGAGGAACTTATACCGGCATTTATTCAATCACAGATTCAGCTAATAAATTAAAACTCAAAAACGATCTTCCAATAATACCAATAAGGAATGTATATGGGACTCTTAGCGATAATATTCCGCAATGGCTGAAGAATTCTGTAATAGATATGACAGGATTTTCAGATGGTGATTTACCAAAATTCAGAGCATTAGATTCTACCTTTATAAAGTTTACGCCTAATTATTTAACTGGCACACCATCTGCACTTACAAAAACAGATGATACAAATGTTACTTTAACGTTAGGTGGCACACCATCAACATCTTTATTACAGGCTACATCTTTAACGTTAGGCTGGACAGGGACGTTAGCAGATGGAAGGATTACCTCGGCATCAAATTGGAATACAGCATATAGCTGGGGAAATCATGCCGGACTTTACAAAGGAATTGCAGATAGTTCTAATACGGTAAGTGGTTTTACTTCTCTTTGGCAAAATAGTTTAAAACAAAATCAATTATCAGGAACCGGCTATGCAAAATGGTCAGGAAGCACACCTTCATTTTTAACGACAACACAGGTAACCGCTGATTTAAATTTATTTTCTTCAACCCTTAAGGGATTAGCGCCTTCAAGTGCTGGAGGTACTTCCAATTTTTTACGTGCAGATGGTACATGGGCGGCTCCGGGTGGTTCAACACCAACACTTTCAGATGTTTTAAATGTCGGTAACTCTTCAAATACAAATCCTATTGAATTACAAGCTCCAAGTTATTTAGCATTAATAGATGGAAGTGGTGACGGAATAAGATTCACCGGAAATGGACAAAATAATATTGAAGTTTCTGATGATGCAGATATTCATTCAACTATTTTAGATTTTTCTGTTGTATCGTCAACTAAAACAATAAAGTTCCCAAATGAAAATGATACTCTTGCAACAAGAGGCTTTGCAAGAAGTTTGGCAGGTGGCGGTGGTTCAGCTCCCACTATACCAGCAACACAAATCGCATTCGGAAACGGCGTAGCATCTTACACCTCTTCTCCTGGGTTTATTTACGATACAACAGCTAAGGTATTTGAAGTAGATTTTGACGGACAAATGAGAATGGAGATAGTAGATTCCAGTGTGACTTATAATGCTACGACAGACTTTAGAATCCAGAACTATAGCGGTAATCCTGTCGCAGATTTTGTATCAGATGCCAATAATTTCGTAATATATCTTGGAGATGTAAATAGTACAGCCAATCAAACGCTATTACTAATAGACGATCAAAATAAAAAATTACAATACACGGGAGGAACTGGTAAATACTTAAATCTTGATCTTGCCAGCCATCGGTACGATATAGGAGATATAGATTCATCATTAAATAATACAAATATTCTTATAAATGACAGCTTAAAAACAATTAAATTAAATGCTGTTAATGGTGTAACCGTTTCTAATAACATTCAATCTAATTCAACCACCAACACCTTTCAAACATTAACTGACGGAAGCACAATTACCATGAATGTAAACAACGGCATTACAGCACAGGTAACCATAGCAGCAACGGGAAGAACATTTGCCTTATCTAACCTCCCATCAGGAAAAGCCATGTTTATCACCACTAAGATCATTGAAGGTAGCGGCGGCTCATTCACAATAACTACATGGCCCACAGGAGTTAAATGGAAGGGAGGCACAGCACCTACATTATCTGCGGCGGCTGGCTCAGTTGATATTATTGCTTACTTCTGGGACGGCACTAATTTCTACGGCACTTTTGGAAATGATTACAAATAAAAAAACAATGAAAAAATTACTTATCATCTTATTTATTACCCTTTCCTGCAAAAGTTATGGGCAGGTACAGTTTTTTATGCTGCAAAAAGAGAGTACGGTGGCAGCTATAGATATTACTTTCTCATCGGCTTCTACTTCATTAACAAATACAGCGAAAGTATTTACACCAAGCAGTTTTAACAGTTCATTTGGTCATGAAGGGCTTGATACTAAGAAACTTCCATCAGGCGTAACAGGAAGAATATGGTTTAAATATGTAGCAACAGGTGATGCAGATGCTATATTAGGATTTTCAACTACTTATGCACTAAGAGATTATAATCTAATGTTAGCGGGTATATATGTAGGAGGTGCTGGAGGTAATCCTGTTGGTAAATCACAAGGAGGTGCAGGTTCAAATATAAGCCCCGGTGTAAATGGTATCGTAGGTAACTATTATGGTGTTTATAGAGATGGAAGTTCAGGACAGATAAGATTTCAGACAAGCACAGATGGAACAACATGGACAGATTTAGAGATTTCGTCAGCTACATCAACAGCAGATTTATTTATTGTGTGTGATTTATATGGTGCATCATCTACTAAGTTATCATTTCCAAAAGGTATAAATATTAAGGCAGATTCAGTTTATAGCTATGTATTTATTGGCAATAGCATAAGTTATGGTGTTGGTGCAAGTGATACAGCTCATAGGTGGACAACATTATTTTCATCATCCAAAGGTAAGGTTGAAGTAAATATGGGTATAAGTGGACAGGTCCTTGAAAACGGAACAGTTTGTAGCCGCACAGTATTTGATGAAACAACAATACCTGCTTATATTTCGCAAACAGCATTAGTTATTGCGCTTGGTGTAAATGATGTAGGGCTTAACAATGGGACAATGACATCTTCTGTATACCAAACAACATTAGATTCTATTGTGGGTTATGCAATATCAGCTAAGGGGTGGAATTCAACAAAAATAATTCTTCTAACGCCATTTTATATAACAACAACGGGATATAGTTCTTTTGTTGGCAGCTGTTCAGTAACAACAGCCGCCGACACAACAAGACATCAGGCTTATTCAACAGCAGTTATTTCCGTCGCAACCTCAAGAGGTACACAGTCTGTTGACATTTATACATATATGAAAAATACATCTGGCATAGATACGATGATAAGCAGTGATGGCGTACACCCTAATAATACAGGTCATGCACTCATAGCAGATTATTTAATTAGCATTTTATAGAAAAATTCCGCCTTTGTTGGTGTTCAAACGGGTTTTGTGAGCGAGATGCACCAACAACGGATAAAAATTAAATACCGAAAAAAGATAACATTATGGGAACAGTAATAGGCGCAATCATCACAGTATTAGCCGGTATAATCGGGCTAAAATTGAAGCGCAAAAAAGATAATGCAGAGGTAGAAAAAACCATTGCCGAAACGGAACACATAGAAGTAGATGCTGACAGGATATTGATTGCAAATATGAATAGTGCCATCGCCATTTATAAAACTATTTCCGATGATTTGAAAAAAGAAATGGGAAGCCTTCGGGGCGAATTAAATGAAATGCGGATAGAAAATGCAGCGTTAAAATTACAGATGAAAACATTGCAGCAGGAACTTGAAGAAGTTAGGTTAGAGAACGAAGAATTGAAAAAGCAGATTATCAAATTGGGTAAAACATTAAATAATCAATAATGGCAGACGTAAAATTTGGAATACCGCAAATAAATAATCCTACGCCCTCAAAAGTTAATTTTTGGGTAAGGGTATTTACAGTTATTGCCGCTATTTTTTTGGCTTGGATGAGTAAAACAAATTTAATTGGACCTAATTCAAAAGATGCTATTAATCAACTCTTAAGTCTTGCATTGCTGCTAACAAATGGGCTTGCGCCTTTGTTTGGCATAGACATAAATAGTAACGCAAAGATTCCTGCCGATCAGGTAACTGCAATGGATAAAAATAAATAATACATGAAATACTTACTAATAATACTTCTTTTTATCTCCTGTTCAGCCTCAAAAAAAGTTGTTACAGAAAATAAAAATGATAAGCATAATGATAGTGCAGTTGTCATTAAAGAATCGGCTACGCATATTGTTGACAGTGGTTTTGCGAAGAAAGAACACATACAAGAATCACAGGCAATTAATTTGGAATATGAGCCTTCGATGACGGATAAAAGTGATTACGTTGAAATTAAATTGAATGGAAATATTGTAAAAGTGCCGACAAAAGGTTTGAAAAAATTAAACACTTATCAAAAAAGTAAAGAAGAAAAAATTGACAGCGCAAGCATTGGAATATTAGATCATTCAGAAATAAAAGATTCTGTAATCACGCATACAAAAGAAGCCGTAAGCAATAAAAGTAATAAAGAAAA
>DHXK01000020.1 GCA_002413665.1 Legionellales bacterium UBA5158 | reverse complement strand
GATTTCAGTTTATTAGAAATTAATCCATTGGTTATCACCAGCGCAGGTAATTTATTATGTTTAGATGGAAAAATTAATATTGATGATAATGCACTTTATCGTCAACCAAAATTACTTGCTATGCGTGACACATCTCAAGAAGATGAACGTGAAAATCGTGCACGCGATTGGGAACTCAATTACATAGCATTAGATGGTGATATCGGTTGCATGGTAAATGGTGCCGGTCTCGCAATGGCCACCATGGATTTAGTAAAATTAAAGGGCGGCAATCCAGCAAACTTTTTAGATGTGGGAGGTGGTGCGACAAAAGAACGTGTCACGGAAGCATTTAAAATTATTTTATCTGATGAAAAAGTTAAAGCAATTTTAGTGAATATTTTTGGTGGTATTGTACGTTGTGATTTAATTGCAGATGGCATCATTAGTGCTGTTGCAGAAGTCGGAACAAAACTACCTGTTGTTGTACGCTTGGAAGGTAACAACGCTGAGCTCGGCGCTAAAAAATTAAGTGAGAGCGGTCTTAATATTATTGCAGCAAAAAGCTTTACAGATGCTGCAGAAAAAGTTGTAGCAGCCGCGGGAGCAACACAATGAGCATTTTAATTAATAAAGATACAAAAGTGATTTGCCAAGGATTTACGGGTAAACAAGGAACATTTCATTCGGAACAAGCCATTGCATATGGCACAAAAATGGTAGGTGGTGTAACCCCCGATAAAGGCGGTCAACTACATTTGGGTTTACCTGTTTTTAATACTGTCAAAGAAGCTTATGAAGCTACAGACGCAGATGCTTCTGTTATTTATGTTCCTGCACCATTCTGCAAAGACTCTATTATTGAAGCTGTAGATGCTGGCATTAAACTTATTATTTGTATCACTGAAGGTATACCTACCTTAGACATGCTAATGATAAAAGCATACATAGACATGCATCCTGATGTACGTTTAATTGGACCTAATTGCCCTGGTGTTATTACCCCTGGTGAATGCAAGATTGGGATTATGCCTGGTAATATTCATTTGCCTGGTAAAGTCGGTATTGTGTCTCGTTCTGGCACATTAACGTATGAAGCCGTTAAACAAACTACCGATTTAGGGTTAGGGCAGAGTACTTGTGTCGGTATCGGTGGTGACCCTATTGCAGGCACTAACTTTATTGATGTCTTAGCTTTGTTTGAAAAAGATCCTAAAACAGAAATTATTATCATGGTAGGCGAGATTGGTGGTACAGCAGAAGATGAAGCCGCTGAGTATATCAAACATCATATAACTAAACCGGTTGTATCATATATCGCTGGCGTAACTGCTCCTGAAGGCAAACGTATGGGGCATGCTGGCGCGATCATAGCCGGTGGCAAAGGTACGGCGGCTGAAAAATTCGCAGCTCTTGAAGCGGCAGGCGTACACACTGTAGCATCCCCTGCAGATATGGGCGCAATGGCTGCAAAAGTAATGCACTCTAGTTAATTTGAATCAAAAGCTTTTCCGGTCTCTATAATAAATGTAGGTTGGGTTTCGCAAGTACAACCCAACCTACATCGAATTAAAGTGAAAAGTTTTTAAATGAGAGTTTTATATTATGTTAGATTCCAAACTCATACGTAATGATGCTCAAGCAGTTTCTGAACAATTAAAAAGTCGTGGATTTATACTTGACGTCGGTCAATTTCATGCGTTAGAAGACAAACGAAAAACACTGCAAATGAAGGTACAAGAACTACAAAGCGAACGCAACGCTCATGCAAAAACAGTAGGCCAAGCAAAAGCCTCTGGGAAAGATATTTCTTCTTTATTGAAAACCGTCAACCAATTAGGCGATGATCTCAAAGCGACCGAAGAACTTTTTAATGCCGTGCAGTTGGAGCTTAATACGTTCCTTGCTCAAATTCCAAATATTCCTCATGCATCAGTTCCAATAGGAAAAAGTGAAAAAGATAATGTAATCGTTCGAACATGGGGCGAACCTACACATTTTAATTTCCCTCCTAAAGATCATGTAGATTTAGGCGCAAAAAATAATTGGCTGGATTTTGAAGCTGGCGTTAAATTAAGTAAAGCACGCTTCGTTGTTTTACGCGGATCAGTCGCTAAACTATATCGCGCACTCACACAATTTATGTTGGATTTGCATACTGAAGAACACCATTACCAAGAAGTATGTGTGCCTTACATAGTTAATTCCACATCTCTGTTTTGTACTGGCCAATTACCTAAATTCAAAGAAGATCAATTTGCCATTGCGGGAGACGAAGGGCTCTATTTGATCCCCACTGCAGAAGTGCCCGTCACCAATCTGGTGCGTGACGAAATAGTTCCAGCCGATCAATTACCTTTAAAATATGTTTGTTATTCCCCTTGTTTTCGTAGTGAAGCGGGATCTTATGGTAAAGATACTCGTGGCATGATACGCCAGCATCAATTTGAAAAAGTAGAGTTGGTTCAGATCGTACGTCCAGAGGATTCTTATGCTGCTTTAGAATCTCTCACTCAGTGTGCTGAAACCGTATTACAGAAATTAGAATTACCTTATCGAGTAATGTCATTATGCACAGCAGATATTGGTTTTTCATCTGCTAAAACCTATGATTTAGAAGTATGGTTACCTGGCCAGCAATGCTACCGTGAGATTTCTTCTTGCAGCAATATGGAAGGCTTCCAGGCGCGTCGTATGAGCGCTCGCTGGCGCAACCCTGAGACAGGTAAGCCTGAGCTAGTGCATACGCTTAATGGCTCAGCTCTCGCCGTAGGAAGAACATTAGTAGCTGTTCTAGAAAATTATCAAGAAGAAAATGGCAATATTCGTATTCCTAAGGTATTAAAACCTTACATGCAGAATTCGGATGCTATCTCATAAAAAATTATTAAATTTACTTTAATACCCAAAACAAATCTGCTATCGTCAGCCGTTTTGGGTAAGTAGGAGTTATATGAAAAATGACACAAACTAACGTATTACATCAAGATAACCTGGTCAGTCTGGCTCATCCAGCACAAGATGCAAGCAATCGTCATATCATGACATTCGAACAAATTACCGAGCAGTATGAAGAAAATGCCTGCTGGGGATTAATGACAAGTATTGATGCTAAAAACTGTGATCCAGAATTGATACGTTCCTCTGATGCAATAAAACAATACGTTATTGAATTGTGTGATTTAATTAAAATGAAGCGATTTCAAGATACTGTTGTCGTCAATTTTGGTGAAGATGAAAAAGTAGCAGGGTATTCAATGGTACAGTTAATTGAAACTTCTCTTATTTCTGGGCACTTTGCAAATTTAACTGATGCAGCTTATATTGATATTTTTAGCTGCAAACTCTACAACCCCTACGAAGCAGCAGAATTTACCAGACACTATTTCAAAGCATCTGATTCAACTGTTAACCTCTGTTTCCGTAAATAAATATTAACGTTGGGTTTAGTTGAACGCAGCGAAACCCAACAATCCGCTATTAAAAAAAAAGCCCAACAAGTAAACTTGTTAAGCTTTTTTAGAAAGTTGCATCAGATCAAGTCATGCTTGCAACGGATAATGTTTGATATTGTTATTCAACAACAGAAACATTCTCAGCTTGAGGACCTTTTTGTCCTTGAGTAACGGTAAATTTAACCCGTTGTCCTTCTTCTAAAGAACGGTATCCATCACCCGTGATAGCACGAAAGTGAACGAATACATCTTCACCTTGATCACGCTGAATGAAACCAAACCCTTTACTATTGTTAAACCATTTAACAGTTCCGTTTTCAAATCCTGACATGGCTGAAACACCTATAATTCAAATTAAGGAATGGGCGTTTTTATATAAATTGCAGTAAGGCAAAATGTATCAAACGACTATAATAATTTACCAGAAAATTTTATTTTAGTCTTCAGTTTCTTATAAAATTGTCTATATTTTCCTATAATTACCTGTAAAATAGCCAGTATGGATGTTACTGAGTAATTAGTTGCTTTCCCTTAATCTTTATTTAATGTGACTCTGCTAAACTGCGTAGATATTTTACACTTACAGGATATTGCTAATGAAATCTGCCGGCTTAAGTACGTTTGCACTCGTGATGTTAATCACCGGCGCAGTAGATAGTATACGTAATTTGCCGGCGGCCTCCCTGTTTGGTAGCACGCTAATATTCTTTTTTATCTTCTCTGCAATCGTATTTTTAATACCTTCTGCTCTGGTATCTGCTGAATTGGCCGGAGATTCCAATGAAAAAAGTGGCATATTTCAATGGGTGAAATCAGCTTTTGGAGAAAAAGCTGCCTTTCTCGCTATTTGGCTACAATGGGTGACCAACCTGGTCTGGTTTCCAACAATACTTTCCTTTATTGCGGGCTTAATCGCTTATTTAATCCACCCCAGCTGGGCTCAAAACAAACTTTTTCTAGTCATTACAATTTTAACGATTTTCTGGTCACTCACATTACTTAATTTAAAAGGGCTTAGCGTATCGGCCCGTTTCACTAGCATTTGCACGATTATTGGCATGGCTTTACCCATGCTTATTATTATCGGATTAGCTATTGCGTGGCTAATCCAGGGTAAGCCTTCTCAAGTTCACTTTAATGCAGCTAATATTTTCCCATCCTTTTCACATGTCGATAGCTGGATATCCCTCACTGCCATCATGACTGCATTTGCAGGCATGGAATTGTCCGCAGTTCATATAAGAGATATTAAAAATCCACAACAAACATTTCCTAAAGCATTATATATTTCAGTTTGGATTATTTTATTCACTATGATATTTGGATCTTTAGCGATTGCAATTGTTTTACCACAACATCAAATCAGCTTAGTTAACGGAGTAATGCAAGCTTTTACTTACTTTTTTGCCGCTTATCATATCGAATGGTTCATCCCTATGATCGCAGCAATGATATTACTAGGTAGCCTAGGTGGGATAATAAGCTGGGTTATATCTCCAGCAAAAGGCTTATTACAAGCTGCCCAATTGGATTATTTGCCTGACTTCCTTAAAAAAGTAAACACACACGGTGTGGCTTCTAATTTGCTGCTGACACAAGCAGTTATTGTAAGCCTAGTATGTTGCGCCTTTCTCTTCATGCCTAGCGTGAGCGGCTCTTATTGGCTTCTAACGGCCTTAAGTACTCAGCTATACATGCTAATGTACATTATGATGTTTTTAGCTGGAATTTGCCTACGCTATAAACGCCAAGCCATATCACAAACCTTCACTATTCCGGGTGGAAAAATAGGTAGTTGGTTGGTTTGTATATTAGGTTTAATTGGCTGCACTATTACCATAGTGGTAGGATTTTTTCCGCCCGATGGTATCGACGTAGGCAGCGTGATACATTATGAAGTGATTTTTTGTAGCGGAATGGTTGTAATGATATTTCCAATTTTATTCTTCTATATTTACAAACATAAAAAAAATAAACTAGATTCTAAGTTTGTCATGGATGTTGCTTAAGCATAGGGATGCTTTATGACGTTGCGCACAATTGTTTATCTATCCGATGAAAGATTGCGAAAACCGACAAAACCGGTCCTCGTATTTGATGAAAACTTACAAATACTAATTGCTGATATGTATGAAACCATGTATCACGCTCCCGGGGTAGGGTTAGCCGCTCCGCAAATTGGCCTTTCTTTAAAACTTGCTGTCATCGATGTTTCAGAAGAACATAATCAGAAAATTTGCATCATCAATCCTGAGATTATTTCTCGAGAAGGAGAGGCATTGCCAGGGGAGGGTTGTTTATCTGTACCAGGTGTTTTTGATAAAGTTCCACGTGCATTAAAAGTAACGATACGCGCTCTTGATCCACAGGGTAAGCCTTTTGAATTAGAAGCAGATGGACTACTTGCACATTGCCTTCAACATGAAATAGATCATTTAAATGGAAAAGTTTTTATTGATTATCTCTCACCCTTAAAACGAAATATGGCTCGCAAAAAATTTGAAAAATTTATTCGTTATGAAAAATAAGCTTAGTTCTAAAATGGAATTTACCCACTACAATAGGATTATTTATGAAAAAAATATTATGCAGTCATAAATTAATATTATTTAAATAGCTTGTTCTAAAAAAAGAAAAAAGTGGATTTCCAAATTTAATCTAATAAAAATGCAATAAGACATTGAAAATTAAATTTCACAATACGTTCCTATGGCAATAGTTCTATCATATGGCAACTTAAAAAATTCTATGTCGTGTGCAGAATTTCTGATGAGGAATGCAAATAATTGCTCTTGCCAAAAAAACATAAGTGTTGCTTTACGTTTCGTTGCAGTCACATGCGCTAATTCCACTAAAAATATCATTTTTTCTATTACTAAAGGAAAAGAGAACAGTTCCATTTTATTAGCAGAGAGTAAATCTTCAGGAATATTAACTAACTGCATAAATCCATAATGCAATACTAAACGGTAAACGCCTTTACTCAGTAATGAGACTTCATAACGATCTTTACCATATATATAGGGATGTGTTTCAACTATTATACTCAAGATTAATATATGTTCAGGAATAATCTTATTAAGTTTCAAATAATTTATTAATCCACCACCACTTCTGTCATATGGGTCAGTGATAAACACGGCTGTTGTGTTAGGTAATTTATTTAATTTAAATGGACTAAAGTGATTAAAAATATCTGAAATATTTCCTCTTTTGCTGTAGTAAGAAGATCGTAAATACGTCATACCTTGATACCAGGTGATCATAACAATGACACAGATAGCTGCAAAAACTAAAGGGATCCAACCGCCAGTCATTAATTTTAATGAATTGGCTCCTAAGAAACAGAGCTCTATACATAAAAAGAATCCGAATATTAACATTATTTTTGCATACGCCCATTTCCAATAGATTCGAGCAACTGTGATAACAATGATAGTTAATCCCGTCATTTCGAGGTTCACAGCAATACCATAGGCATGTGCTAAACCACTTGATGTCTTAAAAAATAAAACTAATGACAACGTACCTAATGCTAAAAGTGCGTTCATTTGTGGAACGTAAATTTGCCCTTTCTTTCTTTCTGAAGTTTGAATAATAGGTAATCGTGGACATAAATTTAATAACACTGCTTGTTGAGTCAGTGAGAAAGCTGCTGTAATAACAGCTTGAGAAGCAATTATTGTTGCTAACGTAGCAATGAAAATTAAAGGATATACAAACCAGGTGGGTGCGAGGGCATAAAACGGATTATTAATAGCCTCTGGAAAATATAATAAATAAGCTCCTTGTCCGAAATAATTCAATAAAAGAGAGGGAAGAGCTACTACAAACCATCCCAAGCGTATAGGGTTTTTTCCAAAGTGTCCTAGATCTGCATATAAAGCTTCACCACCCGTTACAACAAGAAATACGCCACCTAATACTGCGTAACCTGTCCAACCGTTTTGAAGAAAGAAATTAACCGCATAATAAGGATTAGCAGCATAAAGAATTTCTGGATGACGAAAAATGCTGAGCATGCCCAAACAGGCTAATGTTAAAAACCAAATCAATATCACTGGACCAAAATATTTTCCAATTTTAGCGCTGCCGTGATATTGACATAAGAATAATACGATTAAAATAAAAAGAGTCACAGGTACAACTAGATGTGAAAAAGTAGGGGAAATAAACCGCAAACCTTCTACAGCACTTAAAACAGAAATAGCCGGTGTCAGCATCCCATCCCCTATAAGAAAGCCTGCTCCAAATAACCCTATTAGAAATAATATACGATGTGGTTTTTTGCTTTTCCTTTTTAATAAAGCTAATAAGGCTAAGACGCCACCCTCACCATCGTTATCAGCATTCAAAATGTAGCAAAGATACTTCACAGAAATAATTAAAATAAGAGACCAAAAGATTAATGACAATATGCCATCCACATTCATGGCATTAACAGGCAATCCCTTAAGACACTCTCTCAAGGCATAAAGAGGGCTAGTACCAATATCGCCATACACTATGCCTAAGGCCGCCAGAGTCATAGAAAAAATCTTCTTATTCTCAGGTAATAGATGATTCATGAGGATCCATTTTATGATGGGTTATTTTATATTTTACTATGAATAGTTAGGCAGATGATTTTAATTTTTCAATAATACTAAGAATGTAAGCAGTTTAAAATACCATGAAACAAGTTATCGCTTAATCTATGCCCAACCAACCAAGTGGTAACTTATTAAAAATGTCGTTAGGATAGCGATAGATATCCAATTTATGGGATGCAATATGCCAAACTCCACTCCTCAAGAAAATAGCTTTTTAACAGCACTCATAAATTCTAAACTACTGTCTGAGTTGAAAAATATTTCATTACAGCCTAGTCATATTTTGAGTATGAATTTATCTGAAAATGCTAAGGTCGAGTTAAGATATCTTTATCCTAGTATAAAAAGCCAAAATGAAACTTTATCACGACTTGATAAAATTTCATCTTCACTACCGAGCTCTTCTATTGATTTACTCATAGCAAATCTTTCCATAATTAACACATATGATCTAGATTTATTTTTAGAGTTAGCCAAAAATATTATGACTAAAGATGGGTTGTTTATTTTTATAACTTTTGACCACTCATCTATATCACATCTACAAAATGTTGACGTAATTGATGAAATGGAAATAATGAAAAAATTAAAAAGTAACCGGATTTTTAATTTCATTTATCATAAAGAACATGTCTCGTCTTTTGAATCATCACAAGAATTCATTGACTGTAATATATTTTTTGCTCATAAGTCAAAAACACCCACAGAACTCAAAAAACTTATTCTTTTAGGCGTAGATGAAACTGAGATAAATGAATATAGCATTCCTATTCATGCTAATAACGAAGAATCCGAACACCAAGAAGCTTCCGAGGCAGAGGAAAAACCAGAACACGAAGAAGAATCAGAACACGAA
>DHXK01000260.1:3240-3410 GCA_002413665.1 Legionellales bacterium UBA5158 | reverse complement strand
CCATAATGCAATAGGGTGAGTCAGAACCCGTGGGCGCAAAGTAATTTTTTGCTTCCCAAATAGGATACCAATGTGATTCTATCGCTTGAGGATTATAGGTTTTATCCATGGAATTATCTGCGTTATTCAACTGATTGTAATTTGTGTGTATTGATGTCATGGCCTTGGGC
>DHXK01000260.1:2604-2989 GCA_002413665.1 Legionellales bacterium UBA5158 | reverse complement strand
AAATTGCAGGTAAAATTCTGGTACTTGTGAGCTTAAATTTATTAAAATATCGCGTTGCTTTTCGGGTTTGATATTAAAGCCAATTTGAATCGGTGGTGCAGGTTCTGGGCCATCACCGTAAAGATTGTGTGGTAGAAAACTGTCTTCGCGATAAATCCAAAGTAATTCATCGAGTTGATGTGCACAAGCTTGGTCATCTGTATGTACGTAGATGCGATGCCTATTTTTATAGGCTTTTTCTAGCAGGCGACAAGTTAACTGCAAGCGTGCATTAGGGTTAGTATCTTCGATGATATAGAAATCTATTCTTGGCATTGTTTTATCTTTATTTTATTTGTCTATTAAGCAAAAAAAATTGTAGCCGTCATTGCGAGCGAGAGCGCGG
>DHXK01000260.1:0-2416 GCA_002413665.1 Legionellales bacterium UBA5158 | reverse complement strand
GCGCTCTCGCTCGCAATGACGAGGTATTTTATTATTTTTCACATCGATTAATTAAATACTGCACTAACATTGGAACGGGACGACCTGTTGCATAACGATCATTGCCACCCATCATCGCGGCTGTTCCTGCTACGTCTAAATGTGCCCACTGAAACTTTTTTGCAAATTTCGATAAGAAGCATGCTGCTGTAATCGTTCCAGCTGATCTTCCCCCAACGTTGGACATGTCTGCAAACGGGCTACGTAATTGTTCTTGGTAATCATCCCAAAGCGGTAATTGCCAAGCGCGATCACGAGTTTGTAATCCAGCATTTAATAAATCTTTTGCTAATTGATCATTGTTAGACAGTAATCCTGTTGCGTGATGGCCCAGCGCGATAACGACCGCACCTGTTAAGGTTGCAATATCAATAACGACTTCTGGTTTGTATCGTTCACAATAGGTGAGTGCATCACATAGTACTAAACGACCTTCTGCATCTGTGTTCATGATTTCGATAGTCTGACCTGATAAGCTAGTCACAATATCTTCTGGCTTGCATGCTGTACCGCTGGGCATGTTTTCAGCGATAGCTAAAATGCCGACTAAATGAATAGGAAGTTTTAAATCGGCTGCGCTTTTAAATGCACCTAAAACGGTAGCTGCTCCACACATATCATATTTCATACCGACCATACTATCTGCAGGCTTTAATGAAATGCCGCCGGTATCAAAAGTAATACCTTTCCCGACTAAAGCTACAGGCGCTTGTTTTTTAGCAGTGCCCTTATACTCTAGGCAAACCAATTTTGCATTTTGTGCAGATCCTTGTGTGACCGCGAGAAAGGCACCCATGCCTAATTTTTTCATGTCACTTTCTTCTAGCACTTTGACTGTCATATTTTTATAAGATTTTGCGAGCTGCTTGGCTTGTTCTGCGAGATAAGTTGGATTGCAAATATTGCTGGGCTGGTTAGCTAGATTTTTGGTGAAATGTACACCCTCTGAAATACCTATACCTTGCTTAAGAGCCACTTCAGCTTGTGTAAAGGTTTTTTTATCGGAGACAACAAAAGTAATTTCCTTTAAAGCTGCGAGGGGTGCTTTTTCACTTTTGTATTCATCAAAAACATAGAGCGCATCAGAGCAAATTTGCACCGCATATTTAATTTTCCAAGCGCTATCTTGTTTGTCTACTGATACTTCAGTTAGCAGGCAGACTGCATTTGTCGCTTTCGTGTTGGTTAACATTTTAATGCTAGTGGTGATCACTTTGCGAAAATCCATTTCGGAAAGTGTAAAGCTTTTGCCGCATCCAACTAGCAAAATATGTTCACTATTAGTATGGGGAACTGAGTGTAATAATAAGGTTTGGCCAACTTTACCTGGCATCTCACCTTGCTTTAGTAATTTTTTGAGGTACCCTTGACTGCTTTTATCGAGTATTTGACCTGAGGTTGTGAGTTCACCTTTTTCTGTTACACCGATGATAAAAGAGGCTTTTTTTTGTTTTGAGAGTTCGCCTTGTTGAATCGTAAATTTCATATTAGCTCCAAGCTCGTGTTTTTTGTATAATGCAAGTTTACTGGAAAAATTTGGTTTGTCATCCCTGTCGTTAAGGTGGTTTGTGTCTTTGTGATTATATCTCGATACCTAATTAAAGAAGTTTTAGCCACTATGATCGCGGTAACGTTGGTTTTGTTATTAATTTTTCTTAGTAACCAATTAGTGCGATATTTAAGTTATGCAGCTGCAGGAAAAATTGCAGCGAGCTTTGTCATGCAAATGTTGGGGTTTGAAATCCCCTATTTATTGGCTTTATTGCTTCCTTTAGGATTTTATCTGGGCATTATTCTTGCTTATGGACGGCTATATGCAGAAAGTGAAATGTCTGTTTTGCATGCTTGTGGTTTTAGTGTGGGACGGCTTTTATCGGTAACCTGCATACTCGGGGTAACCATCAGCGTGTTGGTGTTGGGTTTGATGTTGTGGGTAAACCCTTATATTTCTGATCAAAAAAGCAAAGGCATTGCAAAAGATACTATACTCAGTACTTTGCGTGCAGGACGTTTTCAAGTTCTCCATGAAGGCCATTCTGTTATCTATGTGGAAAGTATTTCTCGGGATCGAACTCAAGCAAAAAATTTATTTATTGCTCAGCAATCTGCGAAAAAGAACGATAATAATAGCCCTTGGAGCGTAGTGTCTGCGTCTCGTGCTTATCAAGAAATAGAGCCTATTACCCAGCAAAAATTCATCGTGGCAAATGGTGGTTATCGTTACGATGGAACGCCGGGTCTCAACGATTATAAGATTATTCAATTTAAAAAATATGCGTTAAGGCTTCCCAGTGCCCCATTACATACTGCTCATCAAGAGCAAGAAGCGATACCTACAGCGACATTATGGCAGGGTTATCAGAACCCAGAATTAGCG
>DHXK01000249.1:2278-3934 GCA_002413665.1 Legionellales bacterium UBA5158 | reverse complement strand
GATTACGAATAATGAACTGGGAACCTTCTATATCTTCTTTGTAATCAATCTCAGAACCCGCTAAATATTGAAAACTCATGGGATCCACTAACAATTGAACCACAGGAGCAACAGCAACATTATCTGAATTTTCCAGTGTTCGTGCCACGACTGTATCATCTTCATTAATCACTTCATCAAATGTAAAGCCGTATTGGAAGCCAGAGCAACCCCCACCTGTCACGTAAACTCTTAATTTTAAATCGAAATTATTTTCTTCTTCTATCAGCTCCCACACTTTTGCAGCTGCATTTTGGGTAAAAATTAATGGTTCGTTCATTTTCATAGTCCTGTTTAGCCTGAGGAAGATTATACCTGTTTTTGGCTTGGCAGGGAAAATAACGTACAATGACATAAGACTGTTATTAAGGGTGTCCACCATGCTTTGGGTTAAGGCTTTCCATGTCATTTTCATGATTACTTGGTTTAGTGGTTTATTCTACCTACCTCGATTATTTGTTTATCACGCCATGAGTGAAGATGAGATTAGTCATGCTCGTTTTAAGATTATGGAAAGAAAACTATTTTACGGAATAACCACACCAGGAGCTATACTGACTCTATTCTTTGGTGCCTGGTTAGTAAGCTATAATTTCACAGGTTATTTGCATCAAATATGGATGTTAGCCAAGCTAGGATGTGTGTTATTAACTTTAATTTACCATGTTTATTTGGGGAAATTATTGTATGATTTCAAACTCAACCAAAATACTCATACACATATTTTTTACCGCTGGCTGAATGAAATGCCTGTGCTATTTTTAATTTGTATTGTCATTCTCGTTATCGTTAAACCTTGGGGAACCCTATGATTCTGCATGAAGTGTCAGTTCAAGAATTACAAGCTATGAAAGAAAGTGGTGCCGATATTTTTATTCTAGATGTTCGTGACCAATGGGAATTTGATAAGGCTAATTTGGCAGGACATCTTATCCCCATCAAAGAATTACCGGAACGTCTGCATGAATTAAACCCTAATCAACATATCATTGTGCATTGCCAAATGGGTGGCCGCAGCAGTCGTGCAGCTGCTTTTTTATTAGACCATGGCTTTAAACAAGTGAGTAATTTGCGCGGGGGAATTAAAGCTTGGGCTACTGAAATAGATCCAGATATGGAGCAATACTAGTCTTTCGAACCTCTAAGCAGTGATTGAAAAATTACGACTTAGAGGTCATAGCTTTAACCTCTTTAAGTTTTTGCTGATATTTCTCATCCTGTTGCAAAAACATAAATCCTGGTTGATAGCGCGTACTCAACGCCAATAACGCTTCACCTAACGCATTACGTGATTCTTCGCTAAGCTGAGAGACATAGTTGTCAAAGTCTGTTAAAGCTCTCGCATGATGATCCCAAGTTTCTTTTTGCAACGATTTAGCAAAAGCTTGTTCCCGATGAATATTTCTTTTTTCCAACGACTTATTTTTCTTTTTATTTGTAGTGTTAATGAATAAATCCAACAAATGAGCATAATTAATTTTATGTTCTAAGTGTTTAGATTTACGATTAACATCACATGCCTCAATAAAAGCTTGCAAGTCTTTTTGACTTAGGTCAGCGACATTCACAAGAGGACTGTCCATACTATGAATATCTTCATCATACGGAATATTTAAC
>DHXK01000249.1:0-2153 GCA_002413665.1 Legionellales bacterium UBA5158 | reverse complement strand
GTCATCATACGGAATATTTAACTCAGGAAACATTCTCAAATCTTGGCATTCAAGTCCCAAAAATATTTCTTTTTCTTCGTCTGTTGAAATATTATAAAGAAGAAAAAAATCTTCTAAAGGCTTCCTTAATTTCTCAGATAATTCATTAAAACACTTTAAACTCATTTGGCTTTTCAATACATGATCCAATAAAAAACGACTAGTGTCTGCTAGAGCTATTGTTTCTCCTGCAAGAAATAGGCGTTCTAAATGAGGCCCAGTACCAAACTTTATGATCGGCAAACCAGCTTTTTCATTCATCTCATTAAAATCTTTTAATGCCAACAGCACATATTGATAGAATGGTTTCCTAATAACTCCTTTTTTAGGATCTATATCCATAACTAACCACGTCGCATTCACAATAAGCTCTACACAAATAAATTTTAATTGATGAATGAATTGCTCAATTTCATTTTTCATTTTTGAATGAGCAACAGAGAACTCTATTAATTTATTTCTAAGTTCTTCAACAAGTTTTTCTGCGCTGACTGCTTCATTGCCTGGTGGGCCTAAGTCTTGCACCACATCATGCCAAGCAGAGGCCACTTTTGCTAATTCCAAAAAAAATGAATTAGCAATCGAAGGACTAGGAGTTTGTTTATTATAAATTCTTGTTAACTCATGAGTGATATCATAAACAAGCTCTTGTGCATGCTCTGGCGTGTGATACTCCATAAAAGGACGTCTTCGTAACGCCATAAGCACTAAACCATCAATGCGCACATCATCCATTAAAGACAAAAAATCTTTATAAGCTGGTGGATTCTGAATGAATTTATCCAGTAGATTTGAGATGGTGTTTTCGAATGTTGAGACTAGAGCTGAGTCACGTTGATTAATCGCATCAGCAATAAAGGGACCGATGATTTCAGATGGGATAAAAGTTCCATATTTTTTGAATCCCTTAAACTCTCCGTTAGGGAGTTTTTCTTCACTTAAAAAATAGGGATCCTGTGCATCTATTGGCATACCCTTCCCCAATAAGAAAGCCTTTATTATTTATTATAACCTAGAAACTTGATTTTATTGGGATAGAATAGTAAATAAATCAAAAAGTTAACCACTAGAAGTGCTCTTTATTTAGCATAAAATCAATCATCTAGATAAATCCTTCACAGGAATGTCGACACTGCCTTATTAAATGCTGTTATTTAGATCAACGAGATTTTCCAAGTCCACAACCCGCTTTTGCTAATAGTTTACCCATTCCATTTGATGACTTACGATTAGCAAAAAAACCTGGACTCTGTGATACAACCGATTTTCTTGGTTCAAACTGGGGGTTGGATTCCAAATAATCCTCTTTAATCAACGCCAATAAATTTGTTTCTGGAGAATAAGTAATAGTAGATTCTTCTTTTTCTTCGACCACATGCTCTTCGATAAGCTCTAATTTATTCTCAATCTTATGATACAGTATTTCACTAGTCTCTCGAGAGCGCACTGCTTCCATCATTAAATTTTTAGCTGTCACCCCAAATTTTTTCCAACCTTCTTCGCTGAACATTTTTAACATAATAAATGTGTTTTCAGAAGCAAATATACTAGGCACGTAATCTAACATCCATAATGGATAACCCTGTGCTTGTGAAATTTTATCTAACACTTTCAGAAAGTCTTTGTGCTTCAACTCGATTAACAAACTGATAGCAGGTGTTTTTACTATCGTCTTCATTGTTAGAAATTCTTTTTCTATTAACAACCTTTTTAAATAATTCGCAATTTTAGAATTAAATACATTATCAAACATTTCATTATAGGCATTACGTTTTTGCGGATTGCCTAATTTCGGTATCAACAAATTCATAGAATCTACCAATAACGCATTAACTAATAAGCGAGGGTAGTAAAAAAAATCAAGTCCCGCTTTATGACTAGGCAATGGATGTTCATCAAGCATAGCCATTAAAATATGATATTGAAAAACAAGGCTAAACACAGCATCGTAAATAAAAAAACTTTCGGTTTTTATAAGCTGTGAAAGAAGAAAATAAAGAAACTCCGTCGTTAAAAAAAATGAGGCGCCCATGCCAAAGCAATAAGCATTATTAGCAGTTAACAAACGCAATCGATGTTGCTCACAAGTTCCTAATGCTGCATATTTATATTCG
>DHXK01000163.1:5490-11025 GCA_002413665.1 Legionellales bacterium UBA5158 | reverse complement strand
GCCTAATACCCGAACATTACCACCATAAGCCAGTACGATTTCCCAGCCTACAACTTGTTCTGGAGTGTAGTCACCACCTTTAACTAGGGTTTCAGGTTGTATAAGTTTCAGTAATCGTCTGGGAGTATCATCAGCATAAGAAACCACCCAGTCTACTACGCCTAAGCTTGCTAACACCGCCATGCGTTGCTCAATTTTATTAATGGGTCGGCTAGGACCTTTTAAGCGTGAGACAGAGGCATCGTCGTTGATGGCTACAATTAAGCAGTCACCTAACTGTTTTGCTTGCTGCAAATATTTTACGTGCCCTGCATGTAAAATGTCGAAGCAGCCGTTGGTAAAGACAACTTTCTTTCCTTGTATGCGCGCCTGATTGACGGCTAAAACCAGTTGTTCATCATTTACCACGCCCCCCGTTGACACGGCAACACCTGTCAATGCAGCTTGTAATTCTGGTGGGCTGATAGACGCGGCACCTAATTTTGCGACGACTAAGCCTGCTGCAAGATTGGCTAAAGCCATCGCTTCAGGCAGAGTAGCTTTTGCGGCCATCGCGGCGCCCAATACGGCAATAACAGTATCTCCTGCACCGGTGACATCAAAAACCTCACGTGCGTGAGCTGGTAGATGGTGTTCTTCACCCGCTTGTAAAATGAGAGTCATCCCTCGTTCACCGCGCGTTAGCAGTAGGGCGCCAATATTGAAGTTCTGTAGAAGTGCTTGGCCTTTCTCCACTAATTCGTGTTCATTTTTGCAAGTGCCAACGATTGTTTCAAATTCTTTTAAATTCGGAGTGATAACATTGGCGTTACGGTAGAGGGAAAAGTCAGTGCCTTTTGGATCGACTAAAATAGGGATATTGGCTGCACGAGCTAAATCAATAAATTGTTGAGGATTGACTAACGTACCTTTTTTATAATCAGAGAGTATGACTAAATCGGTATGCAATAAGGCGTTTTTGAAAGCTTCAACTAATACATCAGAGTCAAAAAGTGGAAACTCTTCTTCGAAGTCTAAGCGTATCAATTGTTGATGACGACTGATGACTCTCAGTTTAGTGATAGTTTTAATATTTTCTATTTGCTGGAGAGCTGATGTTACGCCTGTTGCTTTTAATTGTTCTGATAATACATGAGCGGCATCATCCGTTCCTACGATTCCCATGAGAGTGACATTGGCTCCCAAGGCTGCAATATTTAAAGCTACATTGCCCGCACCGCCCGGACGTTCATCCATCTGTTTGATGGTGACGATAGGCACGGGAGCTTCTGGTGAGATGCGACCGGTATCGCCAAACCAATAACGGTCTAGCATGACGTCACCAATGACAAGTACAGAGGCTAGTGCGAAATTAGGCAATTTAGTGGGTATCATCTTGATTTTATCTGCCTTAATTCATAAAAATTTGCCGATTGTAGCATAGATGGACGAATATACAAAAAACATGGTTAAATTGCACCTATGAAAAATATCCCCCAAAAATTGACGTTAGAAGCCATAGGCATTTTTGTTGCTGCTTTGTTTTTGTTCACCATAGGGCTGGACCAACAAGAAATTGTAGGGTTTGAGTCTCGTTTTTACGTGTTTGCGTTAGATGCGTGGGAGCACGGTCTGGGTTGGTTCCCCTATCTTTATAACCAGCCGTACCCAGATTACCCGGTTACCTCAACAGCTCTGATCTATTTTTCCGCCTTGTTATTCGGTCATTTATCTAAGCTCGCGGCTGTTTTTCCCAGCGCGATTGCAGCCAGTATCACGGTTGTTGTTACTTTTTTGATAGGAGCGCTGCAACAACCACGCTGGGGTTGGTTCGCCGTTTTTTTTCTTTTATTGACCAATACGTTTGTCATGGAAGCGCGCACGATTTCTCCTGATCAATACATCGCAATGGTGACGACGTGTAGTTTTTATCTCGCTTACTCGAGTCAATTATTTCAAAAATATACACGCTTATGGTGTATTCCTGTTTTGTTTTTATTTGGTTTTGCTTGCCGTGGCCCCATAGGTGTTGTCGTGCCGGCTGGTGTTATTTGTGGGTTCTATTTACTAGAAAAAGATTATCGTCATTTGTTTTTAATCAGTGCGACGGCTGTCGTAGCATTGGCGATAGGTATAAGTGCACTATGGTATGCCGCGTATCATGTGGGCGGACACACTTTTGTAAATGATGTCTGGCGTATGCAAGTTTCCGGTAGAATGATAGATGCAGAATTACCTTGGTATTTTTATTTTCCTGAAAGTATGGGCGCGTATGCAATTACTTTTCCTTTATCTTTGTTGGTGGTGATAGGGTTAGGGCGTGATATTTTTCGTAAAAATATGTCATTGGATGTGCAATTAATTCAAAAGTTACTGGCGTGGGTTTTTATCATTTTAATCGGTCTAAGCATTCCAGCGGGTAAGAAAATTCGATATATTTTAGCAATGTCACCTGCATTAGCGTTAATTTCTGCCTATTTATTTGTGTTGCCTTCCTCACAAAAATATTTTTACTATTTACGAAAAGTAGTTTATTGGTTTTGTTATTTATTACCTACAATTTGTTTGATAATCATTTTACTCGCGCGCTTTTTAAGTGATAACGCTATTTTAAAAAGTATTTCTGTTTTTCAGCTGTCAGTGATATGTGTATTTTTGCAAATGATTGCATTAAGTCTTACGCATTATTTCAAGCAGCATGCTGAGATAACCGTGGTGGCTGTAGCAGCTTTACTTTTTGTTATTTTATTTATGAATGTAGTAGAACAAATAAATTTAAACTTAAACGCTACACGAGATTTTGTATTGTCAGTGGAAGCAACACGCATTGCCCGCAATGCGGATTTAGTTTTTTTAAAAGAAAGCCCTGATGGGCTGCCTATCAAATATATTGCGGATATGAAGGTTTCAGAAAAACCTATTTTTCTTAATACTGCCCGTGAAATGTTGCATTATCCTTACAAAAGCATTTTCATTCTCAGCACAGAAAATTACGCTCAACTTCCTAAAGCGGTATCACGATTGTTTATTATTAGCATGACAGGAAAAATTGGTCATGAGCCTGTGGTTGTTTTAGTGAGAAGGGCTAATTGACCTAGAGATACTCCGCAGTCATCAACGATCTATTGAAAAAATATAGCTTTATTTAACAAGCCGAAAATATTTTTGACAAATAATTGCTCAGTAACGTGCTATAATTATAATAGACTATAAGATGTTTGATCATACTCCCTTCAATGAGGATGCTATCAATGAACAGCTTTTTTAATGACGAGGCTAAGTTGTTAGCAGAACAAAAAATCTCTGCTGATCGACTTAAAATTTTACAGTTAGAAAATGCTCGATTGAAGTGGAAGAATAAATTATTTAAATATGAGGAAGAGTTAAGGCAATATAAGGCTGAACAACAAGAACATGAAAAACAAATGGAGTTAGAGTTCAGAATAAATGCCTTTAAAGAAGCCTATAATGTTGAAGTAAAACAAATGGCATGGAACCGGCCACAACAAAATTTTTTAAGAGAGCATCAATTTTTAAATGATACTGAATTGCTTGCAAAAATTTTAACGATTAGTGCTGGAGATCCAATTGGGCCTATCGCTCAAACGTGGCATTTTGTTAATTTCTTTCAAAGAAACCATGAATATCATATTTTAAAAATTAACTCGAAAATAAAAAATATCATGCAAGACATTAGTAAATGTAAGGCTAGATGTGAAGGTTATTCAAAAGCAATTATGGAATTGAATAAAGGAATACCAGCACCCGTGGCATCTGAATATTTAATTCTGCCTCCGGATTTTATACTAGAAGATAAAATAAATGCATTTAAAATGATTTATGCCGCCTTGAGGGCAGGTCAAACAAATACCTTTGGCTATAAAACAAATTTTTTGGAGGACAAAGAAAATTTTTCGCCTCAGGAGCTTATGGATGCATATGATGAACATGTGCTTAAACACAAAACTGGGCGAGCCGCCAAGGCAATGCAGTTAGTGAATATTTATTGGAATAGAGATCCGCTTAATTGCGGCGAAAATAATTTAGATTTAATATCAGATATTTTTAGGTATGCCTATGAAAAAAGTGGCATATGGCGATCTTCCAAGGTAAATAATGATTTTTTTAAGGAGGGAGGCAAGCTAACCCAAGGGGATATCGAATATGCAAAAACCCATCCACAAAGCGCTCGTGGCAAAATCCTTCAGGCTTTTCTTCCTAAGTCCCCAAAAAAGTAGACGTACAAATAGTCGATCTATTTCATAAAAACGTTTATCTTAGAGGCTATTGCTTCACTAAATAATACAACGATAGGTTCTTTCCCCCATGAATACCATGCAAAACCCAAGTATCCGTAAAGGGTATCCAGTTGTTATCATTAGTTTATGTGCTTGTTTTCTTTTTTATAAATATGTTCTTCAAATTTATCCTAGTGTTATTACCGATCAACTGATGGGAGAGTTTCATTTAACCGGTGCTGGTTTGGGTAATTTAGCGGCTACTTTTTACTATGCCTTCATGGTGACGCAGCTTCTTGTCGGAATAATGTTGGATAAATATAGCGCACGCTGGATTACAGCAACCGCCATTTTTCTTTGTGCGCTAGGTGTATTTTTATTTTCAGGGTCTCATTCTGTGCTAACTGCTGGGCTTTCTCGTGCACTGATGGGAGTGGGCGTGGCCTTTGCAACAGTGGCCTACCTGAAGCTTGCTTCTGTTTGGTTTCCGCCACGACACTATGCATTTATTGGTGGTTTATTAGCGACAGCAGCGATGGCTGGGGCAGTATTCGGGGAAGCGCCGTTATCCTGGCTGATCAGTATATGGGGTTGGCGTCATTGTTTGTTTATCATAGCGCTGGTGGGCTTTGCACTAGCATTTCTATTTGCATTTATTGTTAGAGATGCTCCCGCTGACTTGTCTGTTGAAATTAAAAAGTCACCTATCACCTTTAAAGATGTTTTGCAGGTCTTAAAAAGTAAACAGAATTGGTTATTAACATTGTATGGTGGTTTGGCTTTTTCACCCGTGGCTGTTTTTGGAGGCTTGTGGGGAAATCCATTTATTCAACAGGCTTATCACCTCAATAAAATTCAATCAGCCTCTATGGTTTCATTGGTGTTCTTAGGGTTAGGAATCGGCAGTCCATTATTAGGAATATTATCAGATTACCTTAATGTTAGACGTAATCTAATGTTTTATTGCACGATATTATCGTGTGCTGCGATTAGCATAGTATTGTATTGTCATCCATTACCGAATTGGTTATTAGCAGTATTATTATTTGGATTTGGTTTTGGGTTAGGTGCTTTTGTACTAGTATTCACAGTCGGTAAAGAGCTCAATAGGTTGAGCTTAACAGCGACTGTCATTGCAATGATTAATGCCAGTGATGCCATTCTGGATGCGATTACGGAACCTGCAATTGGAAAATTATTAGATTTAGGATGGGATGGTAAAATAGTGAATGGCGTGCATTATTTTTCAATCTCAAGTTATCATGTAGCATTATCAGTTTTACCCATTTATTTAATTTGCGCTTCACTGTTACTATTC
>DHXK01000163.1:1979-5410 GCA_002413665.1 Legionellales bacterium UBA5158 | reverse complement strand
TGTTACTATTCTGGATAAAGGATCGTGGGCCGGCGCAAAATTTAAGTTAACCAAAACCTTAGAATAATGAAAAGGAACAAGTCATGGGATTATTATCAAGTATTCATTTAGCGACTAAAGAGAGACATCAGGCGTTACACGAGCAACCTTTTATAAAGAAATATCAAGATAATACGATTACTTTATTAGAGCATTATCGACATTTAAGCCAGTTATTACCTATCTATGAAGCGTTAGAAAAAAAATTACACGATGGGGGTTTTGAGCCAAGAATTCCAGTAGGAGTGAATGAGTTATTATCTCGATCACTCAAAATTAAAAATGATTTGTCTTGTATGTTACCTTATTTAAATATTGTCGATAAAGAAATAGTATCTTCAGCAACTCAAAGATATGTAAAAAAAATTGAAGCAATGAAAGTGTCAGATGAAAAAAGTATTGAAATCTTTGCTCATTTTTTAGTGAGAGTACTGGGTGATATGTTTGGCGGGCAAAAAATAAAAGAGTCTGTTTTAAAATTATATAAAAGATCCGAAGTTGAGCTCACGTCACTTTATCCAGGAATTAGTTTTTATACTTTTAATCCAAATACTTTTAAGGATTTTACGCATTGGTTGAATGAGCTGAAATTGGCAGAGAAAGAAAAATTTACTCTAATAAATTGCATGAACGATGGACTTAGTAGACATGCTCCTATTTTTGAAGAATTGGAAAGAGCTAATACTTCAAAAACTCCGTCACTGTATAGCTTTTTTAATGCGAATAAAGGCATCATTTTAGGTGTATCAGCAGTCCTTGCCGGAGGAGTGTTGTGCACCAATCATTATAAGCGGGGCTAAGTCATAGTTGTAGCGGTTCAGCTGTCGTTTTTAGTTATTGATGAAATGGGTAATGTAATACTCATCGTAATGATGGCTGAACAGTTTCCTTTTTAATGCACAAATGGTCGATCTTTTTTAGTCAGACAAGAATTTTCTTTAGCTTCTTCTTCATCTTGGTCTTCATCATGTTGATTTCGCAAAACGCCTAACTGCTCTGAATTTTTTTGTGATTTTTCACCACCCAAGAGTTAAAATAATATCCTTAAATCCTTTGCGGTTTTTAAGTTCATTTTAGGTTCTTTGACGGCTATAATTTACTTCTCGTGAAATCATAAGTGTTTTTTGCTCGAATTAAGTCATTAAGAGGGAGGTCGATTAGTGGGCGTATACTATCTGAGAGTATAGATATTGTCTAAGAGTGTTTGCGTGAGTTAAGCAGTCTATGTGGTGTTAAGTTGCGTTATTGATTTTAAAAAGAAGCGCAGCTAAGAACTTGCTGCGCTTTATTAACATTAAAATTATTTGTAATAAGGAGTGCGATAAGAGTAAGTGGTATCATTAAAGCTAGTATTGTCAAGGGCATAAGTAGCATCCCAGTTTTCAGACACCATTCTAGGTTGGCCTCCAATATTTCCATAAACTTCACAGCACGTAGCTGAACTGATGCAAGTGTTGTTACGACAGTAAGGATCTGCGCATTGACATGTACCGTATCCAGATGACTGGCCACAGCCGCCACCACCACTGTTCATGCAGCAACAACTTGTTAAAAATCCTAAGCATAGAACAACAAAAAGATGTTTAAAGCCCATTGTATTTTCTCCTGAATAAGAGCAATTTAATTCCTCTTCCACACTGCAGGTCGATTTACTTCTTACGCTTTAATTATTTATTCTTGTATTACAACATTATACATCAGGGCAAACTGTTATCGTAAAAAAAACATGCTTATTTTTAAGTGGATGAAAGCAATGATTTTTTTTTCAAAACTAAGTGAGCTTTATTCATGCTAAAATAGAGTCTACAGATCAAATGCTATAATTTTACTATGGGTGACCTATGCAAACACCTGATAGCGAGCATGAAAATCGAGAATTAAAAGAAACTATCGTATCTTTACGTTTTACCTTAGAAGATATGCAGTCACGAATACAACAAACAGCTCAAGAAAGTATAGTCGTTACTCATAATTTAAATATTCAACTGCAAGAAACGATTGTGGCATTACGTAATGAATTAGAAAACACCCGTCATGTCTATCAAAGCAAATTACAAGTATCTATAGAAGTTGAAAATAATAAGAGCTTACAATTACAAAAAACGATTTCTTCTTTGCGGGATGAATTGGAAGCCTTGCGCATCTTTTCAGAAAAAAAAATCCAAGCTCTATTAGTCGATCATACTTTAGAAAATGATGAATTAAAAAAAATGATTCAATCTATGCGCGAGCAATTGGAGCATGTGAATGGAAAAAAATAGGAAAGTTAAATCCATAAAAAATTTAAATACAAAAGACTTTTACAAAGTACTTATTCAGGTCTATCACGACATCGCAAAAACCGCCACATTGAGCGAAGCATTGATGACGTTAGTTAGACTGACGGCTTCGACTATTGGTTGCGAGCGCGGCACTATTTTCTTGCACGATGAACATAGTCATGAGCTTTATTCTTTTACTGCGCAAGGCAATTTGCATCGTGAAATTCGTTTGTTAAATGATAAAGGGTTAGTCGGATGGTCATTTACTCATGATGAAGCTATACGTGTTAAAGATGCTTATGAAGATGAACGCTTTAATCCTGAGATTGATCATGCAACTGGCTTTGTCACAAAAAGTGTTTTGTGTGTACCTTTAAAAAGTGCCACCAATGAATTGATTGGTGTTTCACAAATGTTAAACAAGCTAGATGGTGAATTTACCGAGATGGATATAGAGCTTGTTAAGGCGATGACTGAGCAGGCTTCACAAGCAATACAAAGTAAATTAATTATAGATCGTATCGAAGTATCCCACAAAAAAGAATTAGAGTTTCTCGAGGCTATGTCACAAGTTGCCGCAGAAATTCAATTATCATTGTTGTTGGAAAAAACAATAGCGACTATCACTAAAATTCTAGAAGCAGAACGTTCCACATTATTCATTAATGATTCTAAGACAAATGAATTATATACAGAAGTAGGGCAGGGTTTGGGTAAAACCCAAATTAGATTCCCTAATCATTTGGGAATTGCAGGTTCGGTTTTCATAACGGGAAAAACGGTTAACATCCCGCATGCTTATGCAGATCTTCGTTTTAATCCTTCATTTGATAAGGCTACTGGTTTTTTCACTCGATCTATCTTAGCTTCACCTGTTAAAAATAAACTTGGTCAAGTGATAGGCGTGACACAAGTTCTGAATAAAAAGCGCGGACAATTTACAGAAAGTGATGAGTCGCAGCTTCATGCCATCAATACACAAATTTCTATGGCAATTGAAAATGCAAAATTATTTGATGATGTACAGAACATGAAAAATTATAATGAAAGCGTTTTAGAAAGTATGTCAAATGGCGTCATTACAGTGAATGAACTGAATCAAATTGTAACGTGCAATAAATCCGGATTACA
>DHXK01000163.1:0-1790 GCA_002413665.1 Legionellales bacterium UBA5158 | reverse complement strand
CCAGCAGCCGATATTGTTAATCAAGAAGCGAGTGTATTTTTTAGTGGTGAAAATGCATGGTTAGCGGAAAGAATAGCAAGAGTGAATGATGTCACTAACAATTCAGTACAAGAAGTCATTATGGATGCGACTTTAATATTTGGAGATAAAAAAATATCAACGAATATTACAATATTACCCTTGGTGAGTACTAAGCAAAAACGTTTAGGTAGTATGGTATTAGTTGAAGACATCAGTTCCGAAAAACGCATGAAGTCGACTATGTCACGTTATATGAGTCCTGATTTGGCCGATCAATTAATGCAGTCAGGCGAGATGTCTTTAGGTGGTGCTAGTAGTGTTGCTACTGTGCTTTTTTCGGATATACGCAATTTTACAACGATTAGTGAGACCTTAGGTGCTGAAGGAACTGTGCATTTGCTCAATGAATATTTTACTGAGATGGTCGAATGTATATCGAATGAAAAAGGTATGTTAGATAAATTTATTGGAGATGCCATCATGGCGGAATTTGGTATCCCTTTTGCTCATGATGATGATCCTGATCGCGCAGTGCGTAGTGCCATTGCGATGATGGTAGCATTAAAGAAATTTAATGCGCATCGTGCTGAACGGAAACTGTTAGAGATTGATCATGGAATTGGAATTAATACCGATACGATTGTTTCAGGTAATATTGGTTCTGAAAAAAGAATGGATTATACCGTGATTGGTGATGGTGTGAATCTTGCTTCGCGCATTGAGGGATTATGTAAAGAATATGGGGCGCATATATTAATTAGTGAATTTACCTTTAAGGCATTAAAGGCAACTTATCGCACTCGACAAGTCGATAAGGTTATAGTGAAAGGAAAGGGTGTGCCCGTTGCGATTTATGAAGTGATTGATTACCATGACGCAGAATCTTTTCCTAACCAAATTGAAGTGTTAAAGAATTTCAATAATGGCATTGAATATTACAATCAAGCGCAATGGGAAAAAGCGATTGATAGCTTTCAAATTGCTTTAAAAAACAATCCCACCGATAAAACTTCGCAGCTATATGTCGATCGTTGTCATCATCTTACTAACAATCCCCCGGGGTCTGCTTGGAATGGGGTATGGGTGATGACTCATAAATGAGTTGTTCATTTCATCAAATTAACGTGCAGGGTTTCTGCTTTTCTGTTTTGGCATTCCTCTGTAAAATAGTTTCAACAATAGCAAATTTGCTATTAGGTGTGGCTTTAAACTCTTGCGACTCTCCAGTGTCATAAGCATCGCAAAAACTTTTTTGAGTATTATAAATTAATGTCTGTTGCCACTGAAATAAGTTTTCTTGGGAGTCATTTTTTGTTTGTGTTTTGCAGAATGAAAGTAAGAGCTCACTAATTTCTGGCGCGGTAAGTAATATGTCATCAGGATACGAATAGCTCCAGTTGATATGCTCAGTTACCATGATGAGATGCAAATACCATTTAGCTAATACTGTGTCATTTAAAGTTGGTGTGCTGAACTGAGCTTGAGAAGCTCCATCTAATGATCCTTCAACATATTTTAAAAAATGCGTTGCTGAAGAGTCATACGTACTCTTGGGAGTTAATGGTTTTTTTGCTTGAACGTCTAAAATCTGCAGACCCAGATTCCTCATTTTCGTCAAATCAAATAGGCTAATGTCAAATCTTTTTGCCAAGGCCAAATTTTGCGTGAGTAAAACGAGATGTGCTGCATAGTATAATGCGCCAAAAATTTTTTGATTGTCATTGCATTCAAGGAGCAAAGCATAAGTCTGCTGTCTCTTATACACATCT
>DHXK01000222.1 GCA_002413665.1 Legionellales bacterium UBA5158 | reverse complement strand
ACTTAAACGTATATACCTATAAGATAATTCAATTATTAATAGAAGAACTCCCCAAAATTGGGCTATCAGATAACCTTATTGAAAGTCAAGGGAAAATACTCGAAGCTGTATTTTCAAAAATAGATTCCCCATATCCAAACTTAGATGCGCGAATTAAGGAAATAACTCCTTATACCAGATTAAGTCAAAGCGAGCTTTTTACGGGTAACAATGTCGGGATTTCTCTAGAGAGTGAAATTAAGAAAGAGATACTTTCTTCCGATGAGATTTGTTGGCTGGTATCTTTTATTAAATTTTCGGGAATTAGAATATTTAAAGAAGAATTAGAAGAGTTCACGAATAAGGGTAACAAGCTAAAGATTATAACCACCTCCTATATGGGAGCAACCGATGTAAAGGCTGTTGAGTTCTTAGCCGGTTTAAAAAACACGGAAATAAAAGTTTCTTATAATGCAGATCATGAACGACTACATGCTAAGGCATATCTGTTTATAAGAAATAGCGGATTCAATACAGGCTATATTGGTTCATCAAACATTTCAAGATCGGCGCTAACAAATGGTCTTGAATGGAATTTGAAGGTAACTTCAAAGGAGATTGGTCATATTATAGATAAGTTCAAGAAAACATTTGATACTTATTGGTTAGATAAAGATTTTGAATTGTATCAGCCTGGTAAAGATATTCAAAAGTTGACTACAGCTTTAAGGCAACAAAAGTCATTCGACAATCAAGGAATAACAACTTTTTTTGATTTAAAGCCATTCCCTTATCAAGAAGAAATATTAGAAAAACTGCAATCAGAAAGAGTGATTCATAACAGATTTAAAAATCTTATTGTTGCAGCTACAGGTACTGGTAAAACGGTTATATCATCATTTGATTATAAAAACTTTAAGGATAATAATCCAAGGGCAAGACTATTGTTTGTAGCCCATAGAAAGGAAATATTAGAACAGGCTCAACAGACGTTTAAGCATGTATTAAGGAACGCAAATTTCGGCGAACTTTGGGTAGATGGCATTGAGCCAATAAATTATGAGTTTGTTTTTGCATCAATACAGACACTTACTAATCGCATTGATAGGTTAACACTATCCGAAGATTTTTTTGACTTTATCATAATTGATGAGGTGCACCATATTGCTGCATCGAGTTATCGGCCAGTACTTGAAAAGTTTAAACCAAAAGTATTGTTAGGCTTAACAGCCACACCTGAACGTAATGATGGCGATGATATTTTAAAAGACTTTTGCCATGTAATTGCAGCAGAAATTAGATTGCCTGAAGCGTTAAATAGAAAGCTATTATCTCCATTTCAATATTTTGCTTTATCAGACAATGTTGATTTATCCAAACTATCATGGAAAAACGGCAAGTATGAAATCAATGAATTAACGAAGCTATATACCGAAGACGATAGACGCGTTAGTGATATTTTAACCAATTGTGAAAAGTATTTAACAGATGTAAACGATGTAATAGCCCTTGGTTTTTGTGTTAGTCAAGAGCATGCACGTTATATGGCGGAGAAGTTTACTTTAGCAGGGCTAAAGGCCGATTATTTGACGAGTGAAAGCTCTGGGAACAGGACAGAGTTAAGAGAGCGCCTTAGAAATAAAGAAATTAATTATCTTTTTGTAAGAGACATTTTTAATGAGGGTGTAGACATTCCAGAAATTGATACAGTGCTGTTTCTCAGACCAACTGAAAGTTTAACAATTTTTCTCCAACAACTAGGAAGAGGATTAAGGTTGGCTCCAAATAAAGATTGTTTAACTGTTTTAGATTTTGTAGGAAATGCTAGACCAGAGTATGACTTTGAACATAAATTTAGAGCCTTAGTTGGCAAAACACACACATCAATAATTAAGGAAATTGAAGATGATTTTCCACATTTACCATTGGGTTGTTCTATCGTTTTAGAAAAGAAAGCTAAAGAGGTAATTCTAAGAAATATAAAAGAGGCTATTGGTTTTAATAGGCGGCAATTATTGGCCAAAATTTCAAACTTTAAGCATCAGTCAACGCTATCTTTAACTCTTCAAAATTTTATTGAGTTTCAAAATATTGATATACAACTAATTTATAAAAAAGGGAGTTGGAAAAGACTTTGCGCAGAAGCAGGGGTAATAGAAGATTTTTATGAACTTAATGAAGATGAGATAACAAGAGGAATAAAAAGATTATTGCAGTGTAATTCTATTAGCTATTTAAGTTTTATTAAACAGTTAATTGATAACGATTTTAACATTGTTGGTTTAAATGACAATGAAGAACGAATGCTACTAATGCTTCACTATGATATTTGGCAAAAGGACGGACCAAAAGCTGGGTTTAAGTCAATTAAAGAAAGTATAAGGCAAATAGCAAAAAACCCTATTTTAGTTTTGGAACTTCAAGAAGTAATTCAATACTTAATAAACAAAATAGACTTCGTCGAAAAAAGAATAGAATTTGACTATCCATTCCCCCTTAAAGTTCATAGCAGATATAATCGCGATCAAATTTTAGTAGCTATTCAACTACATCAATTTGAAAAATCATCGTCAAATATAGAAGGAGTGGCATTAAATAAAGACTTAAACACAGAAGCATTATTTGTCACTTTAAAAAAATCAGAGAAAGAGTATTCGCCAACCACCCTCTATGATGATTATGCTATCAATGAATCCTTGTTTCATTGGCAATCTCAAAATGCCACTACTCCTGAATCGTCCAAAGGTGTTTCATACATAAGACAACAAGCGACAAATAAGAAAATTTTGCTTTTTGTTAGAGAGCAAAACAAAGATGAATATGGATTTACAATGTCGTATGTATTTTTAGGCGAGGCCAAATTTATTAACTCTAGCGGAGCAAGACCTATGAATATAGAATGGCAGTTGAATGAACCTATGCCAGCCTATATTTGGAAAGAAAGTGGAAAGTTAGCTATAGGATAAGTTCACTTATATCCGATTGACAGCCATTTTCAACTAAGCTACCTTAGTACATGGCTAATATTAAATTTTCCTATCTCTATCGCGATGGTGGTATTATAAAAATTACGGGTCAATAATTTTTGCAAATCCAGACAATGTCGACTTATCAGAATTGGAAAGTCTCATTAAATCAAAACTGGTTTATGATACTTGGTTTTATCATGACGAATGGAAGTTGCCTAGCCTGCGTTTTACAGATTGGAATTTTGAAACCGACCCTACCTGGCATGAATTTGAAAACATGGAGTATACCCATGAGCCACCTAACACATCTATGTTGTTGGCAGAGTTAATCAATAATATCAATTTATCAATCAGCGTAAAATAATGCATCTGTTGTAGAAATAGTAGCTCATCCATTTTTCCACAACTCAAATAAATCCTTATCTAATAACTATCTTGCTTCTTTAATTAAGCAAGGTGAAAAAAGAAGTAATAGTAGAGTTATTTAGCAGGTTTGAACAGGCTTGCTACATTTATAACGATGTGGAATGTTGGAGTGCAAGAGAGTTGCAGGAAATCCTGAGTTACCAACGCTGGGAGAATTTTACGAACGCTATTAGTAAAGCAAAGAAGGCTTGCGAAAACGCTGATTCAAAGATAGAAGACCATTTTCGTGATGTCACGAAAATGGTCTCGGTTGGAAGCGGCGCGCAACGCGAAGTTGAAGATGTTGCTTTAACGAGATACGCTTGTTATTTAATTGCAC
>DHXK01000088.1 GCA_002413665.1 Legionellales bacterium UBA5158 | reverse complement strand
AAAAAAGACACCGAAAAGATCAATGAGGTCCAAAAGAAAATCGTTAACTATTTTAACGAGCATATCATTAACCATAACAGTGAGCAAAAAACGGAATATGATAGACAGATCATCAGCCTGAATAAAACCCAGGAGTTTATTAAAAGGATAGACCAGGCGCAAGTGCAGAAACAATTCCTTAAAGAAAAATTCTCAAAGATATTGGAATATTATTTTAAGGCACGGGAACCAATGGGGGTAATGACCAAGCAAGTAGAAAAAGATAATCTAATCAAAAACGTCCGGCAGCAATTAGAAAATTTATAGTACTATGCATATCAACATTTCAAAAAGCGAGACCGGCAATAATAGGAGCAGCAGCGGTCAATTGGTTAGTTACCTCGAAAAAGAAAACAGGCTGTTACAGGAGCAAAGCCCAAAACTTGAACCGGAGTATTGGTTCAACCACCAACGGAAGAACGTTCAGCCCTATGAAGTGCGTTATGATATTGACCATAACACCGACCGGTTATCAAGGGACGAGGCCAAATTTTTCCTGGTCAATATCAGCCCCAGCGAAAATGAGCTGTTATTTCTCAAAGAGGAATTTGGCGAAAATGGTGCTAAACAGCAGTTAAAAGAATATGCCAACCAGGTTATGGATGAATATGCCCGCAACTTTAAAAAAGACAGGGTAAACGGTAATAAGGACATTTTATATTACGGCAAGCTGGAAAACCATCGCTACTATACCCATAAGGACGAGGAAGTGAAAAACGGTTTGGCAAAAAGAGGCGACCCAAAGCCGGGAGAGCAAATGCACGTACAGGTTATTGTCAGCCGCAAAGATATTACAGACAGCATCCGTTTAAGTCCTTTAAATAACTCACGGGGAAAGAATGCGGCACACAGCCTTAAAGTGGGACAGTTTGACCGGGTGGCGTTCAAGCAGGCCGCGGAAAGAACGTTTGACCAAACCTTTGATTATGACCGGGAACTCAAAGAAACGTTTAAATATGCCAATACATTAAAGCATGGCGATTACGAACAGCGATTGGAATTAAAGGAAGAAGAGCGTAAGGAGCAGGAACAAAAGCTACAGGAAAAACTCGAACTGGAACGACAGCTTAAACAACAGCAAGAACAAAACAGGAGGCAAGGCCAGGGTCTAAGGATTGGCGGAGGCTGGGGTATGAGATAGATATGTTTAATTAAGTTGTAATGTCCATGCAGCTGCGGCAGGCGGCGGCATTACACCTCGCACGCCATCGCGGCGGGTCTCATGCCGCCGCCAGCCTCGCTGCCACACAAGCAGGAGTGAAATTCGTTCCTCATATCACACCTTCATTACCTAACCTGTAAGGGAATGGGGCTGCTTTGTATAAAATTACCTTAATTTATTTAGCCGTATATATAAACCTAAACTTTAAGTCAGAAGCCTCTAACAAATCATGACATTCGTTTAATTGTTGATTGATTATAGGTCTTAACGTTGCATTGTCAGGTATTAACTCTATTTGATTCCTATGCGTGTACTCACTTATTGAGGTATGTAATTCTAAATAAAAAAGGTCTATGAATTCTTGTTTTTCATGGTAACGCAAAAACGTCTTATAGGTTTGAAATTGTAAATCTAATATATGTTTTGCGTAAAGTATGGAAGATACTACGGCAGAAACGTCTTGTGTTTGTAAAGGAAACCTTTGATCTATTGGGTTTATAAATCTATTACACTCTTTTGCTTTGTTTGTTAATTTATCCTGTATTGCTGTAACAACTTGCAAACTGATTGTATAGTATCCAACGTACAAAGCAATCCCTACTGCAGACACCGAAATAACTATTGCGACCCATGTGGAATAATCTGTTGGTTGACACATAAAAACTCAATTTATAGCCGGATTTTATAATCTAACGCTTTTGCACTGGCAATATGCTAAGCGGATTTGGTGTCACTTGATTCGAGCTAATTTCCTTTCTCTTGCATTCAATTATTAAATAAATTTCAGTTCCGCTGATTTCAACTGAAACATCTTCTCTCTGTATGGTAAATTCGTTATATGATTTAATAATTTCCGGCAAATTATACTCTGCTATTAGATCTCCATTTGAAGTTGTTTTGGTTTCTAACTTTTTAGCGATAATTATGTGATTGTTGCTTTTCATTTTTTTAATGTTTATCAAATTTAAGAATTATATAGGATAACTTATTTTTTTACTAAGATATGTAAAGAGTCTTTTTTCTTCTTAAGGAGCGGTAACCCGTTCGAAAGCGTATCAATTTTTTTAATCGGTATACCATAATCGTCAACTTTTTTTTGTGCTTAATAATTCATTTTCTCTTTTTCAGCCTGCAAAAGACGTTCGAAATATATACATATATCCACATATCCCTCTGTGAAAATAGGATTGAAATTTTTGTATATTTATCAATTGTATATTTAAAATGGTAACACGGCCAACTGTATTTATTCTCGGAGCGGGAGCAAGCTATAATTTTGGATTTCCATTAGGTAAAGACCTTGTGGAAATAATTTTAAAAAACTTTGACCCTGAAAATTCACAAAACGCATTACATATTTTTGAAGGCTTAGGTTTTTCCAAAGATGAAATTATAGCCTTTAGAGATGAACTAAGATTTTCTGCAACTCCGTCGATAGATACCTTTTTAGAACCAAGACAAGAGGAAGAAAGATATTTAGGAAAATTGGCTATTGCTTATGCCTTAATCCCGTTTGAGAAAGAAGAACCTTTATTTTATGACAATTCTTGGTATAAAACTTTCATAAATAAACTAAACCTGTCATTTGAAGATTTCGAAAAAAATAAAATATCTTTTATAACATTTAATTATGACCGATCTCTTGAATTTTTTTTAATGACATCCTTGAAGAATAGATTTAAAAAAAGCCAAGATGAAGTCGCTGAAAAATTAAAGAAAATTCCAATCGTTCACCTTTATGGAAAGCTTGGTCTTTTGCCTTGGGAGGTTATTAGTGATAACGATTATTATAGAAACTACGAGCCTACAGTATTACCCCATCATCTACGAAAGAGCAGTAAGTCTTTGAAAATAATATATGATAAACTCGATCTTGATAATCCGGAGTTTAAACAAGCTAAAATTTTATTAAGTGCAGCTAGAAAAATCTATTTTTTAGGGTTCGGTTACCATAAAGATAACTTAGATAGGCTTAAAATTAATAGCTTTACTTATATCCCAGCAAGCAACACTCCTACAACAGCTTTAAGTACATCATTGAATAAAGTTGTGGAGGGTACTTCTTTTAAATTACCAATGGACTTAAAAGAAAGCATACCAAAAAACTATAAAATTAAATTCCCAAACTCTGATTGGGATATAAGCGATTTTATAGAGCAAAGAATACGACTAGAATAAAGCAAGATATAACCGATAATAACATTAATGAAAGTTCAGACTAAAAAAGTAATAGCAAAAGAATTTTTATACCTCTTGCTGGTAATTGCGTTGGGACTCGTATGCTTTTTAAGCACATACCCTTACAACTTTTACTTGAATAATCGGGATGGAAATTTGGGTAAGATTATTGTGCAAAAAGAAAAACTTGCCGATAGTTTAAATAAAATCGAAAATAATCTACAGTCAATTGACGCTCCAAAATATAAATTATGGAGAGCATTAAACAGTTCACGTTATTATACAAAGTCATACGATGATTTTGAAAAACAATTTTCTATAATTGATAGAATAAATAAACTTTACAGGGCTTTAAATCAAAGCGGTTATTATACTAAAAGTTCAACTGAATTCATAAATCAGTATTTTTCTGATGTAAAAAATGATCCATTTGCTGAATTTGGAGGACATGAAATAAAAGATTCATTACCTCCACCACCAAAATATAAAAAATGGAAGGAATCTGAAAAAATAAAATCAGAATTAATAAAAGCAAATTTTGAAAAAAGTCAAATTGAAACTAAAGTACTTTCATTTAAAGATCAAGTTGCAATCGGCTGTATAGCATTGATGCTTTTTTTTATAATGTTATTTGGTGTTAGGTATTTATACTATACTGTTAAGTGGAGTATTATAACTTTAAAACAATAATTCAACATTTAAAGCATTTTACTGATTTGAGTTACAGCTTATTTTTTAATTGTCTCCATTAGTATTTTAACCCCCTATAATGAATATTCAAACGAAAAAAATAATTGCAAGAGAGTTTCTAATCCTATTGATAGTAATTGGATTAGGAATTATTGGTTTTTTATCCATTTACCCGTATAATTTGTATAGGAATAAACAGATTGAGGATTTAAGTAATATTATTAATCGCAAGCAAAAAGGGATTGATAGTTTAAATATAACAATTGGGCGAAATTTAGATACTATTCGCGATACAACTCAAGCCGGCTTACCAATTCTTAAGAAAAAAAGCACATGGGAACCATCTATTTACGATGCGGGACGTGTATTACCACCACCGCCACCTAAACTATTAACTAAAAGCTCCCTTATTGATACAGATGAATATGGGATACCTATAAAACGAAAGAAAATACCAGCAGAAAAACTTTATGAAAACCTCTTAAAAGCAGGATATACTGAAACAAATTTAGGAACCAAAGATGAATTTATCGGCCATATAGAAAATTTTAAAGATGCGTATTAATGTACTCCCCATTG
>DHXK01000008.1:4441-4921 GCA_002413665.1 Legionellales bacterium UBA5158 | reverse complement strand
GGTGTGAATAGCAGTATCTTATACAATGAAACGCGCAGTTTTCCGGAAAAATATATCACATTATTTTCATCCGCATTTAAAAAATCTAGCGGTGGGTTGTCCCTTACATCAGCATCTGACAACTTAAAATTGTTAATTGCTATGATTAAGTTAGCATCTGAATTTGTATCGTTAAATTCTAATATCTTTGTAATAGATGAAACTTTACGTTGTAACTTGAGCGATATTGCTTCTAATGCATCAAAAAATGTTTGATTCTGACTAATCTTATCAAGTGATACTTCGAGAGTAATTAATTTTTGTATTTCTATCCTTCCATGCTGTTCATGGTAATAATTAACTAGTGATTCAATTTCTAATAATTTTCCTGAAGTTGAGAGGGTAGGGGCGTTAATTGTATCTGTTATTTTCTCAATTAGTTCTCGTGAGTTTTTATTAGAAGCGGATAACTTCTTAATTGCTTTATTCCTCTCTTGACGT
>DHXK01000008.1:3979-4360 GCA_002413665.1 Legionellales bacterium UBA5158 | reverse complement strand
CCTCTCTTGACGATTTTCTTTTTCAACTCGGTTTAACTTTTTGTTTGCGGAATTTATTGCTGATCGTACTGATTTTAAAAATATATCAATAAGAACATCATGTCTTATATAAAATTGATGTTTTATGTAACATAACAAGTGGAGAAATAGTTTATTTTTATCAGCAAATTGATTAAGCTGAAATGTAGTGGATTTCTGAACCCAAGTAGAAAAATATTCAGTTGCTGGGTCAGATAAATTTAGTTCATCTATGATATCCTTAAACTCATAAAAATATTCCTTGAAGGTTTTAAAAGACTCAACATTTTCCTGAATATCAGATGGTCGTAGTGATTGATTAATATTTTTAATTAAAGTTATGGAGGACCGTTGCATTTTACT
>DHXK01000008.1:3365-3768 GCA_002413665.1 Legionellales bacterium UBA5158 | reverse complement strand
CCGTTGCATTTTACTGTTATTTTCGGTTTTGTCGATACTAACTAATTAGTTTAGCTTTTCTCGATTCAAATGCGTTAGCTTATTAGTCAGAATGCAAATCAAATTAGATTCAAAATTATTATATGAATTAGTAAGAATTGTCGCAAGTGTATTGTAAGATGGTAATTCAAATTTATTTTTCCAGCAAAAATCAATAATAGATAAAAACACATGCCTGGGAGAAAATTGTCGTTGAGTCAACCATTTTACTTGATCAATTATTTTTTCTTCTACTATGCCATCAAATGCTTGCCAGTCTAACAATGCCAAAACTTTCTTTCGATGATCCGTTGGTATTTTCTTTTGGTAAGATAATAAATTTATTTCATCAAGAGAAATCCCGAGTATTTTAGAGGCGTATGCG
>DHXK01000008.1:0-3280 GCA_002413665.1 Legionellales bacterium UBA5158 | reverse complement strand
CCAGTATTTTAGAGGCGTATGCGATATCATTCTGTCGAAATTGTTCTGCTATAAAAAATTTTCCGTTGGCTTTGAAGTAGCAAAATTGTAGTATAAATCCAATTTTATTAGTTGATGTACGCATCGCATAAATGATTTTCAGCTCTTCATTAGTTAACGTGAAATTTAGAGCACGTTCACTCGAATTGAATCTAGGCGGGGCATCAAATAGGCGCCGTTCTTTGGGCGTTAAAATAATAAGCCTTGTCATTTTTTGATTTGTACTCAATTTTGTAAGTGGAGCGCATCATACAGGGTAAGATAGACATTGACAATAAGCGTGATTATATTGATAATCACACCATACCATTTTGCATGGAAGGGGATTCACCAAGCAAGTGTGGCCTCAATCTATGGTTGATATATTATTAGCGCAGCTAACTTATTAATTAAGAATTTAAAGAGAAAGTGACATGCCAAACTTGTTTATGATTGACTTAGAAGGAACTGAAGTTTCAGAGATTGAAAAAAAAATCTTACAACACAAAAATGTTGGGGCTATTATTCTTTTTACACGTAATTTCACTAATCCTGAACAATTAAAAAAATTAATTGAAGATGTCCGCTCCATCCGGCCAGATATTTTTATAGCTGTTGATCATGAAGGTGGCATTGTACAGCGCTTTCAAAGGCATGGGTTTCGTTCTTTACCAGCAGCTCGAGTATATGGGGATGTTTATAATTTAAATCCAGTAGCTGGCATTAAACTCGCCTTACAATATGGTGAAATAATGGCTAATGATTTATTAGCATATGGAATTGATTTAAGCCTTGCGCCTGTACTTGATATACATGGGGTTAACAGTGTGATTGCTAAATTAGATCGAGCATTCCATAGCGACCCTAATGTCATCATAAAACTTGCGGAGGCATTTATTCAAGGAATGAAGGTGGCAGGCATGCCCTCTGTTAGCAAGCATTTTCCAGGGCACGGTTCATGTTCATTTGATTCTCATGTTGTTAAGCCAACTTATGATGCTTCAGAAAATCAGTTAAGAGATAACGATTTAAAACCTTTCGTAAATTTAATTCAAAAAAAGTTACTCGCGGCTGTAATGCCTGCTCATGTAACCTATACAGCTATTGATTCTGAAAATCCAGCAGGCTTTTCAAAAGTTTGGTTACAAAAGATTTTAAGAGAAGAGCTGGATTTTCAAGGGATAATTTTAAGCGATTGCTTAGGGATGGCTGGTGCAGATATAGGCGATATGAAAACACGTTCAGAACGAGCTCTTGAAGCAGGATGTGATATGTTAATTGTATGTCATCAAACGCGTGAAGCATTATTCAATGTATTGGAAACGGTGAGTTTCAATCAAAGCAATGAGTCTAGCAAGCGTCTTGATATATTCAAACAACAAATGGTGCATTTCAAAAATCTAAATTTGCATAAAGAAACACTAAAAACATTTTTACCCTTTATGTTAAGTAGTAACTTAAATTCAGCAACCTCTTCTCTAAATCAAAATCCAAATAAAGAGATTATAAAAACAGAAGAAAAACCAAAGGTTAGTTCTTCTGAAAGTTTTAATAAAACGGTCTCAATTTAGATATTGTTAAATAAAACACAGTCGCTCACTATGTGAATGCAAAGCATAAAAATGCTTATAAATTAGTTGAGAGAACCAAACCGACATCGTTACATGGAGCATGGTTAATATGCGTAAATCATTTTCTCCTTTATTTGATTCTCTAGAGCATTTTGATGAAATTGATATGCAATTCCCAAAACAAGATAATTTAAATTATAATGATTTCAAACAAACATTATCATTTTTAAAAAGTTACAGGGGTAGTCAAGGAACATTCAATTCATATCGGAGAGAAGTAGAAAGATTCTTGCAGTGGTGTATGATTATTGCAAATAAATCATTGCAACAATTAAAAAGAGAAGATATTGAGAAATATATTCTCTTTTGTCAAAAACCACCTAAATCATGGGTTGGAATTAAAAAAGCTCCACGTTTTATTACTAAAGAAGATAAGCGTATTCCTAATCCAGAATGGCGTCCTTTTGTTGTTACTATTTCGAAAGGAGCACATCGAACAGGCGAGCGTCCTGATTCAAAAAATTTCGAACTTTCGCACAGTGCAGTTAAAGAATTATTTGCAATCCTAAGTACTTTTTATAATTACCTATTGCAAGAAGAATATGTTTTTATGAATCCTATTGCATTGATTCGTCAGAAAAGTAAATTTATTCGGAAGCTTCAAGGGCAGCCCAAAATTAGGCGGCTGTCAGAGCTTCAATGGCAATACGTAATAAAAAAAGCAAAAGCAATGGCTGAAGATGACCCCGCCACACATGAAAGAACATTTTTTATGATGTCTGCACTATATTCCATGTATTTGCGAATTTCTGAACTCTCGGTTAGTGCGCGCTGGTCGCCAACTATGAATCATTTTAATCGTGATAGTGATGGAAATTGGTGGTTTATAACAGTAGGGAAAGGTAACAAACAAAGACAAATTGCGGTTAGCAATGCAATGCTTTTCGCACTTAAACGTTGGCGCAAATATTTAGGATTATCACTTCTCCCCTCCCCTGCAGATAATTCGCCACTATTGCCAAAAATCAAAGGTAAAGGTCCTATTACTAACACAACATATATTCGAAAAATTGTTCAGCACTGTTTTGATATGGCGATGAAAGAGCTCCATAAAGACGGGCTTAGTGAAGAGGCGGAGTCTATGATAGAAGCAACTGTGCACTGGCTACGACATACAGGCATCTCAGATGATGTAAAGATTCGTCCTCGCGAGCATGTACGTGATGACGCTGGCCATAGCTCTGGTGCCACAACGGATAAATATGTTGATGTGGAATTACGAGAACGTCATCGAACAGCCAGAAATAAACCTATTGAGGATAAAAATTGAACTCCTACGAAACTTTTGGACCGCTTATGTAGTTGGAGCCAAATAACGAGCACTCAAGCTCGGCAGAGATGTATTCTACGAAATATTTTTTTCTTAAGCGACCTAATTACTGCGAAAATTCAGGCTATTTTGGTTAGCCGAGAATTGCTGATAGATTTAGCTATCTATTGACTAAAAATGTTTGATAGATTATCGCTGGACTCCTATATATATGCAGGAACCTACGCACCATATGATCCAGTAATAGCAATAAGCCCAATAGTCTATACTATTGGGCTATGTCAAAGCAATTTAGAAATGTCGCCTTCTTAGCAAAGTAGAAATGTCACATTATTTACTAAGAAACCTGTTTATCTCAAGC